>CALCJE010000146.1 GCA_937965665.1 uncultured Bacteroidales bacterium
GTTGGTGGTGATGGCACACTGAATGAAGTGGTGAACGGAATTTTTACTCAGGCGCATATCCCCAGCCAAAAAATCACCCTGGCTATGATTCCGGTAGGCACTGGTAACGACTGGTGCCGCATGTATAATATTCCCGGCGATTACAAACAGGCAATTCAATTGATTACCAAGCACAGGATATTTTCGCAGGATACCGGTGCTATCAAGTATATTTCAACAGATGGCTCCGAACAAACCCGCTATTTTATAAATATGGCAGGTATGGGTTTCGATGCACTGGTTGCCAACAAAACCAACCTGCAAAAGGATAGGGGCAAAGGAAATCCCATGTCGTATTTTGTAAATATCCTGTCCAGTTTATTTGTTTATACCAGCACCAAAGTGACCATTTTGCTCGATAACGAAAAAGTGATTTCTGATATTTTCAGCATGAGCGTGGGCATCTGCCAGTACAACGGCGGCGGAATGAAACAGGCTCCCGGTGCTTTACCCGATGATGGATTGTTCGATCTAACACTTATCAAGCCCATCGGGAAGTTTAAAATAATCCGCAACGTGATAAAACTGTTCGATGGCAGCTTTACGCGATTGCCCGAAGTGAGCACTTTCCGTTCGTCGAAAATTATTATTCATTCAGATCCGCCTATGTTTATGGAAGCCGATGGCGAATCACTGGGACATACTCCATTTGTGTTCAACATCCTGCCTCAAAGCCTGAATGTGGTTAGCGGGCTGAAATAGTAAATTCCCTGGCACCCCTCTGGGTTTCAAAAATTAAATGGATGGACCAGCAAAAATGGATTAAGGTGATGCGCGCTGCTAAACGATTTTTGACGTTGAATTGGGCGCAGGTAATTTAAGCCCTGGAACCCGGAACCCGGAACTTTATAACTCAAACCTTTCCATCAAATAGATATCCTATTTAAGTTCAGCCCCGGGTACTTCCACCCAGTCACCCGAATCTTTGATTAACTGCACCAGCAAAGGAATGGCTTCGGTTTCCGGTATATTTTTGTAAATTACATTTTTTCCTTTATACAGCGAAACTTTTCCGGCTCCGGCTCCAACGTATCCGTAATCGGCATCAGCCATTTCGCCGGGCCCGTTCACAATGCAACCCATAACCGCAATTTTCAGTCCTTTCAGGTGATGTGTTTCTGACTTCACCTGCTGTAATGTTTTTTCGATATCAAACAGGGTGCGGCCACAGGAAGGGCAGGAGATAAACTCGGTGCGGGTAATCCGGGCCCGTGTTGCCTGGAGCAATGCAAATGCAGTATGATAAACGGTTTTCGCATCTATTCCGGTGGCAACCGGCCAAATGCAATCACCGATGCCATCAATCAGCAGGCTGCCAAAATCAATGGCGCTATCAACCTGGAAACGAAGTAAGTCAGTGGTTTGGTAAGTGTTTTTGAGTATAAGGGGGCGGTTTTCTGCAGGGTCAAGGTTTTCGAGCAGGTTGCGCATTGTGGCAGCACTGCCTTCGATGGTGTCAAGAAATTGAAAGGCATGTGCCGGCAACGGATCTGATGCCGATAAATTTTCATCCACCAGGCATTTGTTTCCATTTATTTCAGTTATAACACCTACAGGATAATTCCCTCCAATGCCTGCTGCTGCAGTGCTGTTCCTGTTCTGCCATGCATTTACCTGCGTTGTTGTAACAGGTTTATGGGTTAATCCCTGGTTTCGGGAACTGTTGTAACATGCGGTTATTGCCAGTGCTACCGGAATTTCTATTTCTGGAGCACCGGTGAGTGAAACACGAATAGTGTCGCCAATGCCTTCTTCGAGCAGGGTGCCGATGCCTGCCGCTGATTTAATAATGCCATCTTCGCCATCGCCGGCTTCGGTAACACCCAGGTGAATCGGGAAATTCATGCCTTCCGATTGCATTTTTTGCGCCAGAAGCCGGGTGGATTGAACCATCACCCGAACATTACTCGATTTCATGGAGAATACTACCTTACTGAAGCCTTCATCGCGACAGATCCTGCCAAATTCGAGCGCGCTTTCAACCATGCCTTCGGGGGTATCGCCATAGCGGTCCATGATGCGGCTGCTCAGCGACCCATGATTGGTGCCAATGCGTATAGCTGTTCCGTTTTGCCTGCAAATATTCAGCAATGGGCGAAGTCGTTGGGCAATGCGTTCAAGTTCTTCATCATATTCCCTCGCTGACAAGGCTTGTTTCGATTCGTGTTTGTCGGTATAGTTTCCGGGGTTTATCCTTACTTTTTCAACAATGGCGGCAGCTACCTCGGCAGCATGCGGGTTGAAGTGTATATCGGCAATAAGTGGAATTTTTATACCCCTGGCATGCAGGTTTTTGCGGATCAGCGCCAGGTTTTGGGCTTCGGTAATTCCCTGGGCAGTAATACGAACCATCTCGCAGCCGGCTTCGGCCAGGCGTATGGTTTGTGCTACTGTAGCTTCAATATCGTTGGTGTTCGTATTGGTCATGGACTGTACCCTGATGGGGTAATGTCCTCCGAGAGGCAGATTGCCTATTTGTATTATTCCCGATTTGTATGCTGAAATCATTTTCTCCTGCTTGGTGCTTTCAGGGTGTTGTTGTGTGGGCTTACCCTACTATTCCTTTGAGTTCAGGATCATTCTCAACCAGTTTCTTCAATGCTTCCTTGCAGAGATATTTCTTGGTTTTGGCGTAAAATTCTGATTTATAGCCCATATTTTCAGCAATTTCTTTGGCTGACATTTTTGTAAGGAACAATTTCAGCAATCGCTGGCAGTCCTCACTCAGGTTCTCAAATTGACGTACAAACGACTGGTATTTTTCTTCATACTCAAGGTGTACTTCCAGCCCTATTTCAGGGGTATCGAGATAGCGCGTAAGCTCATCCTGGTTTTTACTGGTCATGCGTTTACGTTTCAGTCGCTGCAGCCAGATGTTTTTACTGATTGAATATAAATATGTGATGAATGAAGAACTTAGCTCGAAATTATCGTCTTTTATTTTTGTTAAAATTACCAGTAATGCTTCCTGAAATACATCTTCAGCATCCTCTTCGAGGCCTGCATTGTTCTTGATCAGGTACTTGATGGTGGGAAAAAATTCCTTATACACATAGCGAATGATAAAATCACTATTGAGCCGGAGGCCTTCAACTATGGCAAAATCAGAATAGTGAATCATTTACTTGGTAAAGGTTTTTTATTCAAACAGTTATTAAGCCCTGTAAAATAACTGTTTATCATTAACAAGGTAATGATTTTCAATTTATTAATACAGGTCTTCTTGGTTTTTGGGATGTGAAGGTAATAAATTTTTTAAAAATGCGATCTCTTTGTTTTTGCATTTTTTAACAGTTTGTGGCTATCTGGCTTAAAGCCAGCTTATTAACCATAGCTGTATTTTTTTAATACCCGGGTGTTGTAATATTTTCTTAATTTTGGATGGAAGCTGTTAATCGCAAACAGGTTCATTCAATACAGCTTAAGTACAAAGCCTGGTATTATTGAAATACACCGGCATTTACTACAAATACCTTACACTGTCATTCCTGTAAGGATCAGAACGTTTTTTTTGAGCGTAATCCAACAGCGTGAATACTAAAAGCAGCGTTGAACAGTTATTAATTAGCATGCAGTTTTTAATACAACTTATGAAGTTTCCCAGCCGAAGATTATTGGTGTTTATTGTACTGGTATCATTGATATTTAATGTTGAGGCACAAACCGTTGGCTATAATCAATGGCTCGACCACCTGCCTTACAAACAATGCGTTGCTGTTGCCGAAGCCAACAACCAGGTTTTTGCTGCAACACCATACAGCCTTGTATATTTCGATAAAACCGACAATAGCCTCAACCGGCTCAACAAAGTAACCACAGGCGGACTTTCGGATATTGGCATCAGCAGCATTGCATTTTGCAGTAAGCTTAATACCCTGGTGGTTGCTTATTCAAATACCAATATCGACCTGGTAAAAGGATCGGATGTGGTAAATATCCCTGATATCAAGCGAAAGCAGATACAAGGGAATAAAACCATCAACAGCATACTGGTAATTGACAAACTGGCCTACCTTGCCTGTGGTTTCGGCATCGTGGTGCTTGATCTTGAAAAGGCCGAAATTAAAGATACATATTACATCGGGCCTTCAGGTTCGCAGATCAACGTAAAAGCGCTGACCTTTCATACGCCCGATAACAAATTTTATGCAGCTACCGAGAAGGGAATTTATGCTGCATTGGCTAACACCAACCTGGCCTATTATGTAAACTGGATCCAGGAAAAGTCTATCAGCGGGCCGGGTGATAACTTTAACTTCGTTGCTTCATTTTCGGGGCGCATTTATACCAATAAAACAACCGGGAAATGGGATGGCGATTCCATGTTTGTAAAAGATGGGAACAGCTGGGTTAAATTCCGGCCCGACGATCCGGCAAACCGTACATCGATGCGTGTTTGCGGCGAAAGGCTTGTTGTGGGTAATGTGTACCATGTACGAACCTATAAACCCGATGGCTCAGACGAAGCATTTTATGAAACCTATGCTCCGGGTGTTAACATGCATGCAAGTGATGCCCTTATTGATAAGGACGGCAAACTTTGGGTAGCCGACAATGAACAGGGCATGTGGAGCCTGAGCAACAATGGTATGGGAACACAGTATTTGTTCGATGGGCCTGTATCCATTGATGTTGCTGCCATGGATATAAGCGGGCGACAGTTGTGGGCGGTTCCCGGCGGTCGCAATGCCTCGTTTGTCGGCATATACAAGTTTGCACAGGCTTATACCTTCGACAGCAAAACCTGGAATAACTTCAACCGTAACAACGTACCAGCAATGGCCGATTACCGGGATGTATTGTGTGTGGCTGCCGATCCTACTGATGGCAACCATGCCTTCCTGGGTACCTGGGGTTATGGTGTGCTTGAATTTGATAATAATGAGCTGAAGAAGGTGTACACCCCCGAAAACAGTTCGTTACAATACATTACAGGCTATGGTTTCGGATATGTCCGCATAGGCGGAGTTGCTTTCGACCAGAATAAAAATCTATGGGTAACCAATTCAGGCGTTCCGAATATTTTGTCCGTGCGTAAATCCACAGGCGAATGGAAATCGTATAACCTGGCTGCCCTGGGCAATACACCCGATGTGGGCGGAATAGTTATTGATCACGATAACCAGAAATGGATGCATTGCCGCGACCTGGGTTTATTTGTTTTTAATGATAACAATACCCTCGATAATACTGCCGACGATAAAATGAGGAAACTCACCAGCGCTACAGGCAATGGCAAACTCATCGGCACGGCTGTAACCTGCATGGTTGTTGATCGCAATGGCGAACTCTGGCTGGGATCCGACCAGGGAGTATCTAGAATTATTTCGCCCGGTAATGTATTTACAGGCGGAAACTTCGATGCCGAAGTGGTTCAGGTTGAGGAAGGAGGTTATTTACACGACCTGCTTGGAACCGAACTGATTACAGCTATGGCCATAAACGGCAATAACGAAAAATGGATAGGAACCGAGAAAGCAGGCGTTTTCCTGATGTCGGCCGACGGGGGTAAGGAACTGATGCATTTTACTGAAGCCAACAGCCCGTTGCTGTCGAATACCATACAATCTATCAGAATATCGTCAAACGGAACCATTTATTTCGGAACCTCACAGGGCATTGTTTCGTACCAGGATTATAAGGTTGAAGCCCAACAAACCCTCGATTCGCTTTTTATTTACCCCAATCCTGTAAGGCCGGGTTACCAGGGACCTATTTTTATCAGCAACCTGATCACGGATTCGAATATAAAAATTACCGATGTTTCGGGAGCGTTGGTGTGGGAAACCCAGGCGCAGGGCGGACAGGTGATATGGGATGGCAATAACCTCGAAGGTCGCAAGGTGAATACCGGCGTGTACCTGGTGTTTGTTACCAACCCCGACGGCAGCATAACAAGTACCTGGAAAATACTTTTTGTG
>CALCJE010000147.1 GCA_937965665.1 uncultured Bacteroidales bacterium
CTTGCTTTCTATCTCTTTGGGTAACAGCTGCAGCAGGGTTTGCATGCCATAAAAAAGACCGGCAGGCTGGTTTGCAGATATCGTTATGTTTTTAGAAGTAGCATGCAAGGTATAACCTTCGTTGCCCAGTTGTTGATCGGGGTTGGTATTTAGGATCAATTGTATGGTTCCTTTAGTTCCCTGCGATGTTTTAAGTGCAAAAGCAGTTGCCATGTTCAGTTTTTGAACCAGCATTTCGGCTACATTCCGGCCCTCGGGCTTGTTGTAGGTAACTTTTGCCGATTTTGTTAAAACGAAACTGCCACTGCCCGGTTGCATGCTGACAGGCTGGGGAATTAAGTTGATTTTGTTGTTTTGAGCTACTGCCGAAACAACTGCAATTGTCAGCATCAGGAGAAAAAGTTTTTTCATAAATAGAAAGTGCTGGTTAAAAATGATTTTAATGGCTGTCAGTCGTTATTTGTTCCTTTTTAAAAGTTTTTGAAATCCTTTAGTATAGTACGTTTGGTTGCTGCCATCCGGGGCCGTATAGATAAAATATGCATCAATTTTGGGATGTTGTTTCAGGAACTCTTTCCCTTTTTCAACGCCCATCACCATAAAAGCAGTAGCATAGGCATCGGCAGTCATGCAATCATTGGCCAACACCGAAACGCTGAGCGTGGTATGCGAAACCGGGTAACCCTTTGCCGGATCTATTTCGTGTGAGTAACGCTTGCCGTTTTCTTCAAAATATTTACGATAGCTTCCCGAAGTGGAAATAGCCACATCCTGCAATGCAAGTACTTCCTGTATAATTTTCGGATCGTCGGCATTTTTTGAAGGCACTTCGATGGCTACATTCCATTTCTCGCCACCTGGTTTGGTACGTCTTGCCAACACCTCGCCTCCGATATCAACCAGGTACGACTGAATGCCTTTCGAATCGAGAAATGCAGCCACCACATCAACGGCATAGCCCTGGGCAATGGCATTGAAATCGATACGGATACGTGGATCGGTTTTTATTAGTTTTCCGTTGTCGAGCATCACTTTATGAAAACCAACGAATTGAAGGATGCTATCTATCTTATGCTGGTTCATTTTTGTACGGTCCTGCTGGCCAAAACCCCATGCCGAAACAAGAGGACCTACCGTGATATCAAAAGCCCCGAAAGTTTTTTCTGAAACCTCCATCGATTTTTGAAAAATAGTAGTAAACATTTTATCAGCGCGTACATCCTTATCATTGTTATTCATTCGTGAAATGATGGAATTCGGCTTATAGGTTGAAGCCGTTGAATCGAATCTCCGCAACAACGAATCAATTGATGGTTTATAATTCGCGCTGTCGTCAGCATAATACGTTATGGCGTAATAAGTGCCCTGTGTTTCGCCGCCAAACTTAACAAGCACAGGCTCTTTGCGTTGCCGGCACGAAACCAGCAGAAGCAAAAAAAGAAAAACCGAAAAATAAATTCTGGACATGAATCTGTTCATTATCAATAATTTAAGAAAGGAGTTAGCAAACCCGGATTCAGTAGCGAAAATAATGAAAAAAGCCGGCTGTACAGCCGGCCTGGTAACATTATCCTCCAAAATCGTCGAGGGCTATATTTTCGGGCGGAACGCCCAACTGATCAAGCATATTCAACACTGCCGAATTCATCATGGGCGGGCCACAGAGATAGTATTCAATATCTTCGGGAGCCTGATGTTTGCCCAGGTAATTTTCGAGTACAACCTGGTGAATAAACCCGGTATATCCTGTCCAGTTATCTTCTTTTAAAGGTTCGCTGAGTGCAAGGTTAAAGTTGAAATTTGAATTTTTTGCCTCTATATCCCTGAATTCGTTTTCGTAAAATACTTCGCGCAACGAACGTGCACCATACCAGTAACTGGTTTTTCGGGTTGTTTTTTTTGTGAGAAACTGGTCGAATATCATAGAGCGAAGCGGGGCCATACCGGCACCTCCGCCTATGAAAATCATTTCCCTGTCGGTATTCTTCACGGCAAATTCTCCATAAGGACCACTTACCATCACTTTATCGCCAGGCTTGCGCGAAAAAATAAACGAAGAGCAGACACCCGGGTTCACAGGCTGGAATTGATTTTTCGACCGATCCCACGGTGGTGTGGCTATGCGGATGTTGAGTTTAACAATATTTCCTTCGGCGGGATGGTTAGCCATGGAATACGCACGATACACCGGTTCAGGATTTTTCATTTTTAGGTCCCACATCTTCAATGCATCCCAGTCGCCCCGATATTCCGGTTCAACATCCATATTCCGGAAGTCAATTTCAATCTTAGGTACGTCAATCTGTATATAACCGCCGCTCACAAAATCAAGATCTTCGCCATCAGGAAGTTTAACCACAAACTCTTTAATAAAGGTTGCTACATTTCGGTTCGAAATCACCTCGCATTCCCATTTTTTAATCCCGAAAATTTCTTTCGGAATTTCAATTTTAAGGCTTTCGCGAACTTTAACCTGGCATCCCAAACGCCAGTTATCCTGAATCTGTTTGCGGGTGAAAAAACCTACTTCGGTAGGCAGAATGGAGCCGCCGCCTTCTATTACCTGACATTTGCACATTCCGCAGGTTCCACCACCGCCACAGGCTGAAGGCAGAAAAAGCCTGGATTCGGACAAGGTTGAAAGCAGGCTTGAACCACCGTTTGCCGATAGTTCCTTTTCACCATTTATTGTAATGATTACAGGTCCTGATGGTGACAGTTTGGCTTTCGCGTAAAGCAACATCATGACCAGTGTTATGATTACGATAAGGAAAATAAGCGTTCCCACAATTAAGGGTAAAGCTAATGTTCCCAAAAATAAGAATGCAGAAAGTATCATAAAGATGAGTAAAGCGTTAGATTTTTATTCCCATGAAACTCATAAAAGCAATAGCCATGAGACCTGTGATTATGAAAGTTATTCCCAGCCCGCGCAAGGGTTTTGGAACATTGGAATAGGTGATTTTTTCGCGTACTGCGGCCAACGTTGCAATGGCCAGGAACCAGCCAACACCTGAACCAAAAGCATATACGGTAACTTCGCTGATGGAAGTGTATTCGCGTTCCTGAACAAATAAAGCCACCCCCAGTATAGCACAATTCACTGCAATCAGTGGCAGGAAAATACCCAATGCATTGTACAGGGAAGGAGAGAATTTTTCGACAACCATTTCGACCAGCTGGACGATAGCTGCTATTACTGCGATAAAAATGATAAAACTGAGGTAACTGAGGTCGAGATCAGCCAGTTGCGGGCTAAGCCATGCCAGGGCTCCGGATTTTAACAGGTAGTGATCGACTAACCAGTTGACCGGTGCGGTTACTACAAGCACAAATATCACAGCTGCACCCAGACCTATAGAGGTTTTAACGGTTTTTGAAACTGCCAGGTACGAGCACATCCCCAGGAAATACGCAAATATCATATTATCGATAAAGACGCTTCGTACAAACAGGTTAAATAAATTATCCATATCTGATTTCTTAAGTCAAAAGATTTTAGTAAAATGGTTTTATCTCTCAGAGGAGTAAGCAAAATAGCAGACCCGGGTTATTATTCCTGCAATTCCCTGGTCCGGCTTCGCTGTACCCAAATGATAATGCCAATGGTGATCAGGGCCATTGGTGGTAAAATCATCAGCCCGTTATCCATGTAACCCCACTGGTAAAATATCCTGGGAATTACCGGAATACCGAAAATTTTCCCCGATCCAAGCAATTCGCGCACAAAGGCCACAATTACCAGTATAAGGCCATAACCCAGCCCGTTTCCTATTCCGTCAACGAAAGAGGGCCAGGGCTTATTCCCCATTGCAAAAGCCTCCAGACGACCCATCAGAATGCAGTTTGTAATAATTAACCCAACAAAAACAGAAAGCTTTTTACTTACATCGTAAACAAAAGCTTTCAGCAACTGGTCGACAATAATAACCAATGCTGCTACCACGGCAAGTTGCACGATGATGCGTATACGCGACGGAATCGTGTTTCGCAGTGCTGAAATAATCAGGTTCGAAAAAGCTGTAACAATGGTAACCGATAAAGCCATAACAATAGCCGGTTTGAGCTGAACAGTTACTGCAAGAGCTGAACATATACCCAATACCTGTACCGTAATTGGATTTTCGAGGTTAAAGGGATTTTTGAGCAGCTTTAAAATTTTGGCTGAGAATATGGGTTCTCTCTCTCTGGTAATATTCGGATCGCTCATTTTTTCATGTGGTATTAATTTGTTTTTTAAAGGTCACATGGAATACGCCATAATATCATTTTCGGCTGGTGATTTAATCCAACCATGGCTATTTCATGTGTTTTTTAAAGTACGCTTCATAATTGGTCAGGTTATCGAAGAGCATTTTCTGTACTCCTTTACTGGTGATGGTGCCACCTGAAATGGCATCAACACCATGCAGATCGCCGGGTTTTGCCCCTCCTTTTACAACAGCAATCGACACCAGGCTACCATCAGCGGTAAAAATCTGTTTACCTATAAACGGTTTCATAAACCAATCCTGGTTAATTTCTGCTCCCAGCCCGGGTGTTTCCCCCTTGTGATCGAAAATCACCCCATACACGGTATTAAAGTCATTTTTAAAGGAAATGTATCCCCAAACCGGCCCCCAGAGACCTTTTCCCCTGAGAGGCACAACAAAAATGCTATCGCCTGTTTTGAGTACAGAAATAAAAACCGGCAAGATTTGTCTGGCAACCGGTTTTTTCAATTCGTTACTCAGTTCAATGGCAAAAACTTTAGCCGGGTCGCGTTCAATTACTTCGCCTGAATTATTAATTCCAATGGCCGTTTTAATAAATCCGGCATACACCTCAGGCACCTTTTTTTTAGGAATCTCGGTAATGGGAACATTAACCGATGCAAGAATATTCTGCATTTTTTCAATGCGTATATTGTCGTCCTGGAAAGGTTTTAATGTAACTGCAACAATGGTGAGCGAAACAGCAATCACAACCACCATCACAACCGAGTAGATAAAAATATATTTGTTACTATGCTGCATACTTACCGGGTTTTAAGATTTAACAACGGTTGCGGATCTTTTCAGTCGTTTCCTGATATTTGCTTCCACTACAAAATGATCAATCAGCGGGGCAAAAGCGTTCATCAGTAATATTGCCAGCATGGTTCCTTCGGGATAGGCGGGATTAAACACGCGGATCATAATGGCAAAAAAACCGGCCAGGAAGCCATAAATCCATTTGCCCCTGTTGGTTTGAGCTGCGGTAACCGGGTCGGTGGCCATGTACACCATTCCGAAAAGGAAACTTCCCATCAGCATTTGGGTAAGCGGGCTTAAAGTCATATACGAATTAGCGGCAAAAGCATTAAATATCAAGGATATACTTATGCCACCCAACAAACCGGAAAGCATAATGCGCCAGCTTCCTATACCTGTAATTATCAGAATCAAAGCACCTATTAAGATGGCCAGTTTCGAAGTTTCGCCAATTGAGCCTGGTATAAAACCAAAAAACAGGTCGTGCAACGACGGGATCTGTTCGATAGCCCCGGCAGCTGCTTTCGATAACGGAGTTGCTCCCGAAAAACCATCGACGACGCCCTGGCCCTTGCTCAGACCTCCAATCCAAATGGTATCGCCTGTAATTTTAGCCGGGTAGGCAAAAAATATAAATGCTCTTGCCAGCAAAGCGGGATTAAAAACATTCATACCTGTGCCCCCAAACACCTCCTTACCGATTATCACGGCAAAAATACTGGCAACGGCTACCATCCAAAGGGGTATATCAACCGGCATTACCAGTGGGATTAACATGCCCGATACCAGGTACCCTTCATTAACTTCGTGCTTACGGATTTGCGCAAATACAAATTCAACCCCAAGTCCTGCGATATACGAAACGGCAACAATTGGTATAACCTTTTGCAAACCATAGCCTATTATCTGCCAGAACCCGGCCTGTTGCCCTGTTGAAAGAAAATGCTGATAGCCGGTATTCCAGATTCCAAAGAATAAGGCCGGCAACATGGCTACAATAACTACCGACATGGTGCGCTTCATATCAATGGCATCGCGGATATGGCTGCCCTTGACTGTAGTTTTATCGGGCACAAAAAGGAAAGTTTCGAACGCATCGAAGGTTGAATGCAGTTTCTCAAATTTCCCGCCTTCCCTGAAATGCGGCTTTATCTTATCCAGGTAATTGCGTAATGCTTTCATTTATTATTCCTGTATTTTTAGGTTTTGTTTTGTTCGATAAACGCCGGGTCATAATGGTATGAAACCGGCACGTCTGCAGGCTAGGCATTGAAGTTTCAGGATTACGTCTTTCTTTTTGGATTTCACTCCACAATTTATTGCAAACCGAACCAAGGCTGATGAGTTGGTTATTGGTTCAAATGTTCCGGGGAATCTGGTATGTTCCGATTTCTCCATCTGTTAGTTTTTCACCTGCCAACATCTTCAACTTCTTTTCAGATCAGCTCATTTCTTTCCTGATTAAATCGAGTCCGTTGCGGATAATTTGCTGAATTTCGGTTTTGGAAGTGTCAATAAATTCGACGAGGGCAAAATCCTCTTCATCCACTTCGTAAATCCCCAGTTTTTCCATCAGTTCAATGTTTCCGGCCAAACATGCTTTAATCAGTTGCATGGGGTAAATGTCCATAGGAAAAACCTTTTCGTACATCCCGGTAATAACATAAGCGCGTTCGCCCCCGTTATAGTTGGTGTTTAACCGGTATTTGCGGTTGGGAGTAAGCAATGAAAAGAAGGATTTTGAGAAGCTAAACTTATTTAATCCCGGCAGGGCCCAGCCAAAAAATTCATGGTAATTTCCTTCGGGGATCATCGTAAACTGGCTGTGGTAAAAGCCAAGATAGCCATCGGGCTTAATGCGCGCACCGGTAAGTACGTTACCGCTGATAAAGCGCAATGGCCCGCCCTTCACATTTCCATGTGCAAATGCACTTACTGAAACTCCTTTTCGGGTTTTGTAATAGGCAGGAGATATAACTTCTGAACCACAAAATGAGATAATCACAGAGGTATCGAGCACCCCCCGGGAGAAGAGCCGCCCGATAATGATGACATCCTGCGGGTTTACTATCCAGACAATTTCACCTTTATTGATGGGATTGGTTTTGTGAATCTGAATACCCACATTACCGGCAGGATGAGGCCCTGCATACCTGGTAACAACCACATTATCAAGCTCAGGAAACTGAGTTTCCCCTGCCTGAACACCCAGTTGTACAGGCTTTCCCGAGAGCCGGGCAAGTACATCAATTCCTACCTGGAAATCGGCGGGATTTTGACTGATGATAAAAGTATTATCGGGTGCCAGCGGTGCAGTATCAAAACCCGAAACGTAAACAGCCTTTGGAGTATCATCGGGATTTGCAATGGTACTGTACGGTCTTTGCCGGATCACAGGCCAGGTGCCGCTTTTCAGTAATTTATCTATGATAGCTGAACGATCGGTTACGCGGGGATCATCAACACCAAAGTTTTCGGAAACAATTTCAGCCGATGCTTTTATCCTGATCTCTTCCAGAAGCCTTTTTTCGCCCCGGCATACCTGCTCAATTACTCCGCTCACGGGCGAAGTAAAAATGATATTTTCGCGGTATTTATCAGTAAACAAGGGAGTTCCGGCCTTTACAATATCCCCTTCATTTACAAGCAACCTGGGCAATACGCCAATAAAGTCGGTAGGTTTTACGGCAAAATGCTCAGTTTCAATACTGCAAATCTCTTTTCGGGCCTCTCCGATCAACTTAATGTTGAGACCGTTTTTAATTTTTATGGTTTGGGCCATAATACGCGGGTATAATCTGGATTTTGGGAATGAATTTGTAAATGTACAAATTTCGACAAATATAGAAATCCAAATTCATATAATATATCTGACTTTAAATAAGACCACGGATAGGTCAGCATTTACGCTTTTCCGCTACTTCGGCACGATCAAAAGAAGCGATGACTATCAATAATCAGGGCAAGAACCTGGACGATAAAATTTACCCGTTTCATATCATGAATCAGTGCTTCCCGGATAATCCCGGTTTACTACCTACAATCCCGGAAGCATAATTTTAAAACTGAAAAAAAAATAGCCCGAAAGTGTTTATCACAAACCTCTTAAACAGGAATTTCCGAAGAATCTTACCGTTTGGATGTAAATATTGCTACAATCAAATCCTCTGCGAAGGCGATACCTGCCTGATGAGTTCGTCCAGCTGAACCGTTGTCATAAATTCAGCATCAGGCCATTTCCTTGTAATATTCATCAAAAGTTTATCAAATGCTTCCAGGTTATTATCCCGGTTGGAAGGAACAATTCCTCCCGTAAAATTCAGCCTGTGGGAAGTTATAATTGCTGGTTTGTGCCATGCAAATGCGTTTTGGATATCGGATAAACAAAACCGGACCGGGTCTCCCGGGATCAGGGATGGTTCGAAAAAACAGTTCCGTACCATGTACAATTGTCCGCTTTTATTTATTTCTCCTGTCCTGTGCCCGACCGAACTGCGATGTTTCCCATAATACGCGGGCAGGTATTGTTTTTTCATGCCCTGCAGTATTGAAACTCCATTGCTGGCAAGTACATCATCCAGTTCGGTGTCCCACACAAAATTATTCGCAATAAAACTTGCTGACCTGAATCCGAATAATTCGCTGAATACGTTGAGTCCGTCAGCTAAAATCTGCTTATGGTGTTCTAACTCCGGTTTTTCTTCACAGTCGAATGCCGCCTGGATATTAAAATTGTATCCACTAACCACATTTGGCCCCAATCCCCACAAACCTAAATCAAATGCTTTTCTGAAAATCTGATCCCCTTCAATAAGCCGATTGAGCCAGAATTTTATATTCACATGCTCTCTGCCATGAAATTGGGGAAATATAATTTGATTTGAAATCCCTTCTTTCCACAAGTCGAATGTTTTTTGACGGTTGGGATATCTTTTCAGCGTTTCAGGATATAACTCATAATAGTACTCCTTGAATCCGGACTCCCTTATTTTATCAAAATCAGGATTAGCAACTACACAATTTGCCGTTATAACCGGGAATGAACCATGTATATCTTTATGTTTTGTAAGTACAGCGTAGAGTTTTTCCAGATCTTCTTCCGATTCCAGTGCATCGTACCTGTTATATGGGCAATTATCAACCGGGATCCCGGAATCGAGTAGTTTTTGGTAAACCTCTCCGGAGGGCATGCGTATGCTCCCCCAATCATCGCTCTGAATGACAATAATTTTCCTTTTTGTGCGCCATCCCGATAAATTAATCAGATTTCGGGAGGTTATATATTTTATCCGGTTCATTACAAATATTTTACAATGTTTACACATAATTGCATGCAGCAGCAAATCTCCTGATTCCGTAACCTACATTGCTGACACAATAGTTTCAAAAATCAGCCAGCATGGCTAACTTTCCACATGATTTTATCTAGACAATCCTAAAACCACAAGGATAAAAGTACACATTTTTCCCGGAGTAGGTCCCACAAATCCTTATTTAATCGCCAAAGGAACCCGGCGTACTGTAATCATTCTCTCAGTGATTATTAAGACCAAAAGGGCATTCTCGAAATTTTCCTGGTTTAAACCGTGATTCTTCATTTTCATGAAGGTCCTGAATAATAAATCCGGCATCATTTGTGTTATCAGCTAAGTGATTGTGTAAAAAACTACATTTGCAAACGTGTTTCTGATACTGAGAACTATATGAGATTAAAGATTTTAGCTGCCTGTGTATTTTTTACTTTCCTGGAGTTCCATAATGGTTCTGCATTCGGGAGGCCAGGCATTGCAATAGCAGATACCACTGATTATTATAAAACGGATTACCTTCGGAACGACGACTTCATTTACCAGAAATACATTAAATCGGTAGTACTTTCACAGGTTGGGTTCGAATTGGCCGATCCGGTAATCACACTGAACACAAACGAACGATTTTTGGTTGGATTCGATGATTTACAAGGTGGATTTAAGCAATACTATTACCGTATTCAGCATTGTACCTCGGGCTGGAACAAATCGGAGTTGCTGTTAAACGAATACCTCGAAGGCCTCGAAGAAGAACAGGTCGAAAATTATGATCCTTCTTTCAATACACGAATGGTTTACTCTCACTATGGGTTCACTTTTCCAAGCGACAGGTTTATCATCAAAAAGTCAGGCAATTATATATTATCGGTTTTTTCGCGCGATGCCAAAGGGAACGAAATAATGGCTTTTACCCGGCGATTTATGGTAGTTGATCCCAGGGTCACCATCACCGCCCACATCGGCCGTGCCGGCACCAGCGAAGATTATGACACCAAACAGGAGGTTGATTTTTCGGTTAATACAATGGGTACCCGCATCGATGCCCCTTACCAGGATATAAAAGTGGTTGTGCTCCAGAACTGGCGCTGGGATAATGCCCTTACCAACCTGAAACCTTATATGGTACGGAACGAGATACTCGATTATAACTTTGATAACGGCACCAACCTGTTCGATGGCGGGAATGAATTCAGGCGGTTCGACCTGAGAAGTGTAAAACTGATTTCGGAAAAAGTACGACAGATCACGCCAAATGATACTGTGTTTGATGTGCAACTATGGGAAAGTGAAAAACGGACGTTTAAAGAATATGCACTCGACGACGACATCAATGGAAAATTTCTGCTTAAAACCACCGATGATGGTACCGTGGAAACCTCAGGTGAATATGCGCTGGTTAAGTTTTTCCTGCCTTTTGAAGCGCCGATCCTTGAGGGAAACCTATATGTTGCAGGTGGTTTCAATGGCTGGCAATATACCCCCGAAAATAAAATGGAATACAATTTCCGAAAAAAGGCATACGAAGCCAGCATCCTTTTCAAACAAGGTTATTACAATTACATGTATGTGATGTTGCCCAACAATGCCAAAACCGGTGATGTTACCTGGGTTGAAGGAAACCACTCCGAAACCCGAAATACTTATACCATACTGGTGTACCACCGGCAGAAAGGCGAATTATACGACGAGTTGATCGGAACCGGCAACTTCGAAAGCGGCAAATAATTGACTTAGTGCAGATTAATTGAGAACTATCTTCGCACGGTAAGTGAGCCTGCCTTCACTTCTCAATACAAGAAAATACATTCCGGGTGGCAGATTGGCCATATTTATCGTACTCTCTTTTACCGAAACCGGCTTTTTATTGATTAACATTTGTCCGCCCGCGTTATAAATAAATATATCTGAAGTTTTTAACGGGTGGTACACCGTTAATTGTTTTTGCGAAAGGCTGTATCCAAACTCATTTTTATCCGGAATATCTTCAACACCAAGTTGGTTTTCAATCTTTTTCATGATCTCATCCACCCATAACGAATACATTGCGCCACTCGGGTGCAACCCGTCAGATGCAACCAGGTCAGGCTGCACCAGTCCCAGCCTCGAAATCGGGGTGATATCGATGTACGCAACCTGGTAGTTCTGTGTTATAAACCTGTTCACTATGTTGAACTGGTCAATCTGGTTACTGATGTTCATATTCCCTCTCCCGAAAGGGGTATACGCATAATCGGGGATGGAGAGTACAAAAACATGCTCCGGTTGATTGCCGGCAAGCTGGATGGCGGTGCGCAACAAGTTGTCGAACTGTGGAGTATATGTTTGAGAGCTTCCACCCTGGTACTGGTTATTCACCCCGATAAGCAGCGAAACCAGGTTGTACCCTGTTAAAGGTAGCTGGTTATTTATAGCTTTTTCCAGGTCATCAGTCCGCCAGCCGGTTTGGGCGATATACTTAACTTCTGCAACGTTATAGCCCTTTTTGCCAAGCGCATTTGCTAATTGGGCAGGCCACCTTTCGCTAACCCCAACACTCTGGCCAATGGTGTACGAATCGCCGAGTGCCAGAAAACGTACTGGCTCAGAAATCTTTATTTTCTGTGCATAAATGCCAGGAAAGCAGGATAATAAAATAAAAATTAGGGTAAGGATTTTCATACCTGTTGACTGATGAAGTATCAGAACAACAGAATGTTAGTTTTGTTTGTATCCTTGGCTGTTGGAATCAAGAGCAGATTTAAACGGCATTTTAACGGCTGAACCGCAGGAAAGTGCCCAGGGGTAATTTTTTGCCAAAACGGTCGGACAGGTAAAGTTCACCAAAATCGTTGTTATCGCCCCTGTTAAAATAGCTGTTTACCAGGTTGTTACCTACCAGGGCCGAAAACCCGATGGAATACATATTCAGAATGAGGAAACTTTTCTCCGGGTTCAGCAACTTGCTGCATAATTGTATCATCTCGTTCAGGTTATCATCGAGAATCCATTTTTCACCGTCGGCGCCACGGCCATAGGCTGGCGGATCGAGAATGATGCCTGAATATGAGTTACCACGCCTTACTTCGCGTTGAACAAATTTCAGCGCATCCTCCACCACCCAGTGGATATCAGTAAGCTGGCTGCTCTCCATATTATCGCGGGCCCAGGTAATTACCGGCTTCACCGAATCAACATGTACCACGGCTGCACCGGCTGCACGGGCAGCAAGCGACGCAGCACCGGTATATGCAAAAAGGTTGAGCACTTTGGATGCAGGATCGTTTGCGGCTGTAATTTTGTCGTAAATGAAATCCCAGTTGGGAGCCTGTTCAGGAAATACACCGATGTGGCGGAATGACGTAAGCCCCAATCGCACCGTAAAATGCATCTGGCGGTAAGTATAATTGATTTTCCATTGTTCCGGCATACCCTTTTTCAGTATCCAGCGACCTTTCTCTGTATCATTTTTGTCGAGTTTAAAGGCCGCCGATGACATTTTTTCCCATTCAGCTTCACTCATCGAACGGTTCCAGATGGCCTGGGGCTCGGGGCGAATCAGGACATATTGCCCGAAACGTTCGAGTTTTTCGAAACCACCCGAATCAATCAGCTCATATTCCGAAAAATGAGTAGGTGTTAGAAGTTGCATGTCAATATCTTTAATCGTATTTTAATGAAAACTTTTCGGCGCCGGGTTACTCAAAAATAGAGTCACCAGGTTTGCAATAGCTTGGTTTATTTCCGGTTTTGGAGGCTGAGGTTAAATTTCTCCGGGTGCCTTGCCTGTTTATCGTAATAAAAAGCTTCAATTTGTTTAAGGTCGGTATCGTAATCGCCGGTTGGGAAAAATATTCCGCCAACGCCGCCAATTTTATTTTTATAATCGAGGAATCCAAGTGCTATAGGTACCTGGGCATGTTCGGCAATGTAATAAAAACCGCGTTTCCAGTTGCGGTTCAGGCTGCGTGTACCTTCCGGGGTTATGGTAATTACAAGGCTATCGGTATGTTGAAACATATCGCCCACCTGTATCACAACATTGGTGCTGGCCCTGCGGTCGACAGGTAATGCACCCATCGCTTTCAGGATGATATTTAACGGGAACACGAAAGCTTCCTTTTTCATCAGGTATTTTGATTGAACGCCCAGCGACATGTACCCGACCCATCCCAGCAGGAAATCCCAGTTGCTGGTATGGGGCGCCATTAGCACCACAAATTTTTTAGTATCAGCCGGAACCTTAAATATTACCTTCCAGCCCAATACACCAAGAATAAATTTTGCAATCTTTTGTTTCATCAAATTCAGTTTCGGGAATTTCAGGATGCAAAGTAACATCAAATATATTGTTTCCAGAAATCAGGCTCAAATTTTCGGGTAATGTAGTTGTCGGCCGAAAGGCAGGTATCTGCCGCAAAGGCTAGCCCGCAGGCAACCACACGATCCATTTCAACGGATTCGATTTTTGAAATATTCAGTGCATTAATCCTTGAAGTGGCCAGCCCGTAGATAAACCCTGAATTAAAATTATCGCCGGCACCAATGGTTGATACAGGTGTAATTTCACGAACCGGGTACGATCGCTTCCTCCCGGGCATATAGACCAATGCCGGCTTTGATCCGTTTGTGATAATCATAATCCTGCAGTACCGGCTCACTTTTTCGTACACCGCATCCGGGTCGGTAAGGCCGAATAGATTCAGGAAATCTTCGTCAGAGCCTTTGATAATAGTCGAAGCAGCTATATTGTTCAGGAACGAATCCATCATTTCTTCCTGCTCTCCTGCATGGGCCTTACGGATATTCAGGTCGTAATAAATAACGGAATTTGCTGCAACTGCCTTCTGCAGAACCTGTAAAACCAGCTTACGTCGGTCAGGCTTTACGGCATAAAACGATCCGAAAAGGAAAATGTCTTCGCTGGTAAATTCCGGAACATCAGTCAACATGACCTCTTTGGGCGTATCGTGATAAAAAGAATAGCTTGCTTTTTTCTGGCTGTCGAGAAAAGCCAGTGCCAGCGATGTTTTATGATTACGATGCCTGACGCAGAAACGGGTGTCGACATGATTCTCCCCGAGAAACTGAACAATAACATCGCCTGCTTTATCATTGCCAAATTCGCTCAACAGGTGAACCGGTATATTCATCCGGCCCAGCGAAACAGAGGCATTAAGCACGGATCCTCCAGGAACTGCACGCATTTTAACACCGTCCTCCGAAACCAGGTCGAGCACAGTTTCACCTAAGGCATAAACGCTGCGAAATTTATCGGCATCTCCGGGCATATCAGCAACGCTTAAATATCCAGGTCGAGGTTAAGCTGGTCGCGGAGTTTGTTTACGTTGGGATTCTGTATTCCCATAGCATCCAGTTTATCACGATCGCTCATGTATTTTTTATTCTCTGCAACCTGTTCCGTTACTTTCACCTGCAGGGTGATAGCATCGTTTTTCATTTCGTCGCGCAGGTGCTCCAGCAGTATATTTCGCCTGTCGTTCAACTCTTTTTCGAGCACAGTGTTGCCCACGGTGATCTGCAGCACATTGTCCGGCAACAATTCAGGTTTAAAAGTCGTGAGCGCAGCATAATAGAGTGCTGATTCATCTTTCTTTAATTCAGCATATTTCAGGAGTGATGATTCGAGTTGCGCTGAAGTAAATGCTTCACTGCGGTCTTTTACAACTTCCTGTTTAATAGAATTAGCCAGCTGGTCAGCTTTAAGTACCGATTTTATTGAAAAACTCGAAACATGGTGCGACTGCACGGGAGGTTCATGTTCGGGTGCCGGGGCTACTTTGGGAGCATCAGCAGGATTGAGAGCAGGAGTAGCGGGAGCAGGCTGCTCTACAGGGCGGGAAGGAATTACAGTAGCCTGGGGCTCGGGTTTTACTTCAGCCGGCTCAGCTACCTGGGCCTGAGGTTCAGCAACCTGGACTGTGGGAGTTACTACAACTGGCTCAGGTTTAGGGGGCGCCGGCTGCGTTTCCTGTGGTGCAGCTGCGGCAGGAACAGCATTTGATGCCTGCACAGCAACCTGCTGAATGGCAGGAGTGGTGGTATATACCGGCATCTGCATCTGCCCGCTGAGACGGCAAATCTGAATGAGCGGTATTTCGAGCGCAAGCCGCTTGTTATTTGAGGTACGGTAGGTTACATCACATTTGTTGATGATATCGAGTGCATCAACCAGCAGTTGCAGCGAAACCATCTGTGCCTGTTCGCGATATTTCGCCCTGATTGCGTCGCTGGTTTCAATCAGCTTTACAGTGGCTGCATCAACACTCATTAAGAGATTACGGAGGTGCTCACCCAAACCGGTGATAAAATGCTGACCATCAAATCCTTTGTCAACAATTTCATTTACAATGAGCAAGGTATCCTTAAAATTTCCGGTCCGCATAAATTCAACAATCCGAAAATAGTATTCGTAATCGAGTACATTCAAATTCTCGAGCACGAGTTCGCGGGTAATATTCCGGTCGCCCAGGTTCACCATCTGATCGAATACCGATAAGGCATCGCGCAAGGCGCCGTCAGCTTTATGTGCAATAATATGAAGAGCTTCGGGATCAAATGTTACCCCTTCGCTTTGAGCTACAAATGCAAGGTGTTTCGCGATATCATCAACTGTAATACGCTTAAAATCAAAAATCTGGCATCGCGAAAGTATGGTCGGAATAATTTTGTGTTTCTCGGTGGTAGCCAGGATGAATTTTGCATAGGCAGGCGGTTCCTCCAGCGTTTTCAGGAAGGCGTTGAAAGCCGAGGACGACAACATATGAACCTCATCGATGATATACACTTTGTATTTCCCCATTTGCGGGGGAATCCTCACCTGGTCGACCAGGTTGCGTATATCATCAACGCTGTTGTTCGAGGCTGCATCGAGCTCATGAATATTGAATGAGGCCGAATCGTTAAAAGCAATACACGAGGAGCATACATTACAAGGTTCGGTTTCCGAAGTAGGATTCAGGCAGTTAATGGTTTTGGCAAGGATACGTGCACAGGTAGTTTTACCCACACCACGGGGGCCACAGAATAAAAAAGCCTGGGCTAACTGGTTGTTGCGTATTGCATTTTTAAGGGTTCCGGTTATCGATAGCTGCCCTACAACTGTATTAAAAGCCACAGGACGGTATTTTCGCGCCGATACTATAAAGTTATCCATATTTACATGAATGTTAGGTAATTAAACCAAAACAGGATTAAGTATTTCAGTTCCGGTTATGGCAGGAGATTCCAATTCAAAAGTAAAACAATTCGGCCAATGCAGACCTGTTTGTTAATAAAATTGGGAGAAGCGGCATTTTCATATCGGAGCTAAATATTTAGCGGGCAGAAGAAATGACATAGTTAAGCGGAATCGCGATAGAAAAAATGTATTTTTGCTGAATATCCTGATTACTGATGGTATTAATTTTAGTTCCAAAAGCAACGAACCGCCTGCGTTACACCATGCAGCTCATGCTGGGCCGGTTACTGGGCCTCGATGTTGACTATACGAACGATTTGCAGGTTTTTCATCAGTACGAAGGCCCTAAATTTTCGTACAGTGTACAGGTTGAAAAAAAATACCTCTATTTTGCCGGCAACGGGCTGCTTTTCGAATCGAACATCCATGCCCGCGAACTGAGGCATTTTAATTACGAGGGTAACCTTGTCTTTTTCCCGGTAATTGACAAATATTCGGCACTGCCGTTCGACCTGTTTTCGGCATCATTTTACCTGGTAAGCAGGTTCGAGGAATACCTGCCCAATATTCGCGATAACCACAACCGCTACCTGGCTTCGGGCAGCGATGCCTACCAGCAGGGCTACCTTCACAAACCCCTGGTGAACTACTGGTCATTTTTGTTGCGTGATGTGCTGCTGAAAAAATTTCCGGCGCTAAAATTCAGGATGCCCGTGTACAGGTTTATTCCCTCCATTGATATTGATGCGGCCTATGCCTATAAAAACAAAGGATTTACGCGCGCTATGGGCGGAATTGTTAAAGCTTTTCAAAATAAGGACCTGGATGAAGTAAAGCTCAGGATCAAGGTGCTTTTTAAACTTGAACATGATCCTTTCGACACCTTTGAATTACAAATGAAACTCCAGCAGCAATACAAATACAGGCCTATCTATTTTGTATTGCTGGCCGATTATGGTATCAACGATAAAAACATACCACACACCAACCGCTATTTCAGGCAACTGATACGCTACCTGGCCGATTATGCTGATATTGGTATACATCCCTCATACGCATCGTCCATTGAGCCTTCGCTGATGGTGATGGAAACTGCCAGGCTTGCAAAAATCCTGAAACGGGATGTGGAACTCAGCAGGCAGCATTTCCTCAAACTTAGCCTTCCTGAAACGTATAGAAACCTGATTAACAACGATATTACCCATGATTATTCCATGGGCTATGCCGAAGTTCCCGGATTCAGGGCTTCTATTTGTACTGAATTTCCTTTTTTCGATCTCGACCAGGACTTACAGACTAACCTCATCATCCATCCTTTTGCAGTAATGGACGGAACGTTGCATGACTATATGAAAGTTTCGCCCCAAAAAGCGATGAACACCATCAGGGAACTCATTGATGAGGTTAAAAAAGTCGGCGGTACTTTTATACCCCTGTGGCATAATTCCACTTTAAATGATTCAGGTGAGTGGAAGGGATGGCTCCGGGTGTATACCGAAATGGTGGAGGAAGGAATGAAAATGCCGGCAAAGTGACCTGGGATTTGTAATTTCAGATATCGGATGTACGGATAGTCAGTCTGGAGAAAACCAGTCTTTTTGAACCTTCAACCCTCAAACAAGCTGGCGAAATTTATGGCACTTAAACTTTACCTCTCAACTCAATAATTCCCATCCTTTGATGATACAGTTTTTACAGCACGAGAAAATTGATAAGGTTCGTTGGGATCAAAGCATAGCCAGTGCCGTAAACGGAAACCTGAACGCCTGCTCATGGTTCCTGGATATTGTGAGTCCCGGATGGTGCGCCCTGGTGGATGAAAATTATGAAAATGTGTTTCCGTTGCCGGTATCGTCCAAAGCCGGAATAGGATATATCATGCAACCATATTTCACACAGCAGCTTGGACTTTTTTCGCGTACACTGCCTACCGAAAACATGGTACGCGAATTTTTAAGCAACATTCCGGCAAAATACAGGTATATTGATATAAATCTGAATACTTCCAATACCCTGCAAGCTGATAAAAATATTGAATCCAACATTAACCTCGAACTCGACCTGCAACCCGGCTATGCCGAAATAGCTGCCGGCTACCACAGCAATTTGCAACGTAACCTGAAAAAGGCGCAGCAAACCAGGCTCAACCTGGTTAAGAATGTAAATCCCGAAGAACTGATTTCGCTTTTCAGGATGCATAAAGGACAGCAATTAGAACATTTGAAAGATCCCCAATATAAACTTATACAACAGTTGGCAATGCATAGCCTGCAAAATGGAAGCGGGCAGGTATGGGGTGTCACCAACCCTGACAACCAGCTGCATGCCGCCGCTTTGTGGGTAACCAGCCACGGCAAAGCCATTTTCCTGTTTTCGGCAGTAACCGGTCAGGGTCGAAAGTATAATGCCATGCCCTGGCTTATTGATTCATTTATCAGGGAACATGCCGGCAAACCACTTATACTCGATTTTGAGGGATCCAACAACGAAGGTCTGGCCAGATTTTATAGCAGTTTCGGGGCACAAAAAATAATTTACCAGCGGTATAAAAACAATATGCTGCCCATGGGATTACGCACTGCCCTGGAAATATGGAGATTAGTGAGGGGAAAAATAAAAAAAGTATTGCACCACATGTAATTAATAAGCCAAACTCTTTAATTTTGCCGGAATTTGGTACAAGGGTAAATCATAAAAGGTTTTAAAATTCGGAATATGGTGATCAACATCGGGAGCAAGAATTCAATAGTAAACCATTTTTTACGCGATCTGCGGGATATTAACATCCAACAGGATCGCATGCGTTTTCGCAGGAATATGGAACGTGTAGGCGAAATTTTTGCTTATGAAATCAGCAAGACCATGAATTTCGAACCCAAAGAAGTGATTACATCACTTGGCACTGCTGAAATCCCGGTGATTAATTCCACCCCGGTTGTAGCCACCATATTACGGGCAGGCCTGCCTCTTCACCAGGGTATATTGAATTATTTCGATAATGCCGACAATGCTTTTGTTTCGGCATACCGCGAGCATCGCAAGGATGGAGAATTTGATATCCAGATTGAATACGTGTCGAGTCCTGAAATAGAAAACCGCATACTGGTACTCTCCGACCCTATGCTTGCTACAGGACATTCCATGGTTGCATCGTACAAGTCGCTGCTCACCCACGGCAAGCCGAAACATACACATTTTGTTTCAGTTGTAGCCAGCGTACAGGGCGTTGAATACCTCAAAAGAATGCTGCCTAAAACCGGCACCACCATTTGGGTAGCCGCTATTGACGATGAACTCACAGCTCAGGGCTACATTGTTCCGGGCCTCGGCGATGCCGGCGACCTGGCATTCGGACAGAAGTCGTAGAAAAAACTGTTACCTGCAATTTTATTATTTTAACAGCAACATTTTACATGTTGGTGCGTTATAGTACAAATCATGTGAACATTGTCGGGTTTCATTAAAATACTCATCGTCTTCCTGGTAAGCAGCATCAAATTTTTGATAGCTCCTGCATTGTCATTTGGCATGGGCCTTAATTTTTTGCAGACCTGGCTTTCAACTACTGCAGGAGGCATTGTCGGGGTGATCGGGTTCTTCTTCCTGAGTAGGTGGCTGATACTATTATACACCAGGTATTTTTTCTACTATTTTCACCTGCTGAAAGTTAAAATCTACGGATTTTTCAACCTGAATATTCCAAAGATGATTCCGGCACGCAGATTCACCCGCCAGAACCGGCTCATTATTAAAATTGTGAAAAAATTCGGACTGGCTGGTATTGTTATACTTACGCCCGTGTTACTATCCATCCCGGTAGGCACTTTTATCGCCACCAGGTATTATTCTGCTAACCGTTTCCTGTTATTGTACCTGTGTTCCTCGGTACTTTTCTGGTCGTTGTTCATGTCGTCGGCCATTTCTTTGTTTTAGAAGTCATCTTACCCTTGTTTTTTTTGCCAAATTGTAAATTAAATCAGTAATTTTACCCTGCTGTTTTATTTGCATCTGCCTATGCTGGCATTTGTCAAAAAATATAAACTTTGACTTTAAGAAACGTTTTACCCATAATATCCAAAACATGAAATTGTTGTCGGGAAGCCTGGTAGGTGAAAACCTCCGAATATCATTACAATCCGTTCGAAGCCACATGATGCGTACTACCTTAACGGTGCTGATCATTGCCTTCGGAATCATGGCACTGGTTGGTATTCTTACATCCATTGATGCAATAAAGTATTACCTCAACGAAAATTTCCAGATGATGGGGGCTAATACTTTTACGATCCGGAACCGCACTATGCAGATTCACATGGGTGAACGTGCCAAGGCCAAGAATTTCAGGGCAATTACCTTCGATGAAGCAACCCGGTTTAAGGAATCGTATACTTTTCCTGCCACCACGGCGCTTTCGATCTTCGCTACCAATACCGCAACCGTTAAATTTGCTGCCAACAAAACCAATCCCAATGTACCTGTAATTGGTTGTGATGAAAATTATATGATCACTTCCGGTAACGAAATTGTACAGGGACGAAACCTGTCGCCTACCGAGGTATTTTATGGCGTGTCAGCCACTATTATCGGCAGCGACGTTAAGAAGAAAGTTTTTAAGAACAACGAAGACCCTGTTGGAAAATTTATTACCATTGGTCCCGGCCGTTACCTGGTTGTAGGGGTGTTAAAAGAAAAAGGATCAAGTCTGGGCTTTAATCCGGATAACATTTGCCTGATCCCTATCAATAACGCAAGGCATCAATTTGCACGCCCCAATGCATCATATACCATCAACATCGCGCTTACTGACGCTTCTAAACTGGAAGCTGCTATTGATGAAGCTACGGGCCTTTTCAGGATTGTGAGGCAGGTTAAAGTGGGCGAAGAAGACAGTTTTGATATTTCGAAAAGCGATAACCTGGCCAATATGCTGTTCGACAGCCTCAGCTACCTCAGGCTCGCAGCCATTGTAATCGGTGCTATTACGCTGATGGGTGCCGCTATCGGGCTTATGAATATTATGCTGGTTTCGGTAACCGAACGCACCCGCGAAATAGGCATCCGGAAAGCCATTGGCGCTACCAAACACACCATACGAAACCAGTTCCTGGCCGAAGCTATTGTAATTGCCCAAATCGGCGGGGTACTTGGAATCATACTCGGGATAGCCATAGGCAACGCACTCGCACTGTCGATAGGCACCAGCTTTATTGTACCCTGGAACTGGATCATGTGGGGCTTCGGACTGTGTTTCGGGGTTGCCCTGCTCTCGGGAATTCTGCCTGCCATTAAAGCAGCCAAACTCGACCCGATAGAAGCGCTGCGGTACGAATAAATTATTTGTTTTCCGATTCATTGCATTTGCAGGCTTACCTGATTAAGCACTGCTGTTACCTCATTTATTTACACAGAAAAAATTGATAATTTTTACGACAATTGTCGCATTTTTTGCGCCATAATACCTATCTTTGTAAAAAAAACGAAATGGAAATATTTGATCCCATGGTTTCATA
>CALCJE010000148.1 GCA_937965665.1 uncultured Bacteroidales bacterium
CGGCATACGATTTGCCTAAGTGACTGGAGTTCAGACGTGTGCTCTTCCGATCTAGTATTATTCATTTCAACCGTTGTACCAGGTTGATTTTCCAAAGCCACTTACAGCAAGACGAAAGTATTACCATGCCTTAATCGATAATGAAGCAACTCGGTATCTTAACGAATTTCACCAGGAGATGTTGGCAGCCTTGAATGATGATGAGAAAAAATACCTGGTTCATACCGCGCTCAACAAATTGCTTATTCAGAAGCTGAAGGAAACCTCCGCTGTTATTAATGAATACCAGTATTTCTTTAGCAATGTTGCCGGACCTTCAAAATCTACAGGTAGCCCTAATATTGGTGATGATAGCTATTCACTGCAATTCCTCAAATATCAGCTAATCCGCATCTATCTCGAAATCCAGTATTCATATATAGATTTTGTTAAAGCAGATTCCTTAACCGAGGGCGATATTCTGCAACTCTATTTTTCGGAATCAGCCCCCGATAAATCATTTATTCAAGAATCACCTAAAATCAAAATCCAGGGGCCTGAATTAAAACTTACTAAAAAATTATCGTCAAATCCATTCAATCCCAGGAAAGGTGATTTCAGGCCAGAGAAGAAAGGAATCCTATCCTTCAAGACTATGATTAAAAACCCTGATCGTTTCCTCCGGTTTGAGGAAGAGCTTTTTGATCATGGTTTAATTAACGAAGATTATAATTTTTCTGACCGGCATACTCAAAAACAGGAATTAGCCGCTATTTATCAAACATTGATCAAGAAAGGCTATTTCCAGAAAAGGGATTTCCAAAGGCTTAAAGACATTAAACATGTCGAAATCCGTAAATTCCTTGATTACAGATACAATGCTGATTTGGATAAACAATTTAGGTTTTGGGAAAATGATCCTGATGGATTAGCAAATTATATACAAGATCGGTACTGGCTCGACAAATTACCAACATGCTAAATTGCGGTAATTTGCTGTCAATTTACCATTTCAAATTTCCACTATTTTTCTGAATCTCTTATCTGATAAGCCTTTTAAGCTTGTCCAAATTTCCATTTTCTAACTTCCAGAGCATAGTTGCCAAATTCGCAGAGTCTTCGACAATCGGAGATGACTTTTGGCCAGAAGTCCATTTTCTCAAATTAATACCATTAAGACAATGGACGAAGTATTATTGCGTCTCGACAGAATTGAAAAGCTTATCCTTAACCAAAACCTGCTACAAAAGGATGTGCTTAACTTCAATGAAACCTGCGATTACCTTGAGCTATCGCACTCTCACCTTTACAAGCTCACGAGTACCGGAGCTATCTCTCATTACAAGCCGAACGGCAAGAAAATCTATTTCAAACGCTCCGAGTTGGACGAGTGGGTTCTTCGTAACCGTGCCGCCACCACAGAGGAAATAGAAACTCAGGTTTTTGATAACATTATGAAAAGCAGGAGGACCAGGTCATGATCGAAGTAATGGAATTATTAATGAACCTTTCTCGTGACTTCGGGATTGTAAAAACCTATGTGCTTTCTCTGCAAAGATCTAAACTGGATGATTTCAAAGATACCTGGATTGATGGTCAGGATGTGATGATGACTTTGCATATCAGCAAGCGCACACTTCAATCCCTGCGCGACGAGGGAACGCTGAATTTCAGCAGGATCAACGGAAAGTTCTATTACAAGGTTTCGGATATTGAATACCTTCTGGAATCACATTATTCAAAGAATAAACCTTCCGGCCATGGATCTGAATAGAGATAACATCCTGCGCAAAACGCACTATGGTTTGAATATTTATTCCCATGTGCTCCGTTACTATTATCCTGATGAGACAGTCCTTTCCTTATTCGGAAGGGACTGCCTTCCTGCTAAAAACCCTTTCAATGGGGATAAACCTACTTTGTTGGTTAAGGTTATTGACAATATTGCTATTCACTCTGATACCGAATTACCAGATTTTAAAGGTGATGCTTTCGATTTTGCCGCCTTGCACTTTAAAGTTCAAGATACAAAACTCTTTGAAAAGATAAACGAAGCCTGTTACCTCCGTTTAGGAGAGCTGCACCGCAGTCTTACTGGTAATTCATTTCCGGAATCATTCATTAAACCGGAACCAACAATGAATAAGCTGCCAGTATTCAGTTATTTCAAAGCACCGGTCTCTAATATTGTCCCTTCCAAAAGCATTAGCATTCTTGATGCTTTCAAAATGATCAAAGGCGATATGTTTCTGAAAAACACTAAGAATCTTAGAAACCTCACTGACAAAATAGAAGCCAGGAAGTACAAAGCTGCTAACTTCGATTATGTCACTTTCTCGGGCACTTTTTCAGAACGAAATGATAAAGCGTTGAGAAAGCATTCCGGATTGATGGCAATAGATTTTGACCACATCCCGAATTTATCTGAACTTAAAAACAACCTCCTCAGTGATGAATATTTTGAAACTGAGATATTGTTTTATTCTCCTTCCGGCGATGGCCTTAAATGGATTATTCCAATCGATCTGTCAAAAGCCTCTCACCCTGATTACTTCAAAGCCGTTGCAGCCTATATCCTCCAATGCTACCAGGTGAAAGTGGACCAATCAGGAAAGGATATTTCACGTGCCTGTTTCCTTCCTTATGATCCTGATGTGTATATCAATCCTAAATACTGGTAAGCTATGGCTAAAAAAACATTCAATCCTTCCGATTGGCTGGACCAGCAACCTAAGCTAAAACCAGCCGTAATAATTCCGGAAAATAAATCCGTTGATAGTGGAGACATTTCAGAAATAGAATCCATTATTCGTCAGATTGAAGAAAAGCAAATTGATATAGCTTCCGCTTACAGCGATTGGCGCGACATTGGCTTTGCCTTTGCTGATGCATTTGGCGAATCTGGCAGGGAGTATTTCCACAGGATTAGTTGCTTTTATCCCGACTATTCTCCAGGTGAATGTGATAAGCAATACTCTAACTGCCTTAAATCACACGGTCAGGGAGTAACCCTCAAGACTTTCTTCTTTCATGCCAAACAATCCGGAATTTCTCTATCTGGCATCTCTAAATACACCCTTTCAAAGATAGATTTAGAGAATCAGGAAACACCATCAGAAGAGGACTGGGAAGGCCAACCAACTCTCCCAGATTCTCTGTTTACTCAACTTCCTGACTTCCTCAAACGTGTTGTATCTGTGGCTGATTCCAATGAAGAACGTGATATTTTATTGCTTGGTTCAATTGTCGCCTTGAGTGCCTGTTTCCCTAAAATCTTTGGCATATATGACGGTAAAAAGGTCTACTCAAATTTGTTCCTCTTTATCATTGCCCAGGCTTCAGCCGGGAAAGGACGTCTGGTCCATTGCAAGCAATTGGTTAAACCAATCCACAAGTTTTTACGTGATCAGGCAAGATTGCTGAAGCAGCAGTACGAAATAGACATGGCCGATTATATCGACCGGAAAGGCAAAGATGCTGATGCTGAAAAGCCTGGGAAACCTCCCGAGAAAATGTTATTTATCCCTGCCAATAATAGCACTACCGGAGTTTTCCAATTATTGTTTGATAATGATGGCAGTGGGCTAATCTTCGAGACCGAAGGCGACACCCTGGCACAAGCATTCAAAAGTGATTATGGCAATTACAGTGATGGTTTCCGCAAGGCATTCCATCATGAAACTATCTCATATTATCGTCGCACGGATCGCGAATATGTGGATATGGATAGTCCCCGCCTTTCCGCGGTGCTTTCCGGTACGCCGCGACAGGTTGCAAGTCTCATCCCGAATGCGGAAAACGGCCTTTTCAGCCGCTTCATTTTCTACTTCATGAACATCCGGCCAGTTTGGAAAAACGTTTTTGCGATAACCTCCGACAACGGTCTGGATGATTACTTCGATAACCTGGGAACCGAATTTTTCAGCCTTTACCAAACGCTGGCAAATGGTCCCGAAATCCAGTTCAACCTCATGGTTGAACAACAGGTAAAATTCAATGCCTTTTTTCAACAAACTCAGGATGTGTATCTGAGTTTACAAGGTATCGACTACATGGCAACCATCAGGAGGCTTGGCTTAATTGCATTTCGCATTTCCATGGTCCTTTCTGCGCTTCGCATCATGGAAACAGGCAACCTTCCAGAACGAATAGTTTGTGAGGACAATGATTTTCAGATTGCTCTTGAAATGATCACTATCCTGGTAAAACATGCCAGTAAGGTGTTCACTGAGCTTCCTGCCGAACCTCAGATGCCAAAACGGAAAAACCAGAAAGAAAAATACCTGGATTTACTACCGGCAAACTTTAATCGCCAGGACTACCTCAGAATTGCAGCTTCAAGATCCATCCCTGATAAAACAGCCGAAGGTTATATTACCGAGTTTTACAAAAAAGGATTACTCCACCGCGAAAAGCAGGATCTTTACATTAATCCGAATGCGAAATCCGGTAATACTCCAAACAAGGAAATTCAGGATTCTAAGGAAGTTAAGGATTAGTATCCTTGACTTCCTGAATTTCCTTAAAATCCTCATTCATCTAATTCCCGCCAATATGCTTTTTTGATAGTAATTTTTGACAGTAATCTCTGATTTTGTCTAAAATTACTATTGGCTAATTCAAGATGTTCGCTTACATTTGTCTGTAGTGAACAAATGTGTAGAACCCCTTTTCTTTCAATACACACGCTTTATCTACTGATATAATTTTTCATTCAAAGAAGACAATGCCAAACATCTAGCTTCAATATTTTGATAACAATTAAAATAGCTTTTTATGCCAGATCAAAATCTATTTTTCAACATACTCACTTTCGATTGGCCAAAGGAGAAACTTATATTTTATTTCAGCAAAAACGACGACAGGTCTTCTTCACGTATCCATAAATCTAATTTCCCAATTGACATATCTTCAATATTCCCTGATATTTATTCAGAGAATATTGAATTTGTTTATACCACATTCACCTATAAAAAAGCTGGTTTCATCCCCTTAGAAATTGATGCCCGTAATGAAAATCCGGATCTGATTAAACAGTATTACAACCGGGAGATTAATTATTACTTCAGGAAGGTTATTAAGTTAATAGTAAAAAGAGGTTTTATCGGTGAGAATCAGATTTGGACATACTCCAAAAAGGTGACTAATAGCACTTATCATTTTTATGAAAGATTTTCCTTCAAGGTTCAGCTCTGTACAGTTAGTCAATTCCCCGAACTGCTTATTTCTTACGATGGTAGATCAAGGGTTTTAAAATCTCCGGTTTCTCAGCTTGTTAAGTCAGTCTCTCAATCAACATTTATTAACGTTGTTTACAAAGGAAGAGTCCTCAATTTCGAAGATCTGGTCAATGAGATTGATCTTGATTATTCAAAAGCATATCCAATTCTTAATACAAAGCTTGAAAACGCATTAGGTGTCGAAGCAGAACCGATTCCAAAAAGCAATCGTTACATATCATATTTCGGAAAAGTTGATGAAATGCGAAAATACTTGCATTCAAAATCTGATTTCAAAAAGTTAATACCTCTGAACGATGTAAATTTTTATTCAGTTCCGGAAGATTTGATTTCTAAAATAAATGATGAGAGTAACAATTTAGCATTCCATGAAAAAGAAATAGGCAGAACCCCCAAAATAGACTTCCGAAAACTAAAGCCATTTAAAAAATGTCCGCATCAGAATGTTCACCTTTTCTTCATTTATCATGAAAATGATGAGGCTACTAAAGATAAGCTTCAAGATTATTTCGAAAATGGTACATCCTTTTATAGAGGATTAACGGAATATGCTGGGATACTTTTCCACACCGACAAATCATCTTCAATTTCATTCAGTGATAAGTTAAACCCGATTCCTGAGATTAGCCAGGGAATTGAACGACTCGATTTAAGTAATCCCGAAATCAAATACCTGGCAATTTATCTTACCCCTTATACTAAAGCAGAAACAAGCAAGCAAGAGGTCCGCATTTATATAAAAGTGAAAGAAATGCTCTTGAATCGTGGTATTGCTTCTCAATTCGTAGAACCGGCCAACGTGAATGGAGAAAAAGAAAACGATTTTGTATTCAGCCTTACTAATATGTCAGTCGCTATTCTTGCCAAACTTGATGGCATACCCTGGCAACTTGGTTCTGATTTTAAAAATGAATTAATTATTGGGATTGGTGCATTTAGGCATTACGCTGATCAGGTTCAATATGTAAGCAGTGCAATCAGTTTCGATAATACAGGCCGCTTTCACCAATTTGAATACTTCATGAAACATCAAGTGGATGTTTTGGCTGGTTCCATTGCAACAAAAGTTCGTGAGTTTACTGCAAGCGTCAAACCACCGGATAGAATTATCATTCACTTTTATAAACAGCTAAGTGAAAAAGAACTTGCTCCGATCGAAAAGGCTTTGTTGGAATTAAAACTTCCTAATCCTGTACCTATCTTCATAGTCACAATCAATAAAACAGAAGCTAAAGATATTTTTGTTTACGATGCTTCCTGGAAGCATCTTATGCCTATAAGCGGTACTTATATCAGTATTGGTAATAAGAAATATGTATTGTGCAACAACGCCCGTTACAACAATTTCTACAACCCTAAAGATGGTTTCCCTTTTCCGGTTAAACTTTCAATTGATTGCACCGAACCTCAACTACTCGAAAATGATGAAACAATAAATGAACTGATCAATCAGGTTTATCAATTTAGTCGTTTGTACTTTAAGAGTGTCATGCAACAAAATTTGCCTGTCACCATCAAATACCCGGAAATGATCGCAGAAATAGTCCCTTACTTTGAAGTAAATGGAATACCTCCGCAAAGTAAAAGTAACCTCTGGTTCTTATAATCTTCACATCTTTTAAACCCGGGTATTATGTGCGCTCAATGGAATAACAAAGACGTTCCGCACAAAGGCTGGATTTTAGTCGATGTGATCGATGTAAGAGAGGATGGCCAGCCAGCTGATGAAACGGATTACGAAAAATGCATGATGTGCGGTAACGAGAAAATTCGATACGTGCATATTGTTGAACATAAGGATTTGGATGGTGAATACCGCGTCGGTTGCATTTGCGCCGAAAAAATGACGGAAGATTACATTAATCCCAGGGAACGCGAAAAAGAACTAAAACGCAAAAGTAATGAGCGTATCAGTTGGGTTAAGAAAAAATGGAAAACTTCTAAGTCTGGCAATATATTTCTAAATATTGATGGAAACAATTTAGTCGTTTATAATGATAAGATCACTGGTAAATACAAATGCAAACTAAACGACAAATTCGGCTCTATTACCTACAATGATCTTAGTGCCGCCAAAATCGGCCTTTTCAAAAAGATGGAAGAGTTAAAGCAAAAGGGGAAATGGTAGAAATATCCTATTTATGACTAAGGTTTAAAAAGTAATTACGCTCCCTCCACAATCCCTATTTCCTCCTCCGTCAACCCATACAACTCATACACCATCCGGTCTATTTCCTTATCCGTTTTATCGATTTCAGATTTTAATTCCAAGACAATTTGCTTTTGCTCGTTAAAATAATGCATCCATTCGACTTCAGAAGATAGACTCAGTTGTACTCTAGCCTTTTTAAGTTCGTTTAAAAAATCTTTAAAATCTAGCTCATCCCAATTTAAAATATTATTGCTTGGCTTTTCAATATCAAATTTATTCCGAAATAAATTTGTGAAATCTGATATTATAGTTTGCGATTGATTAGTCTGAGTAACTATTTTTTGAACTTTTTGTATAACTTTCTCAATTATTTCTTTCGAAGCTAGTTTGATTGGAAGTTTTCTTATATCACCTATAAGTATCTTAGGAAATGTTGTTCGATTACCTTTTGGAGATGTCTTTAAATTGAACCATGAAATCAGTTTAGAATTAATAATTGCTAAAAGATATTCACTTCCGATTTCGGTAATATTTAAACAAGAAATTATACCAGGATCATGGTATAAAGTGCCATCATAAATTGTTGCTGTTATTCTGGGTGGATGCCCACCAGTTATTTCTTGTATCAAGATTCTTTTCCCATTAAAATATTTGGATTTTCTTGGCCGGTGTAACCACTCTCCATATTTTAAATACTCATGAACTGAAATATCAATACCATAACGATTAAGCGATCTTCCTTGAATCCAAATTCCCCATTCGTCACTAATTTTTGTATCATTATGATAAATTCTACTTTTAACCTGATCCTTTGAAAGATTTTCTGTTGAATAAGGAACGATTCCTTGGCATACATCTAAAAATGATGAGCCCAACTCTGCATTTGTAGATATTTTAGAAATGATAGAAATATCAATTTCATTCTGCCAGACTTGAAATTGCTTGTCATTCGACTTTGTCCAATTTGCTATCAAAGCTTCTTCAGCATCTATAGATTCTATTGAAAGTTCTTTACTCTTTGTATCAATGTGCAATATTTTACATTTTTCGACAAAAGCATTCTTCCCTAAAATGAATAATATTGGATTAACGCTTGCATCATCAAAAACTGAATGTTCAAAAGTTACAATAGTGTTAATACCATAATTACTAAGAACATGTTCTCTTAATTTTTGCGCTTGAGGAATATTTATCCATGTATCAGGTGTTATATAGCCTGCTTTACCCTTATGCTTAGCTAAAACATTTAACAGCTCAATAAAGAAAAAGTATATCTCAAAGTTGCCTTGAAATGTACTCATATGACTTTGATAATATTCTTTTGAAAGTGCATCTAAATATGCACCGTACGGCGGATTCCCAATTACCACATCAAATCCCCCTTTTTCAAATACAGTTGGAAATTCAGCCTGCCAGTTAAATGCTTTATCACCTGCCACAGCCGGATCGTCAATCAGCGAGTTGCCGCACTTGATATTGTTGTTTAAATCGTTCAGCTTGCGGTTAGGTTGGGCAGTACGCAACCAAAGGGAGAGTTTGGCTATCTCAACACTCTCCTCATTTAAATCAACTCCAAACAGGTTGTTTTCGAGTATATTCTTTTCAAAATCGCTCAGCACCAAAGCATCGCCAAAAAGCTTGGCCTGTAATTCGTCGATATAGCGGTGCTCGTTTATCAGGAAGTCGAGCGCCTGGTTAAGGAAAGCTCCCGAGCCGCAGGCCGGGTCGCAAATGGTAAGTTGCAAAAGCCAGTCGCGGTATGCGGTAAGTTTTTCAAATAAAGGCTGAATGGTTTTCTTTGTACGTTTCCGGTCGGTGATATACTCTTCCTCAATCAGTCCGATTTTTGCTTTTTTCTCCATGCAGAGCTTGCCAACGGTGTTATCAACAATATACTTTGTAATGTATTTCGGAGTATAAAAAACACCATCCTTTTTACGCTTGCTTTTCGATTTGTCAACCTGCTGCCCTTCGAGCTGCGCTTTTATTTCATCCAGTTCGTTCAGAGAGTTTTCGAAAATATGGCCCAGGATATTCACATCCACTTCGCTGGCAAAGTCATACTCCGAAAGCTTCAGCGTATGCCTGTATAGTAGTTCATCATCAATTTTTAGCCCATCCAGCAGTTCATCCGTTTTAAACAACCCACCGTTATACGCGAATACATCGTATCGTTTCCCTTTAAAGCCGGTATTGAGATATTCAAAATACTTTTTAAACCTGGCATACAGGGCTATTTCCACATCTCTGTTTAACAACTCGCGCCAATCGTCCAGTATAAGTCTCACCGAATTAGGTGGTAGCAATTGCCTATCCTCTGCAAAAAAGAGAAACAGGAACCGGTCCAGCAGCTTTTGCGATTTTTTAAAGAGCGTCAACGGGTCATGATCCGGATTGAGTATAACCAGGTTCTGATGCAGTTCCCTTTTAAACAGCGAATAATCGTTATACAGGTTTTTCGTAATTACGTCTTCCTGGCTTACCGATTCATCTTTTATTCGCTTTGCAAGATTTTTCTCAATATTTACAAATGCCAGGCATAACCACAGCAGTTCAAACTCTTTCTCACTAAGCGTAAACAGGTTGAACTCAATATTCTCAATGGCGTTATCAATATAAAAACGCAGCTTCTCAAAATTGGAAGTGATCACATACACACATTCCGGCTGGTTGTTCTTATAGCCGAAAGCCTGGGCTTCAATACGGTTTAAGTCGGTGGTTTCAGTTCCTTTGAGTTCTATAACCGCCTTTACCACACCATTGATCAGTATGGCTCCATCGGCTTTTTTACTGTCCTTTACATTTTTGTATTCGGTAGTAATATTGAAATTTGGTGCCGGGTTCTTGGTATAGCCCAGCACATTAACAAACAGATCGATCAGGAACTCGCCCTGGTATTGTTCTTCCTTGCTGTTGCGAATGTTTTCCTGCACCTCAGGATCATGAAAACGAGCTACGAATTTGGCGTATGCAGTTTTTATAGCAGCGGAATCCTGCGTTTTTAGGTGTTTATTAAGAACTGAATTTTGAAAGAATTTCATCCGGATAAATAATAAGCTAAATAAGAAACGAACAGAATTGGTAAATCACAACAAATATAAGATAGTTCTCTATAAAGACATTCTTTCCTTACCACATAAACGATAAACAATGACGAGTTTCAGACTTGCTCTTTTTGTCTGAATATTTCAGACCTTCATGCTCAGCCATACATTGTAAGTTTGCCAATTGGAAAATGAAATTAAATATCTCTTTTGCAGGTTACCAAAATGCTTTCTAAAAATTCAATTTCAAATGCAGATAGATCAGGTTTGCTGTATCCTTTTTTCCTTTCACCAGTTGGCCTGCAAAAGTTTGGGTGATAACTGAAAATTCAAGATTTTCGAGTATCGAATAACTAAGTGTCGGCCCGATATAATATCCATTGAGTTTAGGGAAATACATGCCTGCCAGCGTTACATTAAACAATGGAGTTACCGGGTAGCTTCCCTGTAGCATAATGGAAATGCCTGGAAATGAAAGATTTTTGGCTGATAAATTCGTCATAAAATACTCACCAAAATTTTTTATTTCGCCGCTTTTCACAGGGTTGTACAGCACCTCAGTCTGCAGCATAAATGAGTTTTTAAACGAATACTGGCTACCTAACGAAAAAATAAGTAAGCCTGTAGTATCAGCAAAGTTCTTTTTAGGATGGAAATAAGATACTTCGCCGTTAAACGATGCCGTAAAAATATTACCTGACCATCCGGCCCCGAGCACTAAATCATCATCATTCAGTATTCCGCCCATAAATTGGATATCATAATTCCACCTGTTGAAACGATACAGCAAAGCGGAAGTTATTCGGCTTGCGCTGTCAGCTTTCATTACAAAATCAAACGTGGAGGTGCTGTTCCTGTAATATTGCAGCCTAAAAGCATCGCTTCCGGGTTTTTCAATGTAATCGAAATCGAAATACGAATAGGCATTAAAAATATCGTTGGGATTCCATACAAAACACTGTCCCCAGTTAATACGTTGCCGCCCTAGCCTCAGTTGAAATTTATCTTTTGTGTAATCAACATACAGCCTGTCGATCCTGAAATTAAGTAAATACGATTTTCCGCTTGCGATATTGAATGAAAGATCTGCCAATCCATTATCAGATCCAATAATGTTCGCGTAGCCCGGTACTGTGCTTACCGTTTCGCCCACTAGCAACCTGTTGCGAAGTTCCAAAGCACCATTCAAAGTATTTGCAGTGTTATTCCATTTAAAATTCAGCCGGTTGTGAAGCACATTATCTACTGTTGGATTATTAACAGAGCTCTGATAAACAAACGATTGCATATCGGTAACGTAACCGTTCAGCGTCAAATTATGCTGTATTGTATCCTGGCTAAAACTTGAAACAGGAATCAGAAGAAGTACATATACTAACCATTTCATCCGCTTATTTCCAAATATCCGAAACAACTTTACCGTCCTCTATGGTAATGATTCGTTTTGCTTTATTCACCACTCTTTGGTCATGTGTTGAAAATACAAATGTTACATTTTCGTCCCGGTTTAGTTTTTCCATTATATCGAGCAAATTTTCGGTCGACTTCGAATCAAGATTAGCAGTAGGTTCATCAGCCAGTATGAATTTAGGTTTCGAAGCCAGGGCCCTTGCAACTGCAACTCTTTGCTGCTGTCCGCCAGATAATTTATTCGGTCGGCTGTCCATCCGGTCACCCAATCCAACGGCTGTAAGCAGTTCAGTTGTCCTTGCTTGCATCTCTTTCTCCGATTTGCCCTGTAGCTGCATAATAAATTCAACATTTTCTCGGGCTGTGAAAACCGGGATAAGGTTATAAGCCTGGAAAACAAATCCGATTTTTCTCATTCGGAAATCAGTTTTCTGCTTGCTGTTCAATGTATTGATCCGAACTCCGTCAATAATCACTTCGCCTTCGGTAGGGTCGTCGAGCCCGCCCACAATATTGAGCAAGGTAGTTTTGCCTGAACCGGAAGGACCAACAATTGCGGTAAACTCCCCCGTATCAATTTTCATATCGATGCCATTAATTGCATACACAGGCAAAGCATTCCCATCGTAAACCTTGTGTAGACCTCTTATTTCAATGATGCTCATATTCGGTTTATTATGATCAGTTTTTTTAACTCCGGATAGATTCCGAAGGATTAAGTTTTAAGGCCTTATAAGCCGGGTATAAGGACGATAACAATCCCGCAATTATCACCATTAAAGCTGTAACAATCATGGTTTTGGAATCGATAACAGGGTAGATATGGGTTGAATATCCCAATTCAGCAAAAGCGTCTTTCCATGCATACAGGTTAATCCCAACCTTTCCAAGATATTCTGATATCACATAGCCTATGATAATCCCCAAAACACCACCCGTAAGCGAAAGATAAATGGTTTCGAGCATTATCATCATGAAAACCCTTGTCCTGTTCATGCCAATAGCCATTAACATTCCCAGTTCATGCACTCGTTCCAGAATTACCATAAGCATGGTGTTAACTATGCCAAAACTTAGTGCAAGCAGTATGATAACCAGGAACATGAACATATACTGATTCATGGCACTAACAAGGTAGCCGGCTTCTGGACTAAGTTGCAGCCAATCCTTTATTTCAAGTTTCGGCAAAAATCCTGAGAGAATTTTTGCGACAACTTCAGCGTCATTATTGTTACTAAGTATAACTGCAATTTCATGTGCAGTTTTTCCATCAAGACCGGTAAGCAGGCATAAATCGGTGTTTCGTACAAAAATATTGGCTTCATCAAACATCTGGTTATCGGTGCGAAAAATGCCAACTATGCGAAAAGCCCCTCCTGTAATGTTATTATTTACATCCTGCACAGTAACAATAATTTTGTTTTTTAGCCCCACTTTTAATTTCTTAGCCAGGTGCTCACTTATAATGACCGGGTTTTTACCTGTTTCGTCGAGGTATTTCCCCTCAAAAATTTTAGAACTGATCTGGGTGACTTTTTTTTCATCTTCAGGATTAATGCCTGTAATTTTCACACCGGTTCCTGTTTCGGCAGAGGCTATCATACAATTGATTATCACCCTTTTGCTTGCTGCCGAGACACCCGGAACAGTTTTTACTTTTTTCAGAATACTGTCAGCATTATTTATCTGAAGCGAAAACTGGTTGTTTTCGAGGAAACCAGGCTGATGGATCTGAATATGCGACATTTCGGTGCCTATAATCGACTGAATGCGTGCATCAAGCATGCCATTCATAAATGAAATAAGAAATATGCCCGAAAAAATGCCAAGCGTAACTGCCCCGATTATTACTGAACTCCGGAGTTTGTTGCGCCACATATTTCGCCAGGCAAATGTTGAAATCATAAATGATGATTTTAGTATTAACTATGTAAAGCTTTACTTATCTTGAGCTTGTGAATATTTACAACAGGATAAAGCCCTATGATGACAGTGAAAATAAAAATCGTAATGGCCTGGTTGTAGAACACCGAAGGCGTCATCGAAAACGACATGATAGGTTCAAATCCCATCTGCATCATGGTTTCGGCTGCCTGTCCGGAGAAAGGTATCGGGTGCAATGTAAAATACCAGGTTATTGGTATGCTTGCTACTATGCCTGTAATAACCCCTACCAGGCCAAGTAAAATTGTTTCCTGGACAAGCACAAAACTCAATCTGTTTTTTTGCATTCCAAAGGCAATCAGTACGCCAAATTCTTTTCGCCTTTCGGCGGTCATCATCATAACGGTGCCAAAAATCCCAAAAGCAATTATCATGTAAAGCACGCCTTTCATGATGATTCCCGACTGCCGGTCACTGTCAATCTGTTTCATCAGGATGCTGTTGATTTGTTTCCAATCCATAACTTCATATTCCGGACCGAGTTTCGAAATCAGTTCCTTTTTTGCAGATGCAACGTCTTCGCTATTTTTAACCATAATTACGATGGAGGTAAGCCTGTCACTGGCTGAAAAAAGGTCCTGGCTAGCGGTAACATCCATATAAACTACAATCCGGTCGAGATCGGGTGAGGGTTGTTTGATAATTCCACGTACCGGGTATTTGCCTGCAGCACTTACCCCTTGATACCCCTGACCCAGAAGCACAAGCGTATCGCTCACTCCCAGGTTAAGAAATTTTGCCAGCGCACTCCCAAGCACTACACCTTTGTCGCCGTCGTAAAGGTATTTCCCATTTATTATCTTCCCCGATAATCCTGTTATTCGATCTTCCTTTTGAGGCGATATTCCTATAACCATTACGCCTTTGGTAATATCTTCCGAAGCGGCCAGTGCAAAGTTTTCGAGACGGGGGGTGAAAATAGTTATCTCTTTTATATCTTTAAGTTTGGTACTGATGGCACTGTATTCCAGCGAGTTGTTGATTTCCTGATTGTTCCAATAGCCTTTCTGATGTACCTGGATATAACCTGAATAAAAGTTGACAATGGTCTTGATATACTGGGCATATGAGCCTTCCTGCATTGAACTCATTATGGCTGATAAAACAACCCCAAAGAAAATGGATGCTGAGGTAATAAGCGTTCTTTGTTTGTTACGCCATAAATTTCTCCAGGCAAGTTTTAAGTATACCTTCATTGAAATTTAACCTTAATCATTTAATGCTTTTCATATTTTGCTGCGAGAAGAAGCTATCTGCAATAGGCAGGTTGAAAACACTGCTGTTGATCTCAAGTATTGTTTTATTACCTTTTTTGTTTACTGGCTCAATCTCCATTCGTGTTGGGATTTCGCGGTCTCCCGTTTTTTTGATATTGTATGCATTCATCAGGTTAACAAGTTCCTGGTCTTCATCGTAATATTCTGCTTTCCATTGGTTGAAACCATTCACTGTTATCCATGTAATTACTTTTCCCCAGGTTACTGCGGCATCGGGCAAAGGAGTAAGTTCAACTTTATAACATTCCATTCCCCGAACTGTTTCTTTGCCAAGTAACTTCTGGGTATAATCCACCACAATGGAGGATTCCTTCACAAGATCGTCATTGGTAAAATCGGAACCCATCCACGACTGCATCATCATCGAAGGAGGTATTTTTATCATTCTTTCTATGGATGGAACCCAGTTCCACATGTCTTTTTGGCGTTTCAGAAAAACCTGTCCTTTTTCCTTTGCAGGAGCTGTAATATAAATAAGTGAATATTCTGTACCCTTGGACCATGATTTCATGGTAACACTTCGGCTCCAGTCAGGACGAACAATTGTTAGCGTCATTGTTCCCTGGCTAGTTAAGCCACGTCCTTTGTCATCAGCTTTTTTAATAATCTCCCTTGCGGTTAGTTCCTGCGCAAATGATTTATATCCAGTACCTATTAAAATCAAAAAGCATCCTGTCAAAACTAATTTTATCTTCATCACTTTCAGTTTTATGTAAAGATAATGTAATTGTAATTCAGGTATTCTAAAAGAAAGTAATAATAAGTCAATATCAATTTTCAATAATTCATACTCCAATCTTAAATCAGATATATCTACTCAAAATTGTCATGTAATTGTTTTTGTGTAATTTACATATAATCAATTTAATGTGTAGTCTTTAAATTTGCCAATTTGAAATCAGGACAACGAGCTTTCAGATCTTTTATAGCACTTTTTGCATTTTCATTCGCCGCATCAATACCTAAGATCTTATCCCAATACTCAAGCGATTCACAATAATTCTTGATCACCAGATAATAGTAGCCAAGATAATTATATGCTTCTAGTATGTCCTTTAAGTATTTTATAGAGTCAGCACTTGCTTTTTCCACCAGTTTTTCATAGAAAGGCTTTGCAAGTCCTTCTTTTGTATCAGGATCAAGATTGGCGTAAATCCTTGCCCTGAAGAGGTATGCCGGTTCAAAATCAATACTCATCCGGTTTACCATTGCCAAAGCTGAATCAGCTTCCACCCAGTTCTTGGCATCATAATAGGCACGACCCATTTTGTAATAATCATTCACACCTCCATTGGAGTGCTTAATCCTTAGTTTATATGTATCACCGGCGTTTTGAGGTTTTTTGGTTTTAATGTATAATGAGGCTATTTCTGATAGAAGATCAATGTTAGTTGTGTCAAGATCAATAGCTTTTGTTAAACTTAGTATGCCCAATGAGTCCTGGCCATTTTGTACAAGAATACGCCCACTATACGCGTAATCCTTTGATGTGATCTTCTCAACAGGTGCATTTCTTATGAATTTGCTCATATAATACCTTGCATTTGGATATTCTTTTTCTTCGAAATATGAATAGGCAAGTGCACGGTTAAGATCATTATATGTTATAGAATCCATCTTCATTATCTCATGAATCTGTTCGATTGCACCCTTATAATCTTCGGTATTGATAAGCATATTGGCATACCTCCGTTGTGCGGTGATGTTACTGCTGTTCAGGTCAAGGTATTTCTTGAAGTACTCTTTTGATTCCTCTGTCTTGTTCATTTTTGAATAGAGAAATCCCATCTCGAGATAAGCCGGTGCAAATGATGGATCAATTGCAATAGCTTCCTGGTAGTATGATAATGCATCCTGGTAGCTTCTGATTCGTGTATAAAGCTCTCCAAGTCGAACACGTGCCCTCTTTGACTGAGGAGCATAATCCTGCGATCTTTTATAGTTCTTAGCTGCGAGGCTTCCATTATTAAATGTATTGATCCAGTAGTCACCGCGTACGAGATAGAGTTCCGGATTCTTATGATCAAGTGATTCTGCTCGTCTCAGGTAACCAAGTACCAAAGCGCTATCCTTGTTGTTTACTGTTACGTATGCTTCAGCCAGGCGAATAAGTAGTGTGGCCTGTTCAGTTTTGGAGAGTGAAGATTTTGCTCTTTTTGCAGGAAGAAATGTTAGGGCCTTGGCAAAATTCTCTTCAGCGATTAACTTTTTATTCTGGATCAGGGCAACTTTGCCAAGTCCGACGTAGTTTAGAGGCTCACTGGCATTAGCTGCAATACCTTTATCATATCGTTCAATAGCTTCCTTTGCAATAGCATCAAAGGGAACATTAGTTGGATCAATGAAATAAGAGGCTAATTGATTTTCGCCGCTATAATAATAATACTTACCATTAGTGGGATCTTTGGCAATTAGTGCATCAAAAGCCTGGTCGGCGGCATCAAACTGCTCCTGGTAGGTCATTGTAATTGCAGTATTTAAATCCTGGCCAGATGCAATACTTCCTGTTACCATCATACTTGCTCCGATAAAGGTCATTTTGATTATTCTCATAACTCTTGATATTTTACGGGCACTCATCTTAAGCTCTTTCATATCTTCTTTAACTTATTATAAATAACCTTACTACTGTCGATACCACTATCAATACAGCAAATATTGATAGAAAGAATATCCAAATGATTAAACAGTCGACATTTTTGGAGTTTTCATATCGCTTGTATCAAAGGATTAATGACTCTTCACAAAGATATAAATGATTGTATACGTGAGAATTAGAAAGTGATTAGAATTAAATTAGATTCTCATTAGTGGCTGGTTTTTGATAGAGGTATTCTGTTTTAACTTTAAAATTTAGAAATACTACTCTGGCTCTTTCATTCCAATTTCGCTAATCTATAATTAGTGCAATCACTCTTATAATAATTGATGCTATCATAGCTACTGCAGTAAACATGAATAAAAAAATCATTAGTTCATTTAACAATTTTCGGATTTTCATCATAGCAAGAATTTTTTCCTTTCTTCTACTTGATTTCCTTTGGTTAAGTCAGCTTAAATTGATTATCCATTATTTTAATAATTAATCAGTTCTATGTTGGTTATAATAACAGAAAGAATTTTCTTCATGATTTCGCCCAGCCTTAATACTTCAGAATGAAAATCCGAACAAGCAAAAATATAATGATCATCACAGCAAACATGAGATGGACTATTGTGCTGACCTTCATCCTTGGCTCAATCATGCTTTAATCAATTTTAGAAAAATATCACTTTTACTAGAATAAGAACGACAAATATTCCTACCCAGAATAACCCGATTAATGCTTCATTCGATATTTTTATCTTTTTCATAAAATTAAGTATTTAGTACTCACGCAAAGTTAAGTATGAATCTTCCGCTTCAATATTAGAAAGTAATTAGAATCTGGTTAGAACCTTATTAATACATAAATTCTCTTATTTCTTATGTTAACTTTGCTTTAAATAGGATTAAGAAATGGAAACCATACACATATTAATTGTAGAGGATGAACAAAGGCTGTCCGAAGTTTTAAAAAAGCAATTTGAAGAGCATGGATTCTCTGTCGATATAGCCTCCGATGGATATATCGGGAAACAATTGGTGGAAACCAAATCCTATAATCTTATTGTTTTGGATATAAACCTGCCATTAATTAACGGTTACGACTTATGTAAGGAGATTCGTAAAACGAATAACGAAATCCCCATTATCATGCTAACAGCACTCGGAACCGCTGATAACAAAGTACTCGGTTTCGAAGCCGGAGCAGATGACTATGTATTAAAACCTTTCGATTTCAGGGAATTGCTTGCTCGTGTTAATGTTTTTCTAAGGCGCACGGATACAATTAGCAAAAACAATATGATTACAATTGCTGATCTTGAAATGGATTTGAAAACAAAGGCTGTCAACAGGGCGAATACTAAAATTGATTTAACAGCAAAAGAAAGTTTATTATTAGAAACATTTTTGAAAAATATAAATAAGTTACTTACCCGCGAATTTATTATCGAGCAGGTCTGGGGTATTGATTTTGATCCCGGAACAAATATTATCGATGTATATGTAAATTACCTTAGAAAGAAAATCGATAAAGGGTATGAGCCCAAATTGATACACACAAAGTTCGGATTTGGTTTTTATTGCAGTGATAAGGAGATGTAAAACATGTATATTAAAACAAAATTATCAATCGAATTTACCTTAGTTGTTTTAGGGATACTTCTTTTTTTCTCTGCAACTGTGTACTATTTTTCTTATACAACTCAGCATAAGAAGTTTGCTGACAGTCTCACCAAGAGAGCTAAAAATACAGCTATACTGTTGATAAACCTCCCTGAAGTCGATTCGGTTTTATTAAAAAAAATTCAGCAATCAACTTTTAACTGGCCAAAGGAGGAAATAGTTGTTACTGATTCTGAATTAAATATCCTTTATCGGAATAATACCGAATACCTGACTCGTGATGTAATTAATCAAAATTCTGTCAAAGGTGATAACTACCAGTTTTCAATTTCCTATAAAGATGGAATATGCTATAAGCATGTTTTTAAAAATCAAACTTATACGGTTATGGTCATGGCCTTCGACAAAAACCGGAAAGAGAATTTGTCTGAACTCCGGGAAATTCTCCTATGGAGTATTCTTTTTAGCCTATGGCTGTCCGTTTTCTTATCCTATTTGTTTGCTAAAAAAGCAATTCGACCCATATCTCAAATAATTAAAAGTGTAAAGGACATAAACTCATCGCGTTTGAACAACCGTCTCGACGAAGGCAACAAGAAGGATGAAATTGCGCAATTAGCCTTCACATTTAATCAAATGCTTTCAAATCTTGAAATCTCCTTTAGAAACCAGAAAGATTTTGTTGCAAATGCCTCACACGAATTGCGGACACCTCTTTCGGTTATGATTGTTGAATCCGACTACATTTTGAGTAAGGAATATAGCCCTGTAGATTACAAAAAGCACATCGCAAAGATGGTTAGCGACCTCAAAAAACTGAATGCGCAGCTAACCAGCTTGTTGGAATTAGCCCAGATTAACCAGGATAAATCCATTCAGCTTTCTACCATCCGGATTGATGAAATCGTTTTTAATGCCATCCATCAGGTCAAGGAAAAATACACGGATCGGAAAATAATTCCTGTTATTCAATACCCTGAGAATGAAAACGAACTTCTCGTCCAGGGAAATGCCGGAATGCTTGAAATTGCTTTCCAAAACCTTCTTGACAATGCTTGTAAATTCTCCAGTGATGATGTGGTAATTGAATTTCAGGTAAAGCCGCACATAGTTGAGATCGTTATTTCTGATAAGGGCATTGGTATTCCATCAGATGAAATTGAGAGCATTTACAAGCCCTTCAACCGTGCCTCCAATGTTCGCTATAAAAGTGGCTTTGGTATTGGTCTCGCCCTGGTAGCAAAAATATTTGAACTTCATGATGTTGATTTTAAGGTGCATAGTACTGAGAATAAGGGTACACAATTTGAATTGAACTTTATAATTTCTCATTCATAAAATGTTGTTTTAAAAAGTAAAATAGTAAAATTAAATTCTGCCTGCATCTACTTAACAATACTTTTCCAACTTATATCTAAAATAGTAAAATCTAATTGTCATGAAAACTAAATTTGAACCACTCGATAAACCGGTCATAGCTGTACTTGGCGCTGGCCATGGTGGCATGGCTATGGCTGGGCATTTGGCACTTATGGGCTTTGATGTAAACCTTTTTAACCGGGGCGACGAACGCTTGTGGGGTGTCAGATCGTCTGGAGGTATTGAGTTGACAGGTGAAGTTGCTGGATTCGGTCCCATAAAAATGGCTACAACCTCAATGGAAGAAGCACTCTCAAATGCCAATCTGATCATGGTAGTTGTTCCGGCTCTAGCTCACCAGTGGATCGCCGAACAAGCGGCACCTTTCCTGCGCGATGGGCAGATGATCGTTCTTCATCCTGGAAGGACTTTAGGTGCTTTGGAATTTAAACAGGTCCTTGATTCATTGAAGGTTGAAGCCGATGTAATTATTTCTGAGGCTCAGACTTTTATTTATGCATCTAGAGCAATTGGTCCTGCACAGGTGAAAATTTTCAGCATAAAAAATTCTATTCCGGTAGCATCTATCAGGGCTCATCTTATTCCTGTGGTGATAAAACAATTGCGTAAATGCTTCCCTCAGTTTGTTCCAGGTGATAACGTTTTCAAGACTAGCTTCGATAATATTGGCAGTATCTTTCATCCTGCACTGTGTATTCTTAATTCAGGCTGGATCGAAGATGACGCAGATTTTCAATTTTATCACGATGGAGCTACCCAGTCTGTGGCCCAGGTACTCGAAAGTGTGGATTCTGAACGTATAGCTGTGGCTGAAGCTCTGGGTATAAGGGCACTCTCTGCGCGGGAATGGTTTTATATGGCTTATAGTACAGCCGGTTCATCTTTATTTGAAGCTATGCGAAAAAACCCGGGTTACCGCGGTATTATGGCACCTCATACACTTAAAATGAGATACATCGAAGAGGATGTTCCTTTTAGTCTGGTTCCTATTGCCTCGGTCGGTACTAAATTTGGCATCCCTACCCCGACAATTGATTCGCTGATACAGCTTGCTTCAATATTAAACAACAAAGAATATAGGGCTAACGGAAGAACTTTGGAAAGGCTTGGAATTGCAGATATGAGTTTACGCGATTTACGCTTGCTCGCAATTGGTGAAAAGAGTCACTCTTTAGATTAAATAGTACAATTATGAAAACAATAATAGGTGCGGCAATTGGTAATTGTGTTCATGTAGGTGGTTTGCACCACTTCCTGAAACTGGCTGAGGCTGAAGGTTATCAAACAAAATCAATGGGACCGGCAGTTTCAGTAAAACGTATTATTGACGTTGTCAAGGAAGAAAAACCATATATTCTCGCTCTCAGCTTCCGTCTCACACCTGATGTAGCTGAAAATCTTTTTCAGGAGATAGCACATGCAATAAATGAATTGGGGGAAATACAAACCAGGTTTATTTTTGGAGGCCCGCCTCCGGTAGCTAATCTGGCTAAAATATCAGGATTCTTCGAAAAAGTATTCGATGGTTCAGAACCTGTCGAAACGATTAAAGCGTATTTACGTGGATCTTCTGGTATTTCGGAAAAGGCTGTATTTGCTGATAATCTTATTGGAAGGATTAACCAGAAATACCCATATCCCATTCTGCGTCATCATTTCGGCAGACCATCATTAGCTGATACTTTAGAAGGAATAAAGCAGATAGCCCTGGCTGAAGTACTCGATGTTATTTCCATCGGCCCTGATCAAAATGCACAGGAGAACTTTTTCCGTCCTGCCGAAATAATATCAACCCAGCAGGGAGCTGGTGGAGTGCCTGTCCGTACACATCAGGACATGGCTGCTTTATACCAAAGTTCACGCTGCGGTAATTACCCTTTGATGCGCTGTTATGCCGGAACACGCGATTTGATGAAATGGGCTGAGATGAGTGTAGAAACCATACACAACGCCTGGGCGGCAATTCCTTTGTGCTGGTATAGTGTAATCGACGGAAGATCAAATCGCTCACTGGTTGAAGCCATATCCGAAAACCAATCGGTAATGCGGTGGTATGCTGAACGAAACATACCAGTAGAAGTAAATGAAGCTCATCAATGGAGTTTGCGCGATGCACACGACTCCTTAGCGGTAACAATGGCTTACCTGGCCGCTTACAACGCAAAAAAAGCAGGTGTCCGCAATTATGTATCCCAGTTCATGTTTAATACTCCGCCCGAAACATGGCCGAATATGGATATTGCTAAAATGATGGCAAAACTGGAAATGATTCAGCAACTAGAGGATGAAACATTTACTGTTTATAGAGAAGTTAGGGCTGGAATTGCTCACTTTTCGTCTGATCCTTCAATTGCAAAAGGACAACTGGCCGCGTCCGCACTTATCAGCCTGGCATTGAAACCGCACATACTACATGTAGTTGGTTTTAGTGAAGGCGACCATGCAACCAGGCACGAAGAACTTATTGAAAGTTGTAAAATAGTACATGGCGTTATACAAAATGGACTCAAAGGCTTACCTGATTTCATGGCTGATCAGGTTATTTTAGCCAGAAAGGAACAGCTTATATTAGAAGCAAAAGTGATTCTGGATGCAATTACATTTATTGGTTCCGAAGTTCAGGACCCGCATTCCGATCCGACAACAATAGCAGCGGCAATTGAGCTTGGTATATTGGATGCACCTCACTTCCGTGGTAATCCATTTCTTAAAGGTGATATTCTTACCCGGAATATTAATGGTGCATGGTATGCAATTGACCCGATAACGGGAGATCCGGTTGACGAAAAAACCCGTCTTTCGGAAATTATCTAATTTGAAACATAACAAAATAAAATAAATATCAATGGCTGGAATAGCAGGAATCTTACAATCAGGAGAAATAAATCAGGTAGAGCAAATGCTTGAATCCATTTCACATCGTGGTGAATATGGCAAAGAAATAGTAGAAATGGAAAATGCTACTATTGGTATAATTTGGTCGCAACATGAGGATGAGAGTATAAAAGCCCAAACCAGGGATCGTATTTTTAGTGACGGTCCGGGTCATGGCCACAAGGTTGAAGTAGCCCGCAAAAATCATCATTGGGAAATATCCCGTGACGAACTTGGGGTCGCTCCTCTATATACAGCTTTTAACAAGGATGGTATGGTCATATTTGCTTCGGAGGTAAAAGCATTGCTCCCGTTCTCCGATAATATTACCGAAATGCCTCCTGGTCATATCCTTACGGCTGCAGGTTTTAAGCAGAATTTTAAATTAGGACATAGACCCCATTTACTCGCGGAAAACGCTGACACAATTGCCATGGAATTGCGCTCCGTTCTTAGTTCTGCTGTAAAGAAATGTATTAAATCAGATACCATTGGCTCCTGGCTCTCAGGTGGCCTTGATTCAAGTACTATTGCTGCCTTGGCTCGTCCCTATGTGGATACCCTGCATACTTTTGCCGGAGGCTTAAAAGATGCGCCGGATCTGAAGTTTGCTAAACAAGTCGCAGATCATATAGGTTCCAATCACCACGAAGTAATTATCACACTTGAGAGTATGGTAAATATTCTGCCCGATGTTATCTATCAACTCGAATCGTTTGATGCCTTGCTGGTAAGATCAAGCATCATTAACCTTTCAGTTGCATACGCTGCTTCGGAATATGTTTCTGAAGTATTTTCGGGTGAAGGTGGTGATGAGCTCTTTGCCGGGTATGAATACCTCAAATCATTACCTGTATCAAAGCTTGATGCTGAATTAATTGACATTACAGGTCGTTTACATAATACAGCGTTACAGCGAGTTGACCGCTCTGCTTCAGCCTTTGGTACCACTGCTCATGTTATTTTCACCGATCCTGAAGTCTTCGAATATGCATTGAGGATACCCATCGGGTTGAAGTTGAAAGATGGAGTCGAAAAATGGATATTGCGTAAAGCGATGACTGGCTTGCTGCCCGAAAGCATATTAACCCGCACAAAATCCAAATTCTGGGAAGGCGCAGGTGTTGGAACTCTGATTTCCGAATATGCTTCAGGTAAAGTATCCGACTCAGATTTCAAAGTAGAAAGAAACCTGAAGAATGGCTGGATTCTTAATTCAAAAGAAGAATTGCTCTATTACCGGATTTTCAAGGATCAATTTGGTGAGCCTGGAAATTTATCCTGGATGGGTAGATCAAAGGGAACTACAAACTCTTAATCATGGAAACAATCCCTCAGCTCCTGCACAATTTCCTGGTTCTGTTTGCCATGGTAAATGCGGTCGGCAACCTTCCTATTTTTGCCGATCTAACAGGTACTCTGAATAAACATGAACGCAAACGCACTTTTCTCACCGCGGTTGCTGTAGGTGGAGGTATTGTACTTGTTTTTGCACTTTTCGGGGATATTATGTTACGGAATGTTTTCGATATCAGTACATCTGCATTTAAGATTGCCGGAGGGATACTTGTTTTCGCTGTTGCCGCAAAAGGTGTATTATCCGGGCCTTCAAACAATCACATTCAAAGCCCCTCAACCAATAATATAGCTATATTTCCAATTGGGTTTCCATATCTGGCCGGACCGGGTACGATTCTTACCACCATCCTCCTGATCCAGATTGACGGCCGGTTGATAACAGCACTAACAGTGATCCTGGTCTATCTAACAATCCTTCCTATCCTTTACCTTGCTCCTTTGGTGGAGAAAGCAATCGGGAAAGTCGGCGTAATGGTTGTCGCTCGTATACTCTATATCTTTATCTGTGCAAAAGGAGTAAGTTTTGTTCTCAGCGGTCTGCATGTTGATCTTTAATATAATTAATTACCCTTCACTCATCTTTTTATCTTTACGAAAAAAATAAACCCCGGAATCTCAAAAATAAATGCTTAACACAAAGAACAACTTGATAAAATAATCTAATAATGAAAAACGATTCGAAAGAGAAAAGGCATGATTTAAGCCGCCATAATCACAAATTATTAACTGGGGTAACATCGGATAAATATGCTATTTTACTCGACGATGGAAAAACGATTGTCTTTATTTCCGATAAAAGCAAGGAGGCCGAAACGCGTTTAAAATACAAACATTTAGGATTTTTCAAAAGAGTCTAGCCCAGGATACAAAACCAAGATATCTAATTACTAGCCATCATGATAACTTTGATAATTGCTATTTTCATCCTTGGCTATATCGCAATTGCCACAGAACATTCCATCAAAATTAACAAAGCCGCTACAGCTTTGATTACGGGTGTTCTTAGCTGGTCAGTTTATATCCTTTTTTCGCCGGATAAACTATTTGTTGGAGAAGAACTGACTAAACACATGGGCGATCTATCCGGAATTTTGTTTTTTCTCCTTGGTGCAATGACAATTGTTGAACTCATCGATGCTCACGATGGCTTCGATATTATTACAACACGCATCAAACAGACTGACAAACGAAAACTGCTCTGGATTGTGGCATTTATTACCTTTTTTCTTTCTGCTGTTTTAGACAATCTCACAACAACTATTGTAATTATTTCACTACTTCGAAAACTGATCCGCGACGATAACGACCGGCTCTTTTTTGCCGGAATTGTTGTTGTGGCCGCCAACGCAGGAGGTGCTTGGTCGCCGATTGGTGATGTAACTACTACTATGCTTTGGATTGGCGGTCAGATTTCAGCAAGTCATATTATTATTAAACTAATCCTGCCCAGTTTAATTTGCCTTCTAATTCCCCTGCTATACCTGTCATTTAAGCTAAAAGGAAAGGTCGTAAGGCCCGATGTTGTTGAAAACACCAATACTCAGGCACTTTCGGATAAACATCAATCCATTGTTTTCTTTTCTGGAGTAATTATACTAGTACTGGTTCCTGTTTTCAAAACTATTACGCATCTTCCGCCTTTCATGGGTATTCTTTTTGGATTAGGTATTCTATGGATTATTACAGAAATCCTACATAAAGAAAAGAATGAAGAAGATAAACATGCCTTGTCGGTAGTTCATGCGCTACGTAAAATTGATGCGCCAAGCATTTTGTTTTTTCTCGGTATTCTGGTAAGCATTTCTGCATTACAATCAGTTGGTGTATTAGCACATCTGGCCCAATGGCTGACAATTAAAATACATAACGAAACCACTATTGTAATTGCAATCGGTTTGCTCTCTTCGGTGATTGATAATGTTCCTTTGGTTGCTGCTGTCCAGGGTATGTACAACTTAAATCAGTACCCAACAGATCATTACTTCTGGGAATTTCTGGCTTATGCTGCAGGAACTGGAGGAAGTGCTTTAATTATAGGCTCTGCTGCCGGTATAGCTGCAATGGGAATGGAAAAAATAAGCTTCCTCTGGTATCTGAAAACAATTAGTTTGTTAGCCCTCCTCGGTTATTTTGCTGGAGCTTTTACCTACATTCTACAACATCAAATCCTCGGTCTATGATACTTTTTTTTGATCTTATTCGTAAAATTTTCGCTGTTATCTTAGTAATGGGAATGTTTAAATTTCTTTACGACATGCTGTTCCCGGATGAAAATGACAAACTTGTTTCAAAACATGACAATGAAAAATAGCTGTATGATAAATTTGATACTAATAAGACCTTAATACATGATCAATCCGCATTTTTGAATACAGTAGTTACTAAAATGCGTATCATTATTAAAAAATATAAGCGAATCTCATTAAACATAAAAAGTAACATTTTGGGAAATTAAATGCATTAATTATGAGACACTTTGAAATGCTTCATAAACTTCTCAGCTATATCGACCTCGACAGCGATCTTGATAGCTTTGAGAAAATTCATGAAACCATTGAAAAAGAAATAATTTTCAAGGGCACAAATCTTTGGATTCTAATCTTTGCAATTATTGTGGCATCAGTCGGGCTTAACATGAACTCAACTGCTGTAATAATCGGAGCTATGCTTATTTCTCCCCTGATGGGTCCAATTAACGGTATGGGTTACAGCATTGCAACCTATGACTTTTTTCTTTTCAGAAAAGCGCTTAAAAATTTCACCTTTGCAGTTATTGCAAGTTTGATTGCATCAACGGCTTATTTTGCCATCAGCCCGATTTCAGCAGCTCACTCCGAATTATTAGCACGAACAAGCCCGACCATTTATGATGTGCTTATTGCCTTGTTTGGCGGATTGGCTGGAATAGTAGCTATCAGCAGTAAACATAAAGGGAATGTAATACCTGGCGTCGCAATTGCTACAGCATTGATGCCTCCTCTGTGTACAGCCGGTTATGGATTGGCGACTGGTCAGTTTATTTATTTTTTCGGCGCTTTTTATCTTTTTACTATCAATACAGTATTCATTGCAATTTCTTCTATCATTGCCTCCCAGATACTTAAGTTTCCCATCAGGTCGCTTATCGATGCCCGGCAGAAGAAAAATGTTAATCGGTTGATCTCTGCAACAATTATCCTTGTATTGCTCCCGAGCATTTATTTTGGATACAACCTTGTTCAGAAAGAAAGATTTATTGAGAACGCCACGAAATATATCAACAATATAAGTGTTTTTGAGGGTCATTATTTATTAAAAAATGAAATTAAACCTGTCAAGAAAACAATAGTGTTGGTTTATGCAGGTAATACATTAAGTGATGTTCAGAAAGCGCATATCATCGAAAAGGCAAAATATTTCTCGCTGAAAGATGTAAAAATAGAATTCCCTCAGGGACTAACTGCTGTAGAGAATAGAACAAAAAATACTGAAGCTGATAATTTGAAAGCTGAAATGAACCGGCTTAATTTGTTATTAAAAGAAAAGGAAAGTCATTTAGATAGTTTGTATCAAAACAAATATCGTGGCCAGCAAGTGCTGGATGAAATAAGAAGCCTTTATCCGCAGATATTAAATTGTTCTTTAGCCGAATCCTACGTGTTTAACGAAACTAAATCAAATCTCGAAGAAGTAAAAATTATTGTTTTTACTACAAAAGGCAAAAATCTGAAAACCAGCGATAAGTTGAAAGTAGAGAGTTGGCTTAAAATAAAATTAAAATCCGACAGAATCAAAGTTTTTTATGAAAATAAGTAATGGATTTTAATACCTTCATAAAATATTCAATTAAAATATTTGTCAAATGGCATCCCTTTCAACTTTTTTTATTAAGATTCATGCCTGGCGGCTTAAATTAATTCCATCCCGTCAGTTCATTATTATACTCAGTCTGATATCTGGTATTTTTGGTGGTCTGGCTGCAATTTTACTAAAAAACACAGTCTTTTATACCCATGAATTTCTGACGCATGGGTTTAAAGCAAATGAGTTTAACTTATTATATCTTGCATATCCATTTATCGGCATGCTTCTCACAGTGCTTTATGTTAAAATTTTTGTCCGCGATAATATTGGGCATGGCATAAGCCGTGTGCTTTATGCTATCTCAAAAAATAACAGTATCCTTCGGCCGCATAATACCTACTCTTCGATGATTGGAAGTACGCTTACGGTTGGTTTCGGTGGATCTGTGGGATTGGAAGCTCCGGTTGTGCTTACAGGAGCAGCAATTGGTTCAAATCTGGCAAGAATCATGCGTATGGATTACAAGACGGTAACATTGATGATAGGTTGTGGAGCCGCGGCTGCTATTGCCGGCATCTTTAAAGCTCCTATCGCTGGTGTAATCTTTGCCCTCGAAGTGCTTATGCTTGACCTGACAATGTCATCATTAATCCCTTTGCTTATATCTGCTGCAACAGGGACCACGTTAGCTTCATTTTTCATGGGAAAGAATGTTCTTTTTGCCTTTACAGTTACTGCTCCTTTTAGTCTTGGAAATTTACCTTTCTATATTCTTCTTGGTGTTTTCTGTGGCTTCATTTCTCTCTATTTTACCCGGGCAAATCTTTACATTGAAGGTCTCTTTCAAAAAATAAACAACACTACTTTGAGATTAGTCATTGGTGGAACAATCGTTAGCGTACTTATCTTCCTGTTTCCATCTCTTTTTGGTGAAGGCTATATTGAATTGACTTCAATTCTCAATGGTAATGGAGACACATTGTTTCAGAACAGCCTTTTCAATTCAGTAAGCAATAACTACGTACTTTTCTTGCTCTTTCTCCTTCTGGTTCTTTTTTTTAAAGTGATTGCCATGACGGCAACTAATGCAGGAGGAGGAGTAGGTGGAATTTTTGCACCATCATTATTCATGGGCGGCGTAACAGGTTTTTTTATTGCCAGGCTGGTTAATTTCTTTGATCCTTCCCGCCTTCCTGAAAAGAATTTTGCATTAGCTGGCATGGCTGGGATTATGGCTGGAGTGATGCATGCTCCCCTTACTGCCATATTCTTGATTGCCGAAATTACAGGTGGGTATTCATTCTTCATACCGCTTATTGTAACTTCAACAGTTTCATATCTTATTATCATGAATTTTGAGCCACATTCATTATATACAAAGCGTTTGGCTCAGCAGGGTGAATTAATCACTCACCATAAAGATAAAGCTGTGCTTTCAAGGCTTTCTATAAATGAACTCATCGAAACAAATTTCATTCCTATCGGTCCTGATGGTTGTCTGGGCGATATTGTGAAAGCAATTACGCAATCTCAGCGTAATGTTTTTCCAGTAATTGATAAAGACAATACTTTTCTTGGAGTAATATTTACAAATGATATCCGGCATATACTGTTTAAGCCAGAGTTATATGAAACTACATTTGTCCGCCAACTCATGTTTATGCCTGATACCCTTGTGGAAATACACGAAACAATGGAAGATGTTGCACAAAAATTCCAGACAACAGCACATTATAATCTTCCTGTCCTTGATGGTACTAAATATGTCGGTTTTGTTTCAAGAGCCAATGTGTTTTCCGCTTACCGTAAACTGGTCAAAGATTTTTCACAGGATTAATCAATTCAATAATTATCAATCTAAACTGGATTTACCACCATAGACACAATGATAAAAAATGAAAGTCGAAAAATTTAAGGATGAAACAAAGATATTGATCAGCAAGCTGGAGGAATATGCGACGGGAAAAGGGATATATAATAGCAGATTTCTGAAAAAACAGGATTCATTCATTCAATCCAATGTCAGCCGCATATTTGCAGGTAAATATCCTCCATTATTGGACAACTTTTTACAATTGGCTGAGGCTATCGGTTATCACATTGAACTAAAAGAAAATCTTGATTTAAACAAGCAATGGAATTGGAAATTATCAGGGGTCATTGATAGAAACCCTTCATGTTAACTTTCAACAAACTTATTACAGACTTTTGATTCGATTTAACCATCAAAATATTCGGTAAAGCTTATTTATTAGTTGTGTTTTGAATTATTATCTCGATTCATAATTTTAGCTGCTAACCAAAATAAAGTAATTAGAACAGCTAAAGCTACAACCCAGCCTCCTCCCATTCCCCAAAAATTACTCATTCCAACCATGATGGTATTAGGTTTGATATTTTTAATAATTCATTGATTTTTAAATTGTAGTATTGCTTTCTGATGACTCTAATGTTCTTTATTCACTTTGGTTTGTAAAGCATCGCAATAAATTATCATATTTTCACCCTCTCCAAAAGGTGTTGATTTGTAGGCGTCCGCTTGCCAGTCATTCTCCCAATGCCAATTATCAACGAAGTACCTGAATTGATAGTCTTTGCCTAATGGAAGCTCTACCGTTTTTTCGAAGAAACCATTTTTAGACTTTATCATTTTATCTTTACGCGGATTCCAATTATTAAAATCACCCAGCAAAGCCACTTCTTTGGGATGGTCTATAAGAGTATCTGTTACACTGAATTTTATTCGGCAAATCCCTTTCTCAGGTATAATTTCCTTTTGTATACACATTATTTCTATTTTTTTTGTGACACCTTTTCTATTACGCTTGAATATTTCTTGCAAAAAGTTTTTTTTGATCCAGAAGGTATTCAGTCTACTTTATCCTCTTTACAATTTATTACTGAATTATACACCTCTTCATATGGTGTTTTTACCAGCCCATCGGCTTCCCATTCATTTTCCCATATGTATTTATCAATCAGATATCTGAACTCGTATACCTTACCGATGGGTAGATCTATTTTTGCTGTAAAAATGTCTTTATTATTTTTATGCATCATGTTTTTGCCTGGTTGCCACATATTAAAATCCCCAACAATTGCCACGCTCTTTGGATGATCGGCTATTGATTCAGGCAACCTGAACGCAACACTGCAAATACCTTTTTGGGGTACAAATTTTTTAATGATGCTCATAGCAACGTCCTTCCTGTTTGAAATTAAAATCACTTACTCCTTACTTCTGAAAAATAAACTTGCTATTTTTTCTGAATTAGAAAGAATCATTTGTTGAAGCCAGACTATTATTGCCACATTGCATAGTCTTTTAAATATTTTCAGGCTTAAACTATATTCCTTACAATTGCTTGCACCTTTCCAGTTTATTATTTTGCCATTTGATGGGCTCAATTGAGTCATCAAGCCAAATTTCCGCTTTTTCATAATTTGGCATCATTTTCTTTTGCCACTCCTTTATGATATTTCCTTCGGAATTTGTTTGTATGTCTTTCTGGACGACATTATACCTGGTATTTGCCTTGTTTGTCGTTACCTTATGTAATTGCTGCTCTAAAGTTGTCATAATTTCATGATTTTGAAGGTTCATTAATTCATAATCACAACCACTATTTCTTCTTCTCAAAAAGGTAAGCATCATTGTCGGATAATCTTTATTGCAGTATGCCGGCCAGTGTATGAGTAATTAAATAAGAGTAAATTGCAAACATTAGTCCTGGATAGCTTGCATAGGTATTGTACGCATATTCAATACACATTAATTCTCCTCTAATGTAAGTTATGCAAAGTTACTGGCGAATCCGCCCTCACTAATTAAAAAATGATTAGAATCTAATTATATCTTCATTAGCAAATGGCCTCTGATATTTCATATTCTTATTTCTATTCCTTTTGGAGCATCTAATTTTCTATTATAATGGTAGTTGTGTTTTGATATATTCCGCCACTCCCGCACGCAGGCTATGCCGGTTGCCTACATGCGCTTTTTCCTGTCATGGTATTTGCAGAAAATAGCAAATACACCGTGGCACGCCAGGAAAAAAGCGCACTCCACCACCGGAAGCTTGCATTTACATAATGTGCGCTTATGGGCTGGGTAGAAGCCCATAAGCACATTATGCAAAGCAGCCACAGCCTGCTTACCTTCCCACTCCACCCACTTCCTATGTTGCTGCAAGCAATTGTCCTCAGCCGCCTTGTGTCTGCCTCCTTGTTTCGTCACCTTTCAGGCAGGCAGGTTCGTACTTTTCGGACACCTGCTATCACACCAGCTTTGTAACGGTGTCCGCAAAGTACACGCACTAAAGCAAAGCCTCCTTCGTCGGCTCAGCTTTTTAAACGTGCTTCACCAGCCAGCCTTCAAGGATGCCATCACTGCGTCAGCATTCACCGTCGTCTTCAGCCAATCACTTTCGCAACCCCACAGCAGCACACTTGTATGTCAGCCAGCATTATTGCCTGCACACCTTTTTTCGGCTCCCCGGCCACCTTCTCTCACACCACCTTTGTTACGGTGTCCGGCAAGCACGAAAATCCACGTTACATAATGCCGTCAGCCATCCAAGCAAGCTGCTAAAGGCCTGCCCACTTACAGCTATCCAAGCATTTTAGCCGGTTCTTAGCCAAAGTCTACAAGTTAGTTCTACAAGTGACGAGTACTGTTCACAAGCAATCAGAGTTACAAGCGGTATTTGTATGCGCCATCGCCCTCCGGTTGGTCGTTAGGGCGCAAGCCACAGGCGTGCGGTTGAAAAGTTTCTTAGGAGTGCTGCCGCACTCCGTAAAGCGGTATTTTGTGTTTTATTTCTCCGGCCCCAGCAGCATTTATTCGTTCCTCATTTATGCTGCCCCGGTCATCTGCTATTAGGTAGCTTATTCATCCTTTCATATTCTTGTTGCCTTCTTAGGTTACTTACAATAAGCACTGCTGATCGTAGCTTACTATCTTTTTATTGGTGCCCATAAGAGGGAATTTTTTAGGAAAAGAAAAACAGCAAAGAAAAAAAAGAAAGCGAATGTAAAGTAGCATTCCGGCTTATTCAAGGCGCGAAAAATGAAATCAATTTTTTCGCCTCAAATAAAGCTATACTTCATTTTTCTGTGCTTCACGGATTTTTTTTTGCATAACCTGGTCGGAAGTTCCAATCAGGTTTTTTTATGCAAAAATAAATCCGCTCCGGCCTTGATTAAGCCTCCATGCTTCATTGCTCAATGGCTTCCTTTTTTTTCTTTTTGCCGTTTTTCATTTTTTTCCTAAAAAATTTGTGGAAGGGGTGCTAAAGGGAAGATCAGGAGAAGTTCCAAAAAACTCACCTAAAGCCCCCAATGATGCTCAAGATCACCACCTATTCGCCAGATCAAGCCCGCACCTCATTTGCCTTTTTCATCCTGAATAAGGGCATAAATAGCGGTAAACCAATGGAGCGACCCTGCCCAAATTGTTTCACTTTTCACGCCTCTACCCAGGAAGAAAAGGATCTGTATTACTGGCTCTGTTTCGGGATGTGGAAAGCTCACACTTTCCATCCCTACCTAAGAGGCTCATTAATTCCTTTCATCATCAAATCCGACCTGGTCCAGCTGATCAAGGAATCATCATCCAAAGCCCTGGAAGCACCCGGCCAATTTGAAAAGGCCGTTGAAGCCTTCAAAATCCTGGAACGCCAGGAGCAGCAGTTCCACCGTAACCTCCTGTTAGTCTCAGAAGCAAAAAAGGCAATCTTCGCCAATTACCACTCACTTCCATCTTTCTACAGATAACCCCTTAAACCCTTATATATCATGACACAAAAAACTTCAACAATTTCAAAGGAGACAGCCGAAAAACACGGCTATTACCTATTCGGTGGCAAAGGTGATGTTTGGTCCAACACTGCTCATTTGTCCCATGGCGGAATGCCAACAACATTGTGTGGCCGACCGATGCTCAGCACAAACTGGGTGCGTATTAACGAAATTCAGGAAGTCGGATGCACTGAATGTGCCAGGCTTTTTGATCTTGCAATTTCACTTTAATTAACCAGGTTCCCGGGCTTCATCACTCGGGAACTACAATTTTAAAAGCCATGACACAATCCGAAATTATCAACAGGACCTTCCGGTTCATTTACAACATCCCTTCAAACTTCATCGAAGATATTTGGTTTGACACTCCATGTCTGAAAGAACACCTCAAAGCCAAGTTCACCGGCTTCTGCAAATCCGAAGGATATGCTTCAGCCAATGCCATACTAAAATTCGTTTCCGCCCTGGATGAATCCAACACAGAAAAATTCTGCTCCTATGCTTCCTTCTGGATGCAAAACCACAGATAATCCGTATTCGCCCGTAAAATACGGCTCACAATTTTCAAATTCTCAAATCTTCAAATTCCAATCCCATGAAAAAGTATTTCAACGATCCCCGCCCCATTACTGTAAGGTATCAGGGCACTTGTGCCGAGTGTGGCAAAACTCTAAAGAAAGGCACTGAAGCCTATTACTGGCCTACTGATGGCAAAATTTACTGCATTTCCTGCGGTGAATCTGAGTATCGGCAATTCCTCTCAGCTGCAGCCGACGAAGCTGTTTACCTGGGCATCGGTAATCCCTTCGCATGTTAATTTTCGGAATCACTTTCTTAATGCCCGGTTTGATCCCGGGCTTTTTAATTATATTTCTGAGGAATAACTGTTTAAGAAACAAGTAAATCAAATTAAATTCCATTTATTATTACATTTACTTGATGAAAATAAAGTCGGAAAAATGTTGTTTGCTATAAAGTCTGTAATAAATGCCAATTGATGACTAATTGTAATTGAAAATTGAATAGAATTAAGAAAAAGAAATTATGGCAAATCAAATACCCATTGACAAACTTAGAGATAGAGGAGGTTATGTTGATATAGGCACAAAAGAGGATGGAGCTATTGTTGAAATGTTTGACATTGATGGAGTGCTAATAATAATCAAAGAAAAAGCTCTATACGAATTAAGATATGCAGATGATATTGATCCTGGGAGGGTAAATCCTAACCTGCCACCTAATGTTCAGAGATTATTATTAAAACTTGGCTCTGAATCAGAGTTACTTTCAAGGACTTTTATTACAGCTAAAAAATTATTTAGGAAAGAATCTCTAGTTGAATCGTTTAATATCAATTCAGCTTTACGATTTTCTTTAGAAGCAGCAACAGAATTAGCGACTATGGAATCTGAAATTAATAATTATTTAGCAGATGAAAAGAAAGTTTGTGAAGAATATGAGACAAATAGATCAAAAGAAGTTTTTTATACAATTCCTTCAATTACTGATGTTACCACTAGGTGTAAAACAATTTTTCAGAAAGCAGATCATGTGATGCAAGCTTTAATGGACATCATAAAATTATTTTATAATGATTTGGGTAAAAGCCCTTATTATTCAGATTTTATCAATTTTATTGAAAAGAAGTATGGTAATTCAGATCCATTTTATGAGTACCTTAAAAAGATTTTTTTTATTATCGAAATGATTCGTAACATACGCAATTGTCTTGATCATAGGCGATCTGAGATATTAATAAAAGATTTTGAAATACAATTAGATGGTAATGTTCTCACTCCCACTATTGAAATTGAGTATTTAAATTCAAAACTTGACAGAATTTCACTAGAATCTTTTCTTCCTATTATATTACAGAATCTTATTACCATTTTTGAGAATATGTTGGTGGGACTTTGTAACAAAAACTTGGCACAGACTCCTTTTACGGTGAAAGTTGTATTTGTTCCACCAGAAAAAAGAAAGAACAAATTTGTTCAATATGGATATTGGAGTGCATTAGGTCCAGGAGGCTTTTTCCAACAATAACTTCCGATTAAATTTTTTAAGTCTGGTTTCCATAGGGCTTTATTTTTCTAAAGTGCAAATAAGTGCAACAAACAGCATAGCACTACATAACATATTGTATAACTGTATGTTATAGTATTATTTCTTATATTCCACCGTACCTTTGTACAGAAGTCGGGAAGATATAGATTCCGTATCAATTCCATACCAAGTCCGTATCAAGGCCGCTTTTCTTTAATTATTCATCTAAATACTTCTGCCCAATGGCAATCGTACAAAATCCCATCACTGGCAGGACCTGCAAGAAATTCGGGACCGCCGTTTTCTCGAAACACTACGAGAACAACACCATGAGAAGCCGCCCCATCCAGGTAGCTAATCCAAGAACCGAAGGCCAGGTATTGCAGAGGAGCAAATTTGCTCAGACTGTTGACCTGATCCGACAGGTACTCCCCGTTGTTAATGATGCGTATTCTAATACGCTCAAAAACATGTCCCCTTTCAACAAGATCGTTAGCTTGAACGTTAAGAACATTTTTACTGAAGGCACGAACGAAATTGATTATACCAAAGTTCAGTTCTGCGACAATGCCGGCAGCAATGTCCGCAATGTTGAATTGACTTGTGAAGATGACCAGGTAATTAGCTTTATCTGGGAACCAAACACAATCAATCAGGCTGAGCTTGATGAACCAGTTTCGATTATCCTGGTTAACTGCATCAAGAACAAAGCAATCAACTACCCGGCAGTTGCTTTGAGGTCGGAAAGTGCAGCCAGCGTAATTGCACCTGTTGAATGGGTTGGCGATATGGTTGCCGCTTACTTCAACACGACTGATTACACTACCTCGAACCCTAAAGCTGATGGATCTATTCCTAAAAAGAAAGTGATCAGCTTTAAAGCCGGAGCAGATCTTACTAAGAATGTAAAATAAGCAAGTCACCTGCTAAAAAGCAAAAAGCCTTCAATCTGCGGAGAGCAGGCTTTTTCTTTTTTAGTTTACACCCTATCAAAGTGTAACATATTCAATATCTGCTATTTATTTTCTTTTGATTGTTGCCTGTTTTCCTTTGGGCTTGGGCTTTATGGTCGCATTTTTGGTCGCATAAATGAAAAAAGAGCTACAAGCAACTTGTAACTCTTTGATTTTCAGTGACCCCGCCAGGATTCAAACCTGGAACCTTCTGATCCGTAGTCAGATACTCTATTCAGTTGAGCTACGGGGCCGTTACGAGCGTGCAAATATACAACTTTATTTAAATACGCAAGAGTTTAATGTTATTTTTGCCACAAAATTTGATAAAAAATACGATGATGAACTTCCACGATTTCCTGCCTCAGCTTCCGGAAATGCTAAGAGAACTGCCTTTTGCAATAACGGTTTGCGATACCGAAGGCATAATACTTTACATGAATGATCGGTCAATCAGCACATTCCAGAAATATGGAGGAACTGACATTATCGGAACAAACCTGCTTCTGTATCACAATGGAGCTTCGGCGGTAAAACTCAGGGAACTGCTCGATAAGCAAATAAAACATGCTTATACCATCGAAAAAAACGGGATCAGGAAGATGATTTATCAATCACCCTGGTATAAGGACGGAAGGTTTGCAGGGCTAGTTGAACTCTCGATGGAAATCCCCATGGAAATGCCGCATTTTATCAGGCAGTGATAAACCTGTCCTTAACAAAATTTGAAAAATTCATTAATCATCAACGTTGCCATCCCAGCGCTGACGGTTTACTTTTTTTGCCGAATGTTCCTTTTTTCTGGCGATACGTTCTCTCTTTGAACCTGCTGTTGGCTTGGTTGCAATACGATCTTCCTCCGTCGCAAATGCTTTTGTTACCAGGCTGATAAATTTTTCGATAATCAGTTTCCTGTTGGCCAGTTGGGTTCGCTCCCTGCCGCTGCTGATCCGAAATACACCGGCTTTCGATATCCGGGTACCCAGCGCCGTGAAAAAGACCGCTTTCTGATCCTCGTTCAATGCTAAAGTTTCCAATACATTAAACAACAGTATTACCTTGGTTGAAACTTTATTTACATTTTGTCCCCCGCTACCGCTGCTGCGGGTAGCCTCAAAACGGCATTCGTCAAGCAACTTGTTTATATCGGGAGTTTGAATCATAAACAATCAGGATAACCTAGTATTTTTTAACCGAAGCATTATGGGTCTGCTGGTAATTTTTTCCGAAAGGTATAGTAACCCCTAACCAGGGAATACCAAAAATAGTTTCTATATCTTTCGACAGCGGCAGAACCAGCCCATAATCGAGCCCGGCTTTACCTAAAATGGATCGCCCACCCAACGAAATCATTGTAAGTGATTCGGTATCTACCTTGATATAATAATTTTCGGTGAGCAAATATCCCCTGGGGCTAACCCGAACCATCCCCGCCAGGCTGATCATGGGGCTTTTTGCAAAACTACCCGCGGCGTAACCATATCCCATGCCCAGGGTCAGATTAGTATTCCGGTTACCAACGGTAGCCAGGCCGTACAGAATTCCGAAACCGGAATTCGCCTCACCAATCACAGTACCGGTGAATGCACCTATGCCCAGATTAAATTTATCCTTAACAATAGGAACGGATAATTTGGGTACTATCCAAGCCGGCATAGCACTTGTACCAAACAGGAAAGTCGGAACTGTTCCAGCCCCGACTGAAAAGTAGTCGGTTACACCCACGCTCACCTGGTTAAATAGCACCCAGATATTCTGGTAATACCCCTCCCCTTTCTTAAGCCCATAACCGTTAGGCATAAACAGGTACCTTGCCGACTGCGGGTTTTCGCCCCAGATTTTTCCTTTAACCACGGAACTCCGGGCTATTTCGGTAACCTTCGTAATGTCTTTCTTCAGGATATTTAACTGGCCATATTTCCCTGTCAGGAGTTGCATACTGGTATCATTTTCTGATACGATATTGCCGATAAATTCAGCACCATCGCTCGTATTAATTTTCACTAACCGGGTTGAATCCAGAACCTGCTGTGCTGAAACAGCGGAAGGGCGAAATACCAGGATACCCAGTATTAAACCCAATAAGAGTAATATCTTTTTCATATAAAACCTTATTAATTAGTTTAATTAAGAAGTGATGGGAATGAGAACGGGCTGGGCGGCATAAAGTTCAGGCAGCTTCTTTTTGAAATGACTAAAAACTGCAAACTGTAATTTCAGATTCACACTGAGTACATGCTTATAAACAAATATACAAAATTTATGTTTCCGATATTACATTTCGAAATGTATATTTAATTTAAATGGATCGATTATGGTACCACACAGAAGCAATTAATATAAAGAGCAAAAAAAATTGTGAGTACGATATATATCAAGTTTATAGACTTGTTTTTATACCGCCTCACAATTTTCAATCCAGATAAGGAGCATTCACCAGGGATATATGCTGACCAGGCTTATACTTTCGTATGAATAATCCCAGGGTGCAGTCTCCTTACCAGGAATAATATTCTTTATTCAGTAAAACTAAACCCGCGCGGAACAATACCAGCCTGAACGGAATCGACAACAGAACCATCTGAAGCTTTTATCCGCAGCACTAGGCCGGCACTTGTATAATTTTTAGGATCAGAAGCGTATAAATAGCCGGTTTTATTTTCATAGCCCAGGCTGTAAAAATACCTGGATACTAATTTTTGAGGCACCGGGCTTGCTGCAGCGGTATTGAAGCTATAAATTCCGTTGTTAAACAGGAAATATAAAATAGTACCTGGTTTATCGATCACCAGTTTTTCGGGGTGATCGCCAGTTGAGCCAAAAGAATAGGTATAATCAACGGCCAGCGCGACAGGATCAATCCTCATAATTTTACCGGGAGTATCACCTGCTGCAGGCCAGCCACTGTACCCTTTTCCTCTGCAAATTACCCAGATTTTACCCTTGCTATCCGTTACCATCCCGGCGGGCGCATCTCCAACCTTTATGGTTTTCACCACCTGGTTTAAGGAGTAGTCAATTACGGATACCGTACTGTCGATACCAAATCCGCCTGCATTGGCAACAAACACGTATTTAGAAGTCTTCACCATCATTTCAGGCCCGGTTCCTACTTTAATAGTTTTAGAAACTGTATTTGTTAACAGATCAATGACCTTAACATTGCCATCCCAATCCGAAACATATCCGACTTTATCATTTATACCCAAAAACTGCGCAGGATTAGCCAGGCCAAATATAGTTCCGGTCGATTTAAAAGTAGCCACATCAACCACTTCAACTTTCTGGGCATTATTAACTGAAATGTAAGCCTTTCCATTAAAAATAGTCATACTCTGGGCAATATTACCTAATGGTCGTTCATTTACAAGTTCAAAAATATTCTGCTTTACCAGGTTACTGTCGGGGTTGAAATAGGTAATAGTCCCGGTTCCGCCTGAATACTGGCCTTCGTTAACAATAAAAATACCATTGCTGTATGCCCCCTGAACAGCGTTATCGTTATCCTTGTTACAGGATGCAAATGTGGCAGTTACGACAATAGCCAGGTAAAGAAATGCTTTTTTGAGTGTTTTCATTTGTGTTGATTTATGGATTATTTAGTAATTAACAGGCTTATGATGAAGGAACGACCCTGCTCAGGGTAATACTGTATCGACTGATACTCGGTATTGAGCACATTATGAATCTCCGCCTGAAGGCGAAAACTTGTTTTCCTGCTTTTTAAAATTGTGCCGGCATATACATCGAACAACGAGTAGGCTGGTAACGACGATGAATTATCACTTTGCACATATCGTTTCCCTGTCATCGAAAAGGAAAAGAGACTGTAACAGGCGTTTCGGGCAAAGTAAAATGTCTCCTGTATTTTGTGCAATGGAATATATATCACTTGCTTATCCACAATATCAGCCTGGCCGGATGCGGCTTCCATGTACGTGGATGGAGTATAATTATACCCGAAGCGGAAATATCCATTAAACCCGGCATATTTCCAGTCGGATCGGGATGATATTTCCATACCCCGGCTCCACACTTTCTGCTCATTCTGCGGCGACCAGAGTCCTGCATTGCCAGGTACCCATTGAATCATATTTTCAATCATCAGGCTATACAGGTCAACATTGATTTTGGAACTGAAAACCCCGCCTGTATGTAACTTAAATTCAGCCCCGGTTTCAATATTCCAGCTGCTTTCGGGCTTCAAATCAGGATTTCCGCCAGGAATCCAGTATTTGTCATTCATAGTTGGAACACGAAAATTGCGGGATGTGCTGAAGTTTATTGCAACATTTTTGGAAACAGGGAAATGGGTACTGAATGAAGGGCAAAACGGAACCTGGTACCCTTTCGAAAAATCCTGTCTCAGGTTTAAAACACCAGTAATTCCCTGATTTAGCGCAGAAAAACTGAATGCTGCCCAGACCGATCCCTCGGGCTGGTATTGAATTCCGTTATAATTTGCAACTTCCCCTTTGATAATATGTGCCGTAGTTCCGCTGCCAAGTGTAAACCGTTTGCCCAGGTAGCGTTTATACTCAAAATCGGCCTGTAACGTATTGATGTGATAAAAGGCATCAATATTTGCGGTTTCGCTCTGGTAATGCTCCTTTTCATCGATAAACGCCGAACGAACTATAAATGATTGATGCATACCGGTATAAGACCATTGCAGCATGCTCCGGATTGCCTGGTCCCATTGCTGCTGGTCGCTGCTGGACATGGTCATGGTGGGTGGGATCTGCCTGTCAGTTACCTGGTACCATACCGCGGCCTTCAACTTCTGGTGTTGGTTAATCAGGTATTCGAGCTCGTGAACCGAAGAAGCAGATTTAACAAGAGAATTATCAATTGTTACCCTGTTACCATAAAAATCGGTATACTTGAAATTGTTGTTATTCCATGTACCGGAAAGTGATCCCGCATAAGCGAGGTGCTTACTGCCAGCGGAGAGTTTCAAACCACCATTTGCGTTTCCGAAACTGCCGGCACTCATCAAGGCAGAAACCCGCACAGGAGTTAAATAATGCATTTTGTTGGATAGTTGCAGGCTTCCGCCGATTACACCGGAACCCAGTAATGCACTTGCACCACCCGACTGAATTACAATATCTGAAAATTCGAAGGTTGAAATACGCGACAGATCAGTCATTGCCATATTGGGCTGCTGCAGGTTGATGCCATTCCAGAAGACACCCGATTGGGATGAATTAGTTCCCCGCATCGACAAAGTTGAAGTACCGCTTGGCCCATTCGATTTAAGGATTATAGGGGTTTGTTCGTTCAGTAACATAGCCAGGCTGGCGCCCTGTCGGATAGAAAGCGTGGTGGTGTCAATTTTTTCAATTTTAATGCCTGTCGCAAAAGCCGAAATCCTGTCGGCCTTGATCTCAACTGCACCCAATAGCCGAGTGGAATCCGCAACCTGTGCCGAAATTTTCAGTACAACGCATAAAAAAAGTGAAAAGAAAGCAACCCGAAGTTTCATAATGGTTATTAAAATCCGGGTAAACATGTGAGCATTACCTGCCATTGACAGACCCTGCCGCTGCTTTTAACCCGAAAGCATTGAACAAAACACATAGGCAGGTCTTCTGACTTTCTCCCCCTTCCCGGCGCCTTCCCATAACAAATTAAAGTTACAGTGGCAAAAGGATTGCCGGTGGGTTCATTCGGAGATTACAGCAGCGGGACTGTCCGGGATTTGCACCCGATTCCCTTTTAAGGCATTCCCATTGCAAATGGGATGCACACCGTTGATGGGACAAAGGTAAATCAATAAATTATTTCAATCCAAATAAATAATTTCAGAACTCAATATTATTTTGCCAAAACTCAAATCTATTTACTTACTAATGTGCGTGTTACAATGATTATTTTTTTTTCTGAAAAATTTAAAACGAATAAAACAGTAACGAATACTTGGGATTGAAAGCGATATAATGCAAGCGACTGATGGCGGCATTTAGCATTCCAAAAACTAAAACTATTTAGGGCTTATCTGCAGGTAAAAACTCTTCAATTCCGGGGTAAAACAGCTTCTCGCTGGCAACCTGCTGGGGATAAGTGTAGTAATGCATCAGCGACTCAGCACCCAGGGTTCCGTCGTTCATAAAAAGCTGGACCTGCATAACCGCAACATTCCGACGCATTTCATGCAACCTGGCTATCAGCCTGAATGGAGCTTTATCCATTAGTACCGGTTTCAGTAATTTGACTTCCATTTTTGAGGTTACCCCGGCAGTTTGAAGTTTTACAAAAACAAACCAGCTGGCTATTTCGTCCATCAGGGTAGCCTGTATACCGCCATGCAGTAAACCAACCCATCCCTGCAGATGCGCTTCAGGTTCCCAGTCGCATACCACTTCCTCGCCTTCGAGTCTGAAATTCATGCGCAGTCCAAATTCGTTTGCCGGAGAACAGCCAAAACAATTATAGCCTTCCAGTTTATGGAATGGATTTTGATACTGTCCCAAAAAGTGTGTAAAGTGAGATTTTTCTAAATTTAAGTGTACG
>CALCJE010000149.1 GCA_937965665.1 uncultured Bacteroidales bacterium
ACGGCATACGGGGTGCCTAAGTGACTGGAGTTCAGACGTGTGCTCTTCCGATCTGTTTACCGTAATACAGGGGTTCCTCTTTTACAACATTGGGTGCGAAGCTGATTACCCAGTTTGGTTTATCGTCAATATTTACCATAGCTTCAAATTCGAACTGGTAATTATCGAGGTTATCGAGGGCAATGCTCAGGTCGGTATTTTTAACAATATCGAGCAACATAGCTACATTTGGCCCGCCTTGTAACTGAACCATCAAGGTATCGGCTTTTTTCACGTTACCACCTTTGCGGCCCTTGTAAATTTTCACCTGGTCGTCCTGGAAACTGTTGTAAGGCGCTTTGTAAATATCGACAACAGCTTCGGAAATGCTGAGATAATCGCGGCGTTGCCTGATAGTTTCGCGGTAGAAACCTTCCATCATATTAGGCACCTCGCTATAGTTTTTCCTAACATTGCTTAAAGCTGTTTCAACAACACTCCTGGCATCTTTTGGCACAACCAGTATTTCTTTAAGCATTAATACCTGGGGCTCGAGGTACAAGGTTTTTTCCTTACCGGCATATTCCAGAATCTTAAAGCGTTTGGTTGCATAACTGAGGTGCGAAATTTCAAATTCATCGATGTTCAGCGTTTTGTTCACCTTCAGGGTAAATTCGCCCTCTGAGTTCGACACAGTTCCAATCCCCGTTCCGGGAAGTGAAACATTGGCATAAATAATTTTTTCACCACTCCTGGCGTCTTTCAGCTGGCCTGAAACCGTGATATAATCGTCGTTACCATTTTGGGCATAAACCGATCCGCAGGTCGATATAAAAAAGACGATGATGCCAAGGCGGAGTACATTTTTAATTAAAGTTTTCATGGCTGTAGGGTTTTATAAATCAGTGTTTTTTCCGGAGTTTCATCTATAAGATACCCTGGTTGCCATATACCCTATGTAAAATCGGACTTTTGTGAGTTATTCATTAAAATAATGCTTATACCCAGTAAAACAATTGCGTATATTACTCATTACCCGACACTTAAATAATTCAAAAATTTAATCAGGCTGAATTAAAACACACGCTATGTACCTCATCGGGGTTCGGGCATTACACAGTTACCTCATAAATTAATGAATATCAATAAACTAAAAATTATCAGGAAATATTTCAAAACAAAAGTTACTTCAGATTGGTTTACTTAATAAACTCAAACACTTGATAAATGAACTCAATGTATACTTTTACGCTTTTTTTACACTCCTGGAACCGCTGGCTTATTTTAATTGCCGGAATTTTAGTGATAGCTGCCGCTATGAAGGGGCTCATGTCAAATTCAGATTTCACCCGGTTTCAAAAACGCTGGTCTACAGTATTTATAGGCAGTCTACACCTACAGTTGCTGGTGGGCTTTGTTATGTATTTCTTCCTGAGCCCTTTTACAGCCCAGGCTTTGAACGATTTTGGTGCAGCTATGAAGGATTCGGTGTTACGTTTCTGGGCTGTAGAACACACTTTAGTAAACGTTATCGCCATTGGGCTTGCTCAAACCGGCAGCATATTAGCCAAACGGGCAGGCACGCCCCAAAGCAAGCACCGTCGCACCCTGGTATGGACCGGGATTGCCCTTATTTTGATCCTGGCTATGATACCCTTGGGGATGATGGGTGTATCGCGACCACTTTTCAGGTTCTAAACCAGCAGCAATCCAGGCAGGGATTGGCAGTCCGAAGCTCAAAACCGGCGATTTTGAGATTATAATTCCTTGCTGCATCATTAAAACTTTTAAAAGGCATTATCCTTAACGGGTAATGCCTTTTTGCTTTAAGACCAGCATTTATAATACCAGTTTTATCAACCTGTAGTGTTTTCAACTACACGAAATTACATATTGCGACTACAAACTTTTTCAAGAAAGAACTACATCCGAAGCGTTACTTCACCTATAAATACAAAATTCCGATATCCATACCTTTGTATATCGTGCGGTTGTATACCATCACACGATAAAGTAAACAGAACCGAACAAATAACTCACTCAACACGAATCATTTAAGAATCAAAAAAAATCATATTCACTCACATTTTGCCCATCTTCTGATTAACATGCAGGAAATCCATAAATTCGGCAAATCTAAACAAGTACCATATACAATGCCAAACTTTGGATACCTGCAACCGGACAACAACTTAAACTCAGCCGTAAATAACAAAAAATCATCATTTTGCGTGCGGTCATATTTTAAACGCTAAGCCTGTTTTTTAATGTCTCTACATAACCACTTAAAAAAAATTACAGAAAACGCTGTATTACTGATGGCAGATAAGCACCAAACAGATATCAGCATGTATTCGGAAAGTTTAATACAGAATGTGATTCAAAACCGGATGACAGTGCTTAGCGAAGATCAGCATGAGAAATACTTTCAATTTCTGGCTATTACACCCAAAGAAGCCATACAGCTAAACAACTCATTATCTAATTCATACAGCGCATTTTACCGAAACCCGCTTACTTATGCATTCTTATACCAATATGTACTGCCGCGTATTATTGCGGATAAAGTGAACAGCAATAACAACGAAATCAGGATTTGGTCGGCCGGATGTGCTTACGGCCAGGAGGCATATTCGCTTGCCATGATTACTGACGACCTGATTAAGAATACAAACACCAACGCGTGGTTCAGCATTTTTGCAACCGATAAGCTGACTGCTGAACTGGAATCGGCACGTCGGGGCAGTTACTATTGCGAGGATATAAAGAACGTGCCTCATGGTTATGTTGAAGCCTATTTTCAAAAAAAAGGTGAAACATACACAATTTCGGACCACATTAAAAAACATGTTGAGTTTTCGGAATTTGATTTGCTCAACAGCACAACATCGGCTCCGCCCACCAGTATTTTCGGCGATTTTGACCTGGTGATGTGCTGCAATGTGTTGTTTTATTACAAACCCGCCATTCAGAAAATGATGCTCGAAAAATTTAATCGTTCATTAACCGAGAACGGCTTCCTGGTAACAGGCGAAGCTGAAACCGGAATTGTAAACTCGGCTGCGGGATTCAGAAATTATATGTCGCCGGCGGCCATATACAGGAAACGATGAATAACGCACCTCTTATAAAAATTGTTTGCACACAAGACATTCACAACAATTGATCCGGATTTTGCCCAACAACAGGCATAATTAAAAAACACAATAAATACTTGTAACCAATGAGTAAGAAACCAGTAAACATCTCTATCGGAGCCCGGCTTTATGCAGGCTTTGGAATTATTATGCTTCTGATTGTACTCATTGCCTTCCTCGCTTTCAACCAATCGAACCGCTTATGGAAATTTACTTCTGATTTATACGAACACCCGTTACAGGTATCAAAAGCCACCCGCGACATAAAAAATGATGTTAATTCAATACATAACCTTATTAAAGATATTGCTATCGATAACCGTCTGAATCCAAATGCCTTGTACCCGATCATAAACCAGATAAATGAGAAAGAAGCCGATGCAATAAAATCGTTTGACTTGGTTTATGAGCGTTACCTTGGCCAAAAGAGCCACATCGACAGTGCTTTTGCTACATTTAAAAATTGGAAAATACTTCGCGATCAAATCATTGAACACCGTTTGAAAGGAGACAACGAGCAGGCTTATGTTCAGTACAGGATCAAAAACCAGGAATTCAGGGATAAGCTATTTTCGCAGGTACAGGTCATGGTCGATTTTGCGAATGTAAAAGCCGATACTTATTATCACAGCGCCATTGCTGAAAAACAAAAAATCGTATTCTGGATTCGGTTCATCCTGGCAGGCTTATTTATACTCACATTTGTAATTTCATATCTTATTCTTAACAGCATTCGCAGACCGGTGAGAGCGCTGGCCCAGGTAGCCGACCAGTTCAGGCATGGCAATTTCGATGCCAGGTCTGAATACATTTCGACAAATGAAATCGGGTTACTTTCCGCATCTTTTAACGAGCTGGCAAACTCGGTACAACAACAAATTATCCTGAACAACAGCACAAACGAACTGGCCCAATTACTTACCAGGGAGAACGAATTACGGCCATTCTGCATCGAAATGCTCAACGCATTGATTAATACTACACGTGCAGATGTTGCTGCCATCTATCTGCTTAATGAGAAACAAAAAGAATTCGAGCCTTATGAAACGCTGGGACTGCAAATTGAAAATTTTAAATCGTTTGCAGTTAAAAATATAACAAACAAAAAGTGTAAGGCGCTGGTAAACTCAAAATCAATCAGTATTTCGAAAATCCCCTCCGATACCATTAATTGTTTCAAAACCCTGGCATCTGATTACAATCCTCAGGAAATTATAATCATCCCCATCGTGGAGGACAATGAACTGATTTCGGTGATCCTGCTGTGCAGCCAGACTAGTTTTTCGCACACCTCGGCAGCGGTTATCGAAAAAATTCATTTCATTTTAACTGCCAGGATTAACGGTGTACTTGCTTTTGAGAAAATAAGTAAAATTTCGCAAACGCTAAACCAACAGTTCAGGGCACTGGAAGAAAAAACCAAGGAACTCGCCATACAATCGGACGAGCTAAAAGAATACAACCTTGAATTAAAAATGCAGAAAGAAGAGGTGGATGAGGCCAATAAATACAAAAGCGCATTTTTATCAAATATGAGCCATGAATTGCGTACACCACTCAATTCGATAATTGCACTTTCGGGGGTGCTTACCCGCAAATTAAAAAACGACCTTCCCGAAGACGAATATAAATACCTGAGCATCATAGAGAAAAACGGGAAACAATTACTCTCAATTATTAACGACATCCTCGATCTGTCACGGGTTGAGGCGGGTAAAGAAGACATAAACCTGTCGCGTTTTTCAGTTAGTTCGCTGGTCGATTCAATACTCGAATCCCTCGAGCCCCTGGCTACGGAAAAAGGGTTAAAACTGGTAAATACGATATCAAGGGAATTACCGGCGCTTGAGAGCGACAGCATAAAATGCAGGCATATTCTGCAGAATGTAATCAGCAATGCCCTGAAATTTACAGAGGAAGGATCAGTTAAAATAAGTGCAAAAAATACAACCGACGAAATAATAATCACCATCATGGATACCGGAATAGGCATTGATCCGGAGACCGTTCCGAAGATTTTTGATGAGTTTAAGCAGGCTGATGACAAAATGTCGCGGAAGTATGGCGGAACCGGGCTGGGACTGGCTATTGCTAAAAAATACGTAATTTTACTGGGAGGCAGCATCGAAGTGCAAAGCAGGCCTGGGAGCGGCTCAACTTTTATCATCGCATTGCCATTGGTGCATGCCGGTTACAGTGAAACAGTGAGGTTGGATATTACCGAAAAAAATCCTGCAGTTACACATACATCAGAAACAGACAGTCCGAAAGCAGGCAAGGCTACAATACTTCTGGTTGAAGACTCTGAGCCACAGGTTATCCAGATGAAGTATATGCTCGCCAAAGAAGGATATACCGTAAAAACTGCCCGTAATGGCAAAGAGGCTCTCGAGTCTATTAAAAACTCGGTGCCTGATGCCATGATACTCGATCTGATGATGCCTGAGGTTGATGGTTTCCAGGTAATCGACTCCATCCGCAGCCATCCCGAAACCAGCCAGCTTCCTGTGCTCATATTAACCGCCAAGCATATTACTAAAAATGAACTCTTTTTCCTCAAAGGCAACCATATTCATCAAATCATTTTTAAGGGCGTAGTAAACCGCAATGAACTTCTGGAGCACGTCAGCAATATGGTTAACAAAATCAAGGCAGTTGAACCGGAAAAAGAAAAGCACAATCCTTTTAAAAACCGACCCAGGATTTTTGTAATTGAAGATACCCTGGATAACCTCGATACCGTTAAAGCTTTGCTCTCAGGCAAATGCGAAATTTCGGGTACCACTGAAGCGTCAGAAGCCTTGAACCTTGCCCTTGGGCAAAATCCTGATCTTATTTTGCTCAACGTATCAATGCCTCAGGATGACGATTATATGTTGCTTCGAGATTTTCGGAGCAACGACGAACTAAAGCATATTCCGGTTATTGCGCTCACAGCCAGGGCCATGAAAGGCGACAAGGAAGAATTGCTGGCGAATGGTTTTGATGGTTATATTTCAAAACCTATTGAAATAGAAATGATGGAAGAAACAATTGCAACCACACTCCAAATTTAAAACAGTGGAGTAGCTTTATATGATGTTTAACCCTTTGTATTTTAACAAGGGTACGTTAATGCAACTGCGTGTTAACAAAACGGCCGAAAAGTCTAAACTTAAACCGGGAAAATCGGCAAAAAAATTATAAATCACGATAACGATTAAAAATGGAAGAAAAGATAGTTTCTATATTGGCTATCGACGATAATCCTGATAACCTTGTGGTTTTAAAAGGATTACTATCAGAAGCTTTTCCCTGGGCAACACTCCATACTGCATCTTCAGGGAAAAAAGGGATAGAAATGTGCAGTTCCCTGAAACCCGATGTTGTATTACTCGACATTGCAATGCCAGGAATGGATGGTTTCGAAGTTTGTACAATACTAAAATCAGATCCGCAACTCAGCCATATTCCTGTAGTGATGGTTACCGCCATATCGGCCACAACCAAAACCCGCATAAAGGCACTTGAAGCAGGAGCTGATGCATTCCTGGCAAAGCCTATTGATGAATCAGAATTAACAGCCCAGGTTCGGGCCATGCTCAGGATTAAGAGTGCCGAAGATCAGAAAATTTCGGAAAAAGAACGGCTTGAGATACTGGTGCAACAGCGCACCATTGAGCTGGAACGGGAACTGCAGGAACGCCGTAAAGTTGAGTTGGCGCTCCAGCAAAGCATACAGAAGCTCGAAAAAAGCATGTCCGGTGAAGTACGCCTGACAGCCGATTTACGGAATGAAATATCGATGCGGGAAGCCGCCGAAACCCAGGTATTGGAACATCTGCACGAACAGCAAATATTAGCCAAAGCATCAAAGACACTCGTAGGTATTAAATCGAGCAGCGAAGTCAGCAAATATATCGGGCAACTCGTTTACGAAGCATCAGGAAATAATATGGTTTTCGCTGCCGCGATGGAAACCACTAACAATTCGGTAAAAATATCACATTCATTTGGCATGGATGAGGTATTCGAAAAAACAAAAAGAGAAACCGGGTTTGATGCGCATGCCCTGGAAATTATGTTATCGGAATATAGTGCTGAGAATTTTGCCATATACAGGAGCAGGGAGTTATACTTTGTTGCAAATGATCCTTTGTATGAACTATCTGCACATAAAGTTGATAAGCAGCTTTGTACTAACATCGAAAAGTTAATAGGCATTGTTGGGGCATATACCATTGGTTTTATATGGAACGACCAACTTTTCGGAGGCCTGGTAATTATAAAAACTGACAAAAGCGAACTCAGGCAGCAAAAACTTATTGAAAGCCTGGTAAACCTGGCTTCGGTTGCATTGCAGCGCCTGAGTGCTGAAGAGCAATTGCAGAAGGAGCATGCCAATCTCGATGCCATACTGGCGTCATCACCAGTTGGAATGTTGGTTATTGATGAAAATCAGCATATTACCCTTGCTAACCCCGCTGCTTCGCGCATTTTTGATATTAAGCCTGAAAAAATCCGGAATTTACGATGCGGCGAATTTCTGGGCTGTATTAACAGCCAGACTCCTGGAAAAGGATGCGGCTATGCACAGCAATGCAAGGTTTGTAATATTATGGATTCCATACAGGAAGCGTTAAGCAAGGGTGTCAAAATTTCGGATGAAGAACACGAAATTATTCGTCAGAATAACGGGATGATCACTACATCGTTGTGGGTACAATTTAGTATTGAACCATTGTTACTCAACCAACGTAAGCATGTTATCCTTTCACTGAACGATATTTCACTTCGCAAACAAGCCGAAAATGGAATCACCAAAACTAAAAATCATTTTAAATCCATTATAGAACATGCTCCTGATGGCGTGGTACTGATCAATATTGACGGGAGTTTTAAGTTTGTGAGCAATGCTGCACTCAAGATATTCGGATATGAGACCGAAGATTTAGTTGCATACCACCCGGATGAACTTACGCATCCTGAAGACTTGCCCCGTGTAGTGGAAAAATTAACCGAATTGATTCAAAACCCCGCACTGATACCAACTGTTGAATACCGGTTCAGGTGCAGCAATGGCGAATGGGTTTGGATTCAAAGTACATTCAGTAACCTCCTGGCAAATCCTGATGTAGAAGCCATAGTGATTAACTTTCGCGATATCACCGAGCGTGTAGCTGCCGAGGAAGCGCTTAAAGTGAGTGAGACAAAGTATCGCGAATTATTTGAATCCAACAAGGACGGGATTTCCATTTTTTATATCACACCCGATAATATTCCGGGTAAATTTGTTGAAGTAAACAAAGCTGCAGCCGAAATGCTTGGCTATACACGTGAGGAATTTCTGACCTTTTCAATAGCTGATATCACACTGAACGATGAGCATTCGCTCATCCCAAAGCGCGAACAGGAAATCCGGGAAAAGGGATATTTCAGCATGGAGAATAAGCTCAGGTGTAAAGACGGGACATATATTGATGCAGAGATCATGGCGGTGATGATCAATTATAATAACCGCATCGCCATCATGAATATTGTCAGAGATATAACGGAGCGAAAGAGGGCTGCTGAGCTTATCCTGGAGAAAGAAGAACACCTTTCAACACTTATTAATACTACCAGCGATATTATCTGTTTTAAAGACGGAGAAGGTCGATGGCTCAGGGCGAACAAAGCTTTCCTGGAGTGTTTCCATGTAAACGACAAAGATTATTACCTGAAAACGGATGCAGAACTGGTTGAATATTCTCATCCTGCATTTAAAAAGGCTTTCAGTGCCTGCGAAAATTCTGATGAAAACGCCTGGATTAAAAAATCAACATTGATTGCTGATGAAGTAATCCCCCTGGTTGAAGGTGGAAACAAAATATACGAAATTGCCAAAACGCCCTTGTTTTATCCGGATGGAAGACGCAAAGGGCTCGTGGTATTCGGCAGGGATATTACCCAGCGCAAGCACGATGAGGAAGCGTTGAAAGAATCGCGGCAGCAATTGATGGATATTATTGATTTTCTGCCCGATGCAACTTTTGTAATTGATAACGACAAAAAGGTGATTGCCTGGAATAAGGCTATGGAAGAAATGACCGGCATACCTAAAAAAGATATGATCGGGCAGGGAAACCATGCTTATACCATTCCATTTTACGGTCGTCGACAGATGCAACTGCTCGATTTGATTGATTCATCGGATCAGGAGCTGAAGAAAAGGTATAATAACTTTTTGCGTAAAGGCAAATCTATTTATGCCGAAATATTTGCGCCTCAACTGCACAACGGACGGGGGGCATATATATCGAATGTAGGGGCACCTTTATATAACAGCAGTGGCGAGCGGGTAGGAAGCATTGAATCCATCAGGGATATTACCGAAATAAAAAAAGCAGAAGAAGCACTGCGTGAGAGTGAGGAAAAGTATCGTACCATGGTGGATTTAATGCCCGACGCGGTCTTTATCCACAACGGCGAAACTTTTATGTATGCCAACATTGCTACTGCGAATATGCTGGGTATCGATTTACCTGTTAAAAATATTTCCATCTATAATTTCGTACATCCTGATTACACCAGCAAATTGCGCAAAAAAGTAGAGCAGTGTTTCCTTTCCGGTAAGGCGGTGCCGCTTTTCGAAATGAAATTTGTCTCACAGGAAGGAAAATCCATTGATGTTGAAACCATTGGTATACCCATCACATATATGGGCAAGCCAGCCATTCAGGGTATTGCTCATGATATTACAGCGCGCAAAAAAGCGGAGAGGCAACTCATCCTTAAAGACGAACTACTGCATCTTACCGGGCAGATGGCAAAAGTTGGTGGCTGGGAATATGACATCATAGCAAATGAAAGAAACTGGTCAGAAGAAGTGCTGAGTATTTTTGGCACTAACCGTAAAGGCATAGAACACTCAAATTTTCAATCTAATGCTTTTAAAGGCGAATCGCTTGCAAAGTTACAGGCCGCCGTTAACAAGGTAATAAAGGATCAAATCCCTTATGATCTGGAGCTTGAAGTCATTGCTTATGATGGCACTAAAAAATGGGTACGAACCATTGGCATCCCTGTAACAGAGGCTGGTAAGCTTATTAAGATCAGAGGAATATACCAGGATATTACTGACAAAAAAGAAGCTGAGATTGTACTCAATAATGAAAGAACATTACTGCGCACGCTTATTAAAACTATCCCTGACCTTGTTTGGCTGAAAGACCCCGAGGAACGTTACCTGCTGTGCAATCCAACCTACGAAAATTTCTTTGGCAAAAACGATTCCGAAATTGTCGGAAAGTCCGATAATGATTTTGAAACGTCTGAAATTGCCCGGAAAATATCAGACCAGGATCATAAAGTTCTTGCCTCGGGCAAACCTTCCATATTGAGGCAATGGGAAACCAGCATTGCCACCCGGCAGGATCGCCTGCTTGAAATTATAAAAACACCCATGCATAATGGAACCGGCGACCTGATTGGCTTGCTGGGAATTGCCAGGGATATGACTGCATTTCATCAATCGCAGGAAACGTTACGCGAACGCGAAGAAATATACTCAACCATAGTAAACCAGGCTATTGATGCCATTGTAATGGTTGACGCCGACACGGGCGAATTTCTGGAGTTCAACGAGGCTGCTTATGTAGGCTTAGGTTATACCCGCGAAGAATTTAGCAAACTTACCATCTTTGATATTGAAGGAAATATTAAGCCTGAGAAATTACTGCCATTCCTGGCTAATTTGAAAAATTCAGGTTCAAAAGTATTTGAAACCAAACACCGCACAAAAAACAACATAATCAAAGATGTGCGTATCAGTGCAAGGACTATAAACATAAGAGGTAAAGATTACCTGGCTTCAATATGGACGGATATTACGGAACGAAACCAGCAAGAGGCAATGCTCAGGGAAAAAGACCTGATCTTCCAGTCGCTGCTCGAAAACAGTCCGTTTTATGTTTTCTTCAAAGACCATCAATCAAAAGCAATATTCCTCAGCCGCAACTATGAGCAACTTTTCAACAGATCGATTAACAGCCTGATTGGCAAAGACCTGTACGAAATCGCAGACCCCGAATATAGTGCGGAATACATTGCAGCTGAGCAGCAAATGCTTCAGGATGGCAAACAGATTGAATATGTTGAAACCTACCAGGGGAGAATATATTCAACAGTAAAATTTCCCATTTACAGAAGTGATGCCCCACCGATGCTGGCCGGGTTTACTATTGATATTACCGAGCAACAACAGGCAGTAAACGCGTTGAGGGAAAACGAATCGATGCTGCGCACCATCATTGAGCATGCACCTTTCGAAATATGGGCCAGAGATAAAGAAGGATATGGAACCCTCGAGAACAATATCCTGGTGAACCATTTTGGTTCAATTTTGGGAAAAACGCCTGATTTCTCGGATGTTTCTGCCGATGTAAAGGAATTATGGAATTCGAATAACCAGCGGGCTTTAAACGGAGATATTATTAACGACGAATGTGTGTATCTGGTTGATGGCATTGCCCATCATTATCACCAGATCCTGGCACCAATAGTTGTTGAAGGAAAGGTTGAAGGTATTGCCGGCTTTAACATTGATATCACCGATCGGAAAAAAGCGGAAGAAGAAGTTCACAAACTAAATGCTGAGCTCGAGCAACGGGTAAACCAGCGTACGCTGCAACTCGAACATGCCAACAGGGAACTTGAAGCTTTCAGCTATTCGGTTTCGCACGATCTCAGGGCGCCGCTCAGGGGTATTGATGGATGGAGCCTGGCACTGCTCGAAGACTACGGTCCACAACTGGATGAACAGGCACATGTGTACCTCGATCGCGTGAGAAGTGAAGCACAACGTATGGGGCAATTGATTGACGACTTGCTGAAACTATCGCGCGTGAGCCGGTTCGAGATGAACAAAGCAGAAGTAAACCTGTCGGCCATGGCCGAAATTATTGTTAACCGGTTAACCGAATTAAATCCCTTACGGCAGTTTGATTTTAAAATCACACCTGGTATTATGGCTGTTGCCGATGCCGCTATGCTCGAGATCGTGCTTACCAACCTGCTGGATAATGCGGTTAAATTTACCAGTAAAAAACCAT
>CALCJE010000150.1 GCA_937965665.1 uncultured Bacteroidales bacterium
TGGCCTTTCGGAAGAAAACATTTACAATACGGCTGTGCAGTTGATTGATAACCCCGGTGAGTATAATAAGATGGCCAATGCCATTAATCCTTATGGCGATGGTTTGTCAGCTGAACGTACCATCCGCATCATCAAAAACTATTTCGGATTTACGAATGAAGTGGTCGAAGAATTTATTCCGCACCGTTGAGTAAACTCATCCTTTAAAAAAATCACGGATACCAAGAATGAAAAAAAACATCCTAATTTTTATAATACTGGTAAGTTCGGCCATTGCCGGATTTGCAGCCGGCTACCCGTTAAAAAAAGTACTCATTGTTGTTGAAGGTAAATACAACATGAACAGCAAGGCCACCGGGCAGGGGAGGGAACTTGCCCAGCTGATGGGACATTTCAACACCGCGGTTACTTTCCTGGGAACAGCCGACTATAAAAGCCACGATATTGAGAAATTTGACTATCTGTTTTATGTCGGATTTTCGACCGGTAACCAGCCGCCTGCAGCCTTATGCCACGATGTGATGGTAACCAATAAGCCGGTTACATGGATCAACAGCGGGTTTTCTGATTTCTGCCGGCATGAGGATGTGCTGAAAAAATTTGGTTTTATAGTGTCGGATTTTGATAATGTAACTGGGTTCGACATTGTGAAAACCAAGGCATTTAACTTCACCAAAGGATCGCCGGGAATTTATAAGATCAGCATAAAAGATAAAAAATCAGTACAGGTGTGGGGTACTGCATTTTCCAGTAAAACAAAAGCCGAAACCCCTTATATGGTAAAATCAGGAAACCTGGTATATGTTTCGGATTTACCTACTATCGGGGCCGAGGTAAACGATCGTTACCTGCTTTTTGCGGATAAGTTACATGATATTTTAAACGAAAATCATGCTGAGTCGCACCAGGCTTTGATTCGTATTGAAGACGTAACACCGCTTAACGATCCCGACAAACTTCGCGAGGTTGCCGATATACTTTCCGAACGCGGAATTCCTTTCCTGGTGGGGGTTGTACCTATTTATGTAAACCCGCAGGAAGGTAAACGCGTTACCCTTTCGGAGCGGCCCGAACTGGTTGATGCGCTGAAATACATGGTTCAAAACGGTGGGGCTATTGTGATGCATGGAACCACACACCAGTACAAAGGTATTTCGACTGACGACGGCGAGTTCTGGGATGCCAATAATGCCAAACCCATTCCGAACGAGAATGCGGAGGAATTCAGCAAAAAGATTGAAATGGGCATTGATGAATTTGTAAAAAACGGGCTCCATCCTGTTGCCTGGGAAACACCGCATTACATGGCGTCCCAGACTTTCCTCCAGGTAATTCCGAAGTTTTTCAGCACTGCTGTTGAGCAGCGTATGGTAATCAACGATTTCGATTATGGGCAGTATTTCCCGTTCATTATCAACAAGGACTTATACGGCCAGAAAATATATCCCGAAAATCTGGGTTACATCCCGTTGAAACAAAATATCGAAGACTCGAAAGCAATTGTGCAGAAGGTTATATCAAGTACTACCGGCATATTACAGGTACGCGACGGGGTTGCCTGCGGATTTTTCCACCCGTTTCTCGATTTGGAAATGCTTAAAACGCTGGTCGATGGAATTTCGGCAAAAGGATTCACTTTTATCGACCTTAAAGAACAGATCAACTGGGTTAAAGCCCGTGACAAAGTGATTCTGAACGGACCTCAGGCATACAGGCTCGAACTCGACAACTCCTACCTTCATGAGCAGTATTACAACCAGGATAACAAACTTACTGCGAATATTTTTTCGGAAAAACAGATAAAAGGTGTAGTGAATAAGAAAGTAAACCTGAAGGCAGGCGAAACTTATGTTGCCGAGGCTGTAGAGTATAAAATAAAGGAACCGGGCCTGAAAGATAAAATTCTCTCGCGTTTCAATAAAAGCTACCGCTCTTTGTGGGGTAAAAACGAGTGGCAGCAAGCCCGGGTTAAAATAGTTTGGAATCCATCCGCCAAAGGTGCAGCCTATTTCGACCAGTCGTCATTTATTTCCGTTTTTAATAGCATCAACATTCCGGTTGATACACTCTTTGTTGGCGATGACCTTGATTTAAGCAACTGTAACCTGCTGGTTGTCCCTTTTTCATCTGCCGATGTGCTATCTGGCAGTAGCTTTAACACCATTACAAAATATGTTCAAGAGGGTGGAAACCTGGTTACAGACAGAAGAAATAAGCTGATTGAACGACTTGGCTTTACATTTACAAACAGCCAGGTGAAATTGCATTTTATACGGGATAAGTATTACCCCGAGGAATCGATTTCGTGGAAAAACAGCCAGTTGGCCAACAAATTCAATTATAATGCCGATGATGAAATTTTCTGTTCAGATGCTTCCACTGAATTGCCGGTAGCGTTGGGGCGTAATATTAAAGAGGGCAAAGTAGTTTATTTTAATACGCCTTTCGACCCGCTCACTCCTTTCGGGTATTCGTATTACCCGTTTGCAATGGAATATATAAACAGGTTTATGGGTTTACAACCGGTAATAAAGCGCGAAAACCTGGATATGTACTTTGATCCCGGGTTCCGCAAAAATACCAGCGAAGAGGAATTGGTAAAACGTTGGGTAAAGCAGGGGATACGCATTATTCATGTTGCCGGCTGGCACCAGTATCCAAAATACACTTACAATTACGCACATTTAATAAAACTGGCACATGCCAACGGCATACTTGTTTATGCCTGGATTGAACCACCCCAGGTCAGTCAGAAATTCTGGAACGATCATCCCGAGTGGCGCGAAAAAAATTACCGCAACCAGGATATTCATAAGGATGAAACCCTGAAGGCTTCGTGGCGTTACCCTGTGGCACTTACTGACAAGCACTGTTTTAAAGCTGCCACCGATGTTTACCTCGACCTGCTGCGGAAAAATGATTTTGATGGTGTAAATATTGCCGAAATGAATTTTGAAGCCGGAAAAGGTTTCAATGATCCTGAAGTGTTTACCCCCATGCATCCATCAGCCATCAGGGAATTTCATAACAGGTATGGCTACAACCTGAAAGATATTTTTAATCCAGGATCGTCAAGTTACTGGAAAAATAACCCGAAAGTGAAAGCCGATGTAACCCGTTACCGGACCGACAAAGTGGTTGAATTTCACGAAGCCCTGCTGAGAGAACTGAAAAAATTTGCGATCACCCGACCCGGGTTCAATGTTATTGTAACATTTTACGATACCTATTTTTCGCCCGAACTCACTGAATATCATGGTGTAAGTTCTGACAGGATGATTGAATTGCAGAAAAAATACAATTTTATGCTTCAGCCGGAAGATCCGCAGAACAAATGGTCGACAAATCCGAACCGGTATATTGAAATGGGAAGGTATTATTCGCGGCATATGGCTGACTCGTCGAAACTGATGCTCGACCTCAATATTTTAAATTTCAGGGGAAAAGATGAAATGACACCCTTCCCGACATTGATGCAGACAGGCCTCGAAAGCTACCAGTTAATAAATGCTGCATCTAAAGGAGCCGCCCGGTTCACCATTTACAGCGAATCGAGCTGCAATCCGCAGGATTTAAATTTCTTTTCGTATGCCAGTGCAGGACTGGTCGATTATCATCCTACCGAAAATGGTTTTGAAGGCAGTTCCCCGGTATCATTCATGCTTCAGTTGCCTAAAGATATAAAAGCAATCAGCGTGGATGGCGAAAACCTGGTTGGGTACAGGGAAATGCTTTACCTTATTCCAGCTGGTAAACATAAAATTAAACTCCACCTGAATGAAATACCTGGTTTTTCGACCGATGAACTTCAGCCCGAACTGCTCTCGTTCAGCGGAAACCTGCTGAGCGTTGATTACGAAATGCGTAAAATAAATTTCGATTACAAAGGAGACGAACGCACACTTGCATCACTCAATAACAAGCCTACTTCCATACAGATTGATGGGAAGGATTATGCATTTGAGGCATTACGAGGGATTGACTGCTACACGGTGATGTTGCCGGCTGGCAGTCACCATGTTGAAATTGTTACCGGCGACCGTTTCAGTTATGGCATTAACCTGGCAAGTCTTTGGTCAATTAGTGCCATTGCACTTTACGGCCTGGTAGCAGTAATATTGCTGGTAATCATGTTTGTTTCGCTTAAGGTGATCCGCAGGCGGTACGAAATGTAATTTTAATTTAACACCCCATTACAATCCATGTCAATACTCGAAGTTATCTTTTTATTCTGCGTAATCCTGATCTGGTTTATGATCGGTTACCAGTTTATTTTCAGCATTTATGGGTACATCAATTTCGTGAAATCGATGAAAGAGAAACGCGAGATGGATAAACTAAGTTTCGATTTACCCTCCTGTACCATTTTAATTCCAGCCCACAACGAAGAGGTTGTTATAGGCAATACCATCGAAGCCATGCTTAAGCTGCAATACCCGGTTGATAAGCTCAAAATCATGGTTATTAATGATGGGTCCAAAGACCGTACCCGCGAAATTATTGAGAGTTATGCAGCCACTGATCCGCGTGTCGTACTGTTCGATGTTCCCAAAGGACAAGGCGGAAAAGGGAAATCACGGGCCCTGAACCTGGGTATAAAACAGGCCGATTCTGAAGTTATTGCTATTTATGATGCTGATAACACCCCCGATCCTATGGCGTTGCATTACCTGGTTGCTTCGCTGGTAAGTAATAAGGAGCTGGGAGCTGTTATTGGCAAATTCCGTACTGTGAATAAAAACCGCAACCTGCTAACCCGCTTTATTAATATTGAAACCCTCAGCTTCCAGTCGATGCTGCAGGCGGGTCGCTGGCAGCTGCACAACATAGCAACATTACCGGGAACCAATTTTGTGATGTGGAAATGGCTTATCGACGAGCTCAATGGCTGGGATGAAGAAGCACTGACTGAAGATTCGGAACTGAGCATACGCATTTATGAGCTGGGATATAAAATTAAATTTACGCCCTACGCAATTACCTACGAACAGGAGCCCGAAGAATGGAAGGTATGGATTAAACAGCGTGTCAGGTGGGTGCGGGGTAATAACTACGTGCTGGCTAAGTTCATGAAAGAAATTCCGAATTTTAAAAATAAGAGGCTTCGCTTCGACCTGCTGTACACCCTGGCCTTGTACTATGTGTTTTTTGTAGCCATACTGGTTTCGGATATACTTTTCTTCCTCAGTCTTTCGGGGTTGATCAGTATACCTTTGCCCGGACCTTATTCAGTGGTTTGGGGAGTAGCCATTGTGTTGTTTATGTTCGAAATTCTGCTGGCTGTTTCCTTCGACCGCGAGGACAACTGGAAGAATCTCGGGCTGATCCTTGTGATGTATTTTACCTATTGCCAACTCTGGATTTTTGTAATGCTGAAAGCGTTTTACCTCGAAAATATCAAGAAAGCCTCCCACGAATGGGATAAAACAGTGCGTTTCGAACTGCAACCTAAAAAAGAAACAACTTCGAACTAACTATTGCTTCCGGCGAAAACCTCTCATTCTATTTTTATACGATGGGTTCCTGATGGCAGCTTTAAGGTGAATTCGGAATTTGGCCCGGCATACACCGTAACATTTTTCTTTATCCCATCAATATAGGTTGATGCAGGCGCCTTGTCGAGGATCACGTAACATGAAACAAAATCTTCGGAATAGGTAAACCCGAGGTATTGTTCTGAGCAACTAGCTTCAATGAGTGCGCCCGAAATACCTTTGATGTTTGCAAAGGCCCTGACCCGGTTATCAGGATTTATTCCAGCCACATGAGTGCCTTTGGGGATAATAATGGCGCTGTCAGTATAAGCGCACCAGGGTTTTCCATCGAGTAGCAAAGTACTGCATGCCTGGTAGGTATTAACAAGTATCGTATTTTGGGCATTCACTTCCCATTCGCCCGATGCCAGCTGCTTTATTTTTGTATCCCTGGCTAAAGTATGGCTGATGTTTTTCCAGTCGTTGTTATTTATGGCATCTTCCGAATAAAAAACAGGACGGTTTATATGCAGGCCCATGTTCCATACTATCTGCCTGATTTCTTCCCCGGTTGGTTTCTCGGCCGGAAAACCACCAATTCCTTGTTCGTGACTGCCTACCACGTTACAATCGAAAAGCAGAGCGTTGGGTGCAGTTACAGCATTGCGATAAAATTTACCCATCCTGGCATATCTTTCAGGAGTGAGCCCCCAGCAGTTCGAGGGATCTTCAATCTGCAGGGTTGTTCTATATTTTTTATGCAGCATTAAGGTGTTTTGTGTATCCTCCGCAATAAAATCGCATAATTCAGGAGTGAGGCTTACATCGAGGGCAGTAAGCATCAGTTCGAAGTCGGCCTTCTTTGCTTTAACTTCCTCTAAAAATTGCAGGAAGGAACCTTTCAGTTCAAAGCAAAGGTTTTTCCTGAAAGCAGCATATTTTTTCCATTCTTTATCGTTGGTTTTCCAAAAATATTTGCCATGCTCATCAAACAATTCCACCGGATCATACCCCGATTGTTTCTCATACGCTTTTCGTACCTGCAGGTTCATCGGCGTGAAATTTTCGGGAAGGTTTGGCCCTACCGGCGAAGGCTCAAAATAGAGTTCCGCAAAATTTACCCCATCGAAATCGTGAAGCAATAAAAAATCTTCCCACTCTTTAAACACCTGTTTCCTGCAGTTCGTATCTGCCAGGTTCATCAGCAGCCGCCAGTCAATAGCCGCATCGCGGCCGGTTGCTGTTTCTTCGCGCCATTCGGGATGATTATCCCAAAAGGTACGGCTAATCATCGGTGCTTCAAACCAGCAGTACACGAGTATGCCGTTCTGATGACAGGCACTGATCAGCTTTTTGTAATCAAAATCTTCATCATAGTACCAGCCTCCTGCATGAATACGTTTAATTTTATTTGCACGCCAAAACCGCACCAATTCCTCAATGTTTGCAGTATCGCGCATGCCCGGATCGAAATACATTTCAACCGCATTGCGTTCAGCCATGGGTTCGATGTTAAATACTGATTTTAAAGTTTCGATCAGGAAAGGATACCTCGAATATCCCTTGTCAGTATTGGGGTCAAAATAAGTTGAATAATACAAATATCTTCCATTCCCGAATACTCCGCTCACAGCCAGGGGTTGTTTTGTTGAATCGTCGATGCACAATATCTGCATAGTTTTCGATTCAAATTTTATCGGCCTTGCCAAGGCTGTTTTTTGCCAGTAGAGTGGGATGGAGGGAAACTGTAAATCGCGGATACGGCTTATTGTAACGGTAGATTCGGATAAATCGACCTTTAGCTCCTGATTTAATGGCGAAACTCCATCAAACAACAGGTTTGATCCCTGTTTTACAGCTTCTCCTATTATTTTGAGTTGCTGCCCCGAAAGCTTACGTGCTGTGGCGGCAGGCACTATAATTAAATCGTAGCCGGATAGTTTGTATTTTGAGACTGAATAAACCGCTATCTCGTCGCATGCAATACCAGAAACATAGATCGATTTTTGCAAAGATCGGATATCATTATTTTCGGCAGCTGAAAGATGGGTTGATTGCCCCGGGACTACAAAAAGGCATTTTTTTATTGGCTTAAATTGCTGGGCTGTGGCAGCTGAGATTTGAACAATCGCCAGGAAAATTGCTATAGAGCAAACCCGGAGGATTATTTTTTTCAAGGCATCAACCTTAGTAATTTCGGTGGTTTTCATGAAGAACAATTGCACGAATTTAAGGCACAAATATCGTTGAAAAAATGAATGGAAATCCGTCGCATTTTCCGTTACCGGAATCGATGCTCCAAATTAACTTCAATCCTTTATCAGTGACTGAAAGTGTAAAGTTTTTACGCATTTGCGTATTCAAATTACAGTTTCACCGATAAACCTGGGCAATATAAAAGATCTTCATGCTATTACACCGAATAAGTTTGTGAGGTCGTATGAACTTCTCTACTTTTGGTTTCATCATTCTCACAAACTTCAATCCTTTAAAAACTAATTATGAAACACCGTTTAACTGTTCTGATGATTGCACTTTTGGTGGTTGCATCTTCAGCTGCTTACAGCCAGGCGAAGGAAAAGAAAGCCGATTCCGCCTATGTTTTTAGTGTTGTTAAGTCATTGCCTGTCACTCCCGTGAAGAACCAGTACCGCTCGGGTACCTGCTGGAGCTATTCAGCAATTTCGTTCATTGAATCTGAACTGTTGCGTACCATGAAGGATACTTTCGATTTATCCGAAATGTTCTGTGTGCGGAAATGTTATACCGACAAAGCCGAAAAGTATGTTCGCTATCATGGGAAATACAATTTTGGTGGCGGAGGTGCTGCCCACGATGTAACTTACGTGATTAAAAACTACGGAATGGTTCCCGAAGCAGCTTATACCGGGAATATGCCTGGCGAAGATAAACCTATTCATGGCGAAATGGATGCTGTGCTGGCGGCTGATGTAGATGCAGTTATCAAAAACCCGAATAAACAACTGAGTCCTGTATGGAAACAGGGATTTGATGGCCTGGCTGATGCTTACCTCGGAAAGGTTCCTGAAAAGTTCACCTATAAAGGAAAAGAGTATACCCCAAAATCATTTGCAGCAATGACGGGGCTTAATGCCGACGATTATATTGAGATTTCATCCTATACCCATCACCCGTTTTATTCAAAATTCATCATCGAGGTAGAAGATAACTGGCTGATGGATGAGGTTTACAATGTTCCGGTTGACGATTTGATTAAAATACTCGATAACTCTATCGATAAAGGATACACCGTAGTATGGGGTGCCGATGTAAGTGAAAAAGGATTTTCGTGGCGTAACGGTGTTGCCGTAGTTCCTGACAAAAATGCGCCCGAAGTAGCCGGTCTCGAAAGAGCAAAATGGGAAAAAATGTCCGATGCCGAAAGAGACAAAATGCTTTCGAAATTCGAAAGGCCTATGCCCGAAAAGAAAATTACCCAGGAAATGCGTCAAACTGAATTTGATAATTACCTCACTACCGACGACCACGGAATGCACATTACCGGCATTGCCAAAGATCAGAACGGTACCAAATACTATATCGTTAAAAATTCATGGGGCCTCGAAGGCAGTCCTTACAAAGGATATTTCTATGCATCAGAAGCATATGTTCGCCTCAAAACCATGGATATCATGATCAACAAAGCTGCTTTGCCTCAGGATATTAAAAAGAAACTTGGTTTGTAGTTAAACCGGGTAGTATTTTTTAAAATTAACCCAACCCTGTCAGGGTTTTAAACCCTCAACCCTGTCAGGGTTTTAAACCCTGACAGGGTTTTTTAATAAGGTCAGGATCGCGTTTTAAAATTCGTTAATAATATATTTATCAGGTATTTCTTCTGCGGGTGTTTTTAAATGATCCTGAATAAAATCTCCTACACCATTGAACCATCCAATTACTTTTTCCCGCCTGAGCCGGGTAGGTTGAAGTGATAGAACAGAACCATAGGATGTCCATGGATAATCCCTGTAATCGTCTACAAAACCATGATGGACAGGGTTTTTATGTATATAGATAACCAGGTTTTTGAAATATGCGGGATTGTCGACATGTACCCGGCTGAAAGGCCTTTGGAAAAGAGATCCGGTTCGGTTTTCCTGTTTGTTGATTGCCTGTGAATACGCATTAAATAGATCAGAAAAATAGAGATGAGGCTGTTTTAGTGCAACAGGCTGATCGGATTGTCTTGCATGTACGGGAACTGGTAAATGTGCAATATTTATGTCTGATTCTTCTTTTATCCGTACAAGCAGGTGAAAATGATTTTTCAAAAGAGCCCATGCAAATGTGTCAGCTACCGGGTCAATATATTTTTCGTACTGACGCAGAAAATATCTGTAGTTGTCATTGATATAGAACAGGTTGCACCTGTTAACACCCCGGTTGTATATATGGTAATACTTTCCAAACTCAAGCTTAGTCATGGTAATATGTTTTTAATATCCCAACCCAACCCTGTCAGGGTTTAAAACCCTGACAGGGTTATGGTTGAGGGTTTATTAATACCTTATTTCGTACAACTCGTTTTCTTTAGCCTGGTTGCCGAGGCTGCCCAGGCAGAGCGAAATGGTAAAACAGTTTCCCATAAGGTTGGTACCTCCGCTGTTGTTATAGTTCAAAATATTATACTTTGCTTTTAGTCCCCAATATCGGTTCTTTTTATAAAAATGCCTGAATCCCAGTCCAAAATTTGTATTGACTGAATTAATCGAATGTGTAGGACTTGCTTCCGAATTGTTATCATTGGTCTTAACCGATTCAAAACCATCGTAACCTATTCCAAATAGTAAGTCGAATTCATTTTTTTTAACTTTAAACAGTTCCCTTTCTAAATCCAATCCCAGGTAACCACCTAAAAAATAATTGGTTGTATCGATATTACCATCCATGTAAATTGCATAATCGTTGGGCGAGTTCAGGAATTTGAATGCCAGGGTAAAGTTGTAAGTCATTTTCTGATATTTTACACCCACCTGCATCCCTATTTCGGGATGAACTCCCAGCAGTGCTGCATTCCCTGTCGGAATCCAGGTGCCGGCAAACAAGCCAAAGTGGTAGTCAGGTTTCGACAGGCTTTTCTGAGCTACCTGCACGTAATACGATTTCAGCGCCGTGTTATCGTATAATGGATTGCTTTTGATCTCTTTTAAAGGATCGGTTACAATATTGGCATAAAACTGGCAGAAAAGCAATTCCAGGGGCGTGTCGAACTCACCCTTCAGCAGCGAATCGGCAATACTTTGCGTAAAGAAATCGTAATCACCGCGTATCGGGATAAAGCCAAAGTACGATTCATAATTCCGGTAGAGTTTATCCGCGTCTTTGCTTTCCATACGACGCATATAATTGAGCACATCGTCAACAATGGTGGAGTCGTAGATACTTTCCTCGAAAGCATGATCGCTGATAGCAAGCAATATCCGGGTACGTGTAATGGGCTCGCTCGGGCCACAGGCAGTTTGCCAGTCGTTAAGCACCAGCAGCGCACTATCAGCATCATGCGCCTGGTAATACTTCATAATAAGGGATGTTGAATGCCAGGCTATAGCTGCAAAATCGGTTTCGTTGTTTTCAGGTACGGTAACTGTATCATTCTGACACCAGGCTGAACCTGAATGTAGTAATAACATCAAACATATAATCAGTGTTTTGCGCATAAGGTTCCGAAAAACAGCTTCTCACGCAAAGTTAAACAACTTCGGTAAGCAATCATCAAAATCAAAAAAACAAGTGCTGGAAGAGATTGCCGGATTACTGGATAAACTCATCCGTTGATTCGACCCTGATTGATCCCCGGCCACCATTGCCAGCCCAGCCAAAAGCATAATAGCCATCGCTACCCGGAGCCCCGTTGCTGCCGGTTGGATCTCCAAAACCACCTGTGCCGCCACGTCCGCCTCTTCCGGGGTTTCCGTGTTTGCCTCCCGAACCTCCATCGCTTACGGGAAGTATTAAGTACTGGTATGGCCTGGCATCTTCAGTAAGATAAAGGGTGATATTTCCACCATTTCCGCCTTCACCTCCAAATCCGCCTGAGCCTCCATACCCGCCATTTCCACCAGCCTGGCCAGGATCTTGCAACGTTACACTCACTACTACGTCGACCACATCATATACCGTAACTTCTTCTTCAACCGGAACATCAACTTCTGTTTCTACTTCTTTGCCTTCACTGTTAATAATTATCTGTTTCTGTTTTTTGAGCACCGTACGTTTTTCAATTCTACGCACCGTTTGTTTCTCAGTGTGGGTCTCGGTCCAAATTCTTCCGGGCTGTCCATCGCCGCCATCACCTCCAGTCCCGCCATCACCTCCCGAACCTCCTGATCCACCCATGGTTGTTACTGTTATGTTGCCACCCTCAGGGTTAACCAGGAATCGATACTCCTCACCGGAATTAAAATTTTGTGCAAATACATAAAGTAATTTACAATTGATTATCGAATCATAATATAAATCAGCCCAAATACCAATATCTGGTCCATCGCCACCATACTCTCCCGATTGCCCGTTTTGTCCATCTGAACCATTCATTCCGCTTCCGCCTTTGGAACCAGATGTGCCCGAAAAGCCCGGAAACCCGGATGAACCACTGAAATTGAGTTGGTAATGATGTTTGTAATCAAGAATTACCGGAAAAGTATCAGCAACTGACTGGTTTCGCAGCGAGTTGACAATTAATGAAGCTGAGTGCCAGTCGATTTTATTGATATCCGGCTCAATAGTGAATTTCCCATTTTTCCAGGTTCCCCCTGTACCGGTAAACTTGTATAATCCTGCTTCTTTTTTACTTTGCAGATCCTTGTAAACACGTTGAATTCCATTGTTGTACGTAACAATAAGTTCGCCTTTAAACTGACTTCCCGGAGCTTTGTCGAACGGTGTTATTGGCTGGAACCTGATACTGGTTTCGTAATTTAGTGGAATCGCTATCACTTTTGCCAGTTCAGGTTGTCTGCGTGGATAAGCTTTGATGATGACTGAATTTCGAACAAACTGATCAGGTTTATCATCTACCAAAATATGACCTGAATTGTATGTTCCACCGGTAATTTCAACTTTATAGTTTATCCAGAATGCAGTACCATCCTTCATTCCACGGGTTTTACTGATCCTGCCATTCGTGTAAAAAGTGAGAATCCCAATATTAAAGGTCTCTCCTGGTAGCACAAGCTGCTGATTGTCAAAAACAATCTGGATGGAGTCAATTTTGTGCGAAAATGCATAAACACGCACTGGCTCGATTGTGACAGCAAGCAGAAAAATACAAAAGCTGAATAAAGAGAATCGGTTCATTTCCATAATACCATTAAATCGGGGTAAAAAATACGCTGCAATAATCGCTCCCTTTTCAACTGTTATGGAAACAATAACCAGGTTTTATGATTGATTCGTTGGAATTTAATGGAATGAATCTGATTTTAATGAAATCCACACCATTTTTATAGTTAATGCCAGGGATTTTTACCTTTTTTCTTTCAGCCATTCCCTTGCATTAACAAAAGCCTCAATCCAGGGCGATAGCTGGTCGGTTTTCCGGTTATCAGGATATAATGGCCATTGCCAGGGCAAAAGTGAGCGTTCCAGGTGTGGCATCATTACCAGGTGACGGCCGTCGTCGCTGTATATGCAGGCTGCATCGTACATCGATCCGTTGGGGTTTCCCGGATAGCCACTGTACGAATATTTTGCGGCAATGTTATACTGATCTTCTGCATAAGGGAAACTGAATTGTCCTTCACCATGTGCTACCCAAATGCCCAGTTTGCTGCCCGACAACGATTTCAGCATTACTGATTCGTTCTCGAGTATGTCAACGGTAAGGAATGTTGACTCGAATTTGCCGGAGGCATTGTGAAGCATTTTGGTTTTCTGTGGGTGTGCAGGGTTTACCAGCCCGAGTTCAATCATAACCTGGCATCCATTGCAAACGCCCAGGCTCAAGGTATCGGGGCGCGAATAAAATTTTTCGAGAGCTACCCGCGCATTGTCATTGTATTTAAAAGCACCTGCCCATCCTTTGGCCGATCCGAGAACATCGGAATTCGAAAATCCTCCCACGAACACAATCATACTAATATCTTCAAGGGTCTCGCGGCCACTCATCAGGTCAGTCATATGAACATCTTTTACATCGAGCCCGGCCAGGTGCATACTCCAGGCCATTTCGCGATCACCATTTACGCCTTTTTCGCGTATAATGGCTGCCTTGATACCCGAACGCGTTTTACGGCCCGGATCAATGTTAAACTGGCTAAACTTGCCGCTAAATGAACCCGGGAAAACAAATTTCCGCTCCTGAACAGCATAATTCTCGAATCGTTCTTTCGCCAGAGTTTCTCCGCTTTGTTTGCGGTCGAGCAGGTACGACGACCGGAACCATTTATCACGAAGTGCATGGATATCAAACTGGTAATTATCCTGCAGATGCCTGATCTGTAAAGTTTTGCCTGCTGCCGGCTTACCGATTACATGGTAGTTGATTCCTTTTTCGTGGAGGTAGATGCTTACAAAATCGAGGTCGTTAACTTGTATTACAACACCTGGTTTTTCGCTGAAAAGCAGACGGATTATATCTGTTTCGCCTAAAGCATTTACGTCAATATCCATGCCTAAGTTGTTGTGGCTGAATGTCATTTCGAGCAGGGTGGTTATGAACCCGCCAGCCGAAATATCGTGCCCGGCCAGCACAACTTCTTTTTGAATGAGCTCCTGAACTGCTTCGAAACATGACCGGAAATAAGCGGCATCCTTTACTTCGGCTGTATCGCCACCCAACTTATTCATTACCTGCGCAAAGGAACTTCCCCCCAGGTTAAAAGCACCGTTGCCAAAATCAATATATATGATCGACGAGGTGAAACTTTCTTTTAACACCGGGCTGATCACTTTCCTGATGTCAGTAACCTCACCAACGGTTGAAATGATAACGCTTCCCGGCGACATCACTGTTTTTCCGTCAGGGTATTTCTGGGTCATGGAAAGGGAGTCTTTTCCGGTTGGAATATTTACGCCAAGCTCGATGGCAAAATCGCTGACTGCTTTTACTGCTTTGTACAAGCGTGCATCCTCTCCGTGGTTCCGGCACGGCCACATCCAGTTGGCGCTGAGCGAAACGCCTCCAAGACCCTGTTCAATCGGGGCCCAAACCAGGTTAGTAAGGGCTTCAGTTACTGATAGCACTGATCCGGCCGCAGGATCTACCAAACCGGAAACCGGCGCATGACCGATGGAAGTCGCTATGCCCTTAACTCCCTGGAAATCGAGGGCTACCACACCCAGGTTATTCAGCGGTAATTGCAGCGGGCCGGCAGTCTGCTGGTGCGCGATGCGCCCGGTAACTGAACGGTCGACTTTATTGGTAAGCCAGTCCTTGCAGGCAACAGCTTCGAGTTGCAGTACCTGTTCAATATATTGATTCAGTTTCGATTTGTCGTAGCCGGGCTGCTGAAAACGGCATTCGGTAGTGCTGTCGGCCATCACGGTACGCGGCGGTTTACCGAAGAAATATTCAAGCGGCATGTTGATAGGTGCTTCGCCGGTTTTGGAATTGACAAAAGAGAAATTCATGTCGCCGGTTATTTTTCCCACGTTGTAAAATGGGGCACGTTCGCGCTCGGCTACACGCTGAAGAATTTCAGCATCAGCAGCTTTCAGTACCAGACCCATACGCTCCTGTGATTCATTTCCTACAATTTCCTTGAACGAAAGTGTAGGATCACCGACCGGCAATTTGCCCAGGTCGATGCTGCCTCCCTGTTCTTCAACAAGTTCGGAGAGTGAATTCAGGTGCCCGCCGGCGCCATGATCGTGTACCGATACTATTGGATTTTCAGTACTTTCGGCCATAGCCCTGATGGCATTGTAAACCCGTTTTTGCATCTCTGGGTTCGAACGTTGAATGGCATTGAGCTCGATGCCACTATGGTATTCGCCGGTAGCCACTGACGATACAGCCCCGCCACCCATGCCAATACGATAGTTATCGCCACCCATTACAATTACATTGTCACCAGGTTGCGGATGCCCTTTTAAGCTGTCGGTTCTACGTCCGTAACCGATGCCGCCGGCCTGCATAATCACCTTATCGTAGCCGTATTGTTTGTCGTCCTCGGTATGTTCAAAAGTGAGTAGCGAACCGCAAATGAGAGGTTGTCCGAATTTATTGCCAAAATCACTGGCGCCGTTCGAGGCTTTTATCAGGATTTCTTCGGGAGTTTGGTATAACCACGGACGGGGTTCGTTTTCGGATTCCCACTCGCGGTCGTTGCCGGTGCGCGGGTACGATGTCATATAAACTGCCGTACCGGCAATGGGCATGGAGCCTTTACCACCGGCCATGCGGTCGCGGATTTCTCCGCCCGAACCGGTTGCAGCCCCGTTAAAAGGTTCAACCGTGGTAGGGAAGTTATGTGTTTCGGCTTTCAGCGATATTACGGTTTCTATATCCCGTGTTTCGAAAAAATCAGGTTTATCCTGGGTGGCTGGAGCAAACTGTTCGGCAACAGGGCCTTCGATAAAAGCAACATTGTCGCTGTAAGCTGAAACAATCCGGCCGTGATGAGCTTTGGAAGTTTTCTTGATCATCTGAAACAGGGTCTCCGCCTTTTCCTCACCATCAATCACGAAAGTGCCGTTAAAAATTTTATGCCTGCAGTGCTCCGAATTTACCTGCGAAAAACCAAATACTTCGCTATCTGTAAGTTTTCGGCCCAGTTTTATGCTTACCTCGTTCAGGTATTCAATTTCTTCAGGGCTGAGCGCAAGCCCTTCTTTTTTATTATACTCGGCTATATCTTCAATCTCGATAATCGGATCGGGTTGTTTCACGATAGTGAACAAATCCTGGTCGAGGTTGGTGTAAAGCCGTTGCAGCATATGATCGTATACTGCATCAGTGCCGGCAACTTCGGTAAATTCTTCGATGCGGACAATGCCTTCAATACCCATATTCTGGGTAATTTCAACGGCGTTGGTACTCCAGGGTGTTATCATTTCACGCCGGGGGCCAACAAAAAACCCGGCTATGTTGCTTTCGCTCATTTGCCGGGCATCGCCAAAAAGCCATTCCAGCTTCGGGACATCGTTGCGGTTAATACCTGTTTGCTGATGCACTGCGTACACCGTTTTATCCTTACGAAAAAAGAGAATCATGCTTATACTTTTTTATCGGAGGCAAAGATAAGTATTTGTCAGGAATTGGCCGATTATTGTGCATAGCTTGTTGCGAAACTCCGTGATAAAAATCTTTGCTAATGGTTTTGCTGCTTTCAGCCTGCTTTGACGCAAAATTATTTCATATGCAATAATTTTAAGGGCAAAGCCGATCTTGTAATGATTAAATAACGCTGCCAAACTGTGTTTAATCGGGACACTTTTTTTAGCCTGGTATTGTGCGGGCAGGGTCACAATAGCTAAAATAATTAATTCCGGAAGCAGGTATTAATTATAGATAATCTTTATATTTGTATTTTCATGAATAATATGGCATATTTGCCAATTTGAAAGGCATATCCATTCGCTGAACAGGTATTTATGCTTTTGCAAAAGGGTTGTGCCTGATCCTCAAATTGAAATACCTTACTGATAAAGAACTTGTGAACGTACTAAAATATGTGGTTGTGCGTTATTATCCGACGATTCAGCACAAGAATTGCGTGGTGCAAAATCAAATTTTTATAAATATTTTTTTTCTTCATGATGAAATGAAATTAACGAATGAAAGGCAGTAGTAACAAATTTATTTTTATTTCATTTCTTCTGTTGTTGTTTTTCAAAAACAGCCTGGCTCAGCAATTTTTTGTAAAGTCATATGCCCTGAAGGAGGGCCTGCCGACACGTAATATTAACGATGCTTGTCAGGATAATGATGGTATGATGTGGTTTGCAACCAGCTATGGGATTTCTATATATGACGGATTCCGGTTTACCAATTTCGATCTGAAGGACGGTCTGCCATACCAGTTTTACCGAAAAGTTAAAATAGATGCCCGGGGCATATTATGGGCCATGCCTGATAACATTATTGACACTATCGTTTTCAGGGATGGAAGCAAGTGGGGGAAAATAAGTCCGCCTCCCAAAGAGGACCGCAATTACCTGATGAACTCATTCGATGTGTTCTACAAAAACAACAAACCGGTTATTTGCGTGGGGAGTTTCAACGGGTATTTCATCTGGGAGAATAACGCCTGGTCGCATTTTCGTATTTCACCAAATCCGGCGTTAAATTATGTGTACTCCGTTGTATCGAAAAACCAGGAATTTTTTCTATCGACAAAGGTTGGTATCTGTATTGCAAACGGAAGCAAACAGGACTGGAGCCTGACAAACTTTGTAAAGCCTTATGGTACAGATATAATTGCTATAAATTTTGGCAACCGGAACACAAAAAATGAAAAGCTGTGGGTGCTTACCGAAAACTGGCTGGGTTATATACAGAATAACACTTTCAGAAAGGTAACCGATAAATTTAAACTGCCGCATCCATCCATTTTTTACTATTCATATGTAAATTCCGACCACAACGGAAATGTGTTTTTTGGCAACATCTGGGCCAAATATTACATCTCGAACAAAAGTGATATCCCGGTTCCGCTCATGTTCGACAATGGATTCTCCTCGCATGGTGCAACTTCCGTTTTTATCGACAGGGAACAAAACGTATGGATTACCGACACCCGCGGTATCAACAAAATAAATAACCTGAAAGTGATCAATTACTTCAGGAGGAATGGTATGCTCGAAGATGAGGTTACTGCCATTGCCGAAACCAATGATGGAAAAATTGTGCTCGGGCATAATAACGGGTTATCGATACTCAGCCCGAACAACACCTTTAAAGTAATTGAGTTTCCTGATCGGAAATTAAACACCCGGCGTGTAGGCGATATGATGAAGGACCGGGATGGAAATATATGGTTTGCCTCAATCAGCCGGGGCATCGGAGAACTGAAACCCGATTTAAACATAAATTGGTACAGCTCTGATAAATACCCGGTAACCAATGTGGTTCATCAGGACAGGAATGGCAGAATATGGGTAGGAGCTGACACCGTGCTCCTGTATATCAGGAATAAAGAACTTGTGCATTACCCGATTTATGCAATCCCTAGTAATGTAATCCGGAAAATTTTTTCCGATGATAAAGATGGCATATATGTAACCGGCTCCAATGGACTGTGGCATATCGTGAAGGATAAAGTTGAAGGAATACCTGCGGCTGCAGGACATAAGACAGAAAACGTTTATTCCTATTATAAAAGCAAAAGCGGTGTTCAATATGTTGGCTGCAATAACGGGTTGTATGTTATTAAAAACGGCCTGTTGGAAAAATTTCGTTATCACGATATTGAGATCAATACACCTGTGTTTTTTATTTTTCAGGATAGTGATGATAACTTCTGGTTTGGATCCAATACAGGCGTTTATAAATGGGATACCAGGGACAATCTGGAGGTTTTTAATATTTACAACGGCTTGGCCGGATGGGAAACAAACCGTGCTGCCGGTATGTCCGATTCCAAAGGGCGGGTGTGGATTGGAACCGATCGCGGCCTCACCTGTTTCGAGCCCGGTTACAACAACGCTGTAATTTCGGTTCCTGAAATTAAGCTGCTGTATGCAGAGGACAGCAAAGGGTTCCGATATCCTTTGAATCGCGAAAATTCGCTTAAAAACGCAAGCAATACCCTGGTATTTCATTTCAGGGGAATATCATTTATTAACGAGGATCTGATTGAGTATAAATACAAACTCGAAGGCTTAGACCAGGACTGGCAGCAAATTTCGCAGCCCATGCTCGACAATGTGAAATATATAGGGCTAAAGCCTGGTAAATATACGCTTTGCGTGATGGCCAGAAATTTCTCAGGTGCCTGGAGCCAGGTGAAAAGATCAGAAACAATAACGATTAAGCCTCCTGTTTTTCTTACCTGGTGGTTCCTTCTATTAGCCCTCATTGCTGCCAGCATTATCATTTTCGGGATTATCAGGTACAGGGTACAGCGGCTTCATAATGCCGGACTGCAAAAAGAAATTGTTGAACGCAAACTGATAGAACAAGATCTTATTGAAAGCAAACAACGATACCGCGACCTGGTTGAGCTGCTGCCTGAAACGATTTACGAAGCCGATTTCAGTGGGAAAATTGTTTACCTGAATGATACCGGTTTCAGGCTTTTTGGCTACCTGCCTCAAGATCTGAATACCTATTTGCTGCTTGACCAGCTGGTTGCTCCCGAAAGCCGCGATGAAATGCGTCTGCATATTGAAGCCGTGTATGAATATAAACGTGCCGACAGGGCACTAATGACAGGAATTACCAAAAACGGGAGCACTTTCCCGATATCAATCCATACGGTTCCCGTCATTGTGAATAAGAAATGTATCGGTACAAGGGGCATTATTATCGACATGACGGAGCAGAAACGGTTTGAAGATCAGCTGCAGAAAAATGCCGAAGATTTACAGGCCATCAACAACAGTAAGGATAAATTTTTCTCCATTATTGCGCACGATCTTCGCAGCCCGTTCACCTCGTTTCTGGGTTTTACCGAAATACTCGACGAGGAATTTGATACATTACCGGAGAAAGAACTCAGGTCGATCATTAGCCTGATGCGAAGTTCAGCACTTAACCTTTACCAACTGCTCGAAAACCTGCTCGAATGGTCGCTGCTTCACCGCGAAATAACACAGTTCGAACCCCGCAGCACCACCCTGCTTCCTTTGATTGAAAGTTGTACAGAGGTGATTGCTCACAGTGCACAGCTTAAAGAAATTGAACTGTCAGTTGATGTGCCTGCCGACCTGGAAGTTGTTGCCGATGTTCATATGTTGATGACCATTGTGCGCAACCTGCTTACCAATGCCGTAAAATTTACACCCAGGGGAGGAAAAGTGAATATTTCAGCCACAACCTCGGGAGAACATTTTGTAACTATAGCTGTTAAAGATACTGGTATTGGAATTGCTGCAGGTATGGTCCAAAAAATATTCCGTATCGATACCAACAATAAAACCAAGGGTACCGAAGGTGAAGTATCAACCGGCCTGGGTTTGATCCTGTGCAAGGAATTTGTTGAAAAACACGGTGGTAACATTTGGGTCGAAAGTGAAGAGGGAAAAGGAAGCACCTTTTATTTTACATTAAAAATTGCCGGATAACAGCTACATTTTCAATGGGTAACGAATTAGAAAACCAGCAGCAAACCATCGAAAAACTCTTAAAAGAGTTGGATGAAGCCCGGCTGGCATTTGCTAAACTCGATGCAGCTTTCGAAGCAGAAAAGCTGAACCACACCCAATCAATTGCTGAGTTAAAAAAGATCGAAGATAATTACAGGAAACTATACCAGAACGCACCGGTAAATTACCAATCGCTCGATGAGAACGCATGTTTCGTGGATGTAAATCCATCGTGGCTCCAAAAGCTGGGATATACGAGAGAAGAAGTTATCGGGCATCATTTTGCCGAGTTTATGACCGCCGAATCAGCCGGGCTGGTAAAGAAACGTTTTCCTTATTTCAAAAAAACTGGCCGTATCAGTGGTTTTGAATTTGAGCTGGTATGTAAAGATGGCTCTGTGGTGTATGTTACATTCGATGGCGTTGTTGAGTACCACGAAAACGGAGATTTCAAACAGACACATTGTATCTGGTCCGACATTTCGCAGCGTAAAAAAGCAGAGGAAGCGATACTGGTTAAACACCTGGCTATTGAATCGGCAATCAATGCCATTGCGATAACCGACCTTCAGGGTATTATAACCTATGTTAATCCTTCGTTTTATAAAATATGGGATATCGCTGTTCCTGGTAATGTGTTGGGGAAAACCATATATGAATTCTGGCAACCGGAAGCTGAAAATCAAGACCTGATTTCGAAACTGCAGCTTCATACCAACTGGATTGGTGAAATGACTGGCATTAACAGCCAGGGCAGGACATTTGAAGTTGAGGTCAGGGCCAGCCTGGTAGGCGATATGAGTGGTAAACCGGTAAATGCTATTCTTTCATTTAATGATATTTCGGCCGGTAAACTCGCCAGGCAGGCGCTGGCAGAAAACGAAAACAGCTACCGCGAACTCTTTAATAATGTTACCGATGCCATTTATATTCAGAACCGGGAAGGGATATTTCTGGATGTAAACGAAGGCGCTGTAAAAATGTATGGTTACCCGCGCGAAGTTCTGATCGGGAAATCGCCGTTGTTTGTTTCAGCACCCGGGAAAAATGATCTTACTGCAGTTGCAGGCATGATAACGCGCGTTTTTGAAGGTGAACCGCAACAGTTCGAATTCTGGGGGCTTCGGTCGAACGGGGAAATATTTCCTAAAGAAGTGCGTGCCGTACAAGGCACTTATTTTGGTGAAAAAGTGTGCATTGTCATGGCTCACGATATCACTGAGCGCAAGCAGGCCGAAGAAGTGCTCCGCGAAAGCGAAACCAAGTTCAAATCGCTTGTCGAATCCACATCAGATATGATATGGGAAACCAACCTGCAGGGGAAATACACTTATGTGAGTCCGCAATTTACAAACCTGCTGGGTTACCCGCCCGAGGAAGTGATCGGTAAGTCGCCATTTGAGTTCATTTATCACGAGAATATTGCCGAAATTATTTCAAATTCCGACAGTATTGTTCAACAATCGAAGCCGTTTAATTCGCTGGTAAACAAATACAGGCATCGCGACGGGCATTTCCTCTATTTCGAAACCAGCGGGGTGCCGGTACATTCCAATTCAGGTGAACTTACAGGCTACAGGGGCGTTAGCCGCGATATTACCCAAAGACGATTGTCGGAGAAGGAACTTCATAAGTTGTCGTCGGTGGTTCAACAAAACCCCAATACGATCATCATTACCAACCTGGATGGCATGATGGAGTATGTTAATCCTGCCGGCTGCGAAACTTCAGGTTATGAACTCACGGAACTGCTGGGCCGCAGCCCTTCGGTTTTTGCATCGGGTAATACGCCCCGCGAAACCTACAGGTCGCTTTGGGCTACCATAAAATCGGGCCAGAAATGGGAGGGCATTTTCCATAACCGTAAGAAAACAGGCGAACTTTTCTGGGAAAGCGCCCTGATAGTACCCATCCGCGATCCTGAGGGTGTAGTTTCACATTACCTCGGTGTAAAGGAAGATATTACAAAACGTATAAAGTTCGAAGACGCACTGAAGGAAAGCGAAGAGCGTTACAGGCAACTTTTCGAGGCCTCGCCCGACGCAATCATCCTGGCCGATATTGAAACAGGAATGCTCATTGATGCAAACCCCGTGGCTTGTTCAATGCTGGGGTATTCATTGAATAAAATCCGCACACTTCATCAAACCCAGTTGCATCCTGTCAGCCACAGGGAGTTTGCCAGCGAGTCGTTTAAGAAACATTCAGAAATTGCGCTCCGCAAAGAAGATCAGTTACCGATTGAAAGCGTAATATTAAGGTCCGATGGTGCTGAAATTCCTGTGGAAGTGCTTTCGAACAACATTACACTGAACGGACGAAATATTTTGCAGGGCGTATTCCGCGATATTACCGAACGCCTGCAGGTTCGTAATGAACTGATGAAAGCAATGGAAAAAGCCGAAGCCAGTGATAAACTGAAATCGGCATTCCTTCGCAATATTTCACACGAACTCCGCACCCCGCTCAATGGCATAATCGGGTTCAGCGAAATGATTACCCAGCTGGACAGTTCAGCCGAAGATCGCATTGAGTTTAGCCGGATGATCAAAAAAAGCAGTACCCGGCTGATCAATACCATCAACGGGTACATGGATATTTCGATGATCGTTTCAGGTCTTACTGAAATCAATAAGCAATCGTTTCTGCTGAGCAAATTCATCGATAAAATCAGGAAACACGTTGTTGCCAGTTGTGAATCGCTAAATCTCAAACTCGACATTTTATTAAATATTCCCGAACGAAATGTTGAAATCATAACCGACGAAGATCTGCTTTCGAAAATATTTTATCACCTTACCGACAATGCCATAAAGTTCACCAAAAAAGGATCTATTACCATTGGTTATGAGCTAAAACCCGGATTTCATACTTTTTCAGTAAGTGATACCGGTTCGGGTATTTCCGAGGAACTGCTTACCGTGATTTTTGATGTTTTCAGGCAGGCCGATTTGTCCATTTCGAGGGGCTACGAAGGTTCAGGGCTGGGGTTGTCCATCGCCCGCGGATTTGTAAAACTGCTGGGAGGCGATTTATGGGTTAAATCGGAAATAAACCATGGATCAACTTTCTGGTTTACAATTCCTGCTGAGGGAATTAAAGCAGACCTGGGCGCTGTTAAAGGCAATGGCGAGCTACCCCTGGTTGTGGTTGCCGAAGACGATGATTCAAATTACAAATACCTCGAAATTGTACTCAAAAAAGCCTCATTCAAAGTGCTCCGTGCCCGCAATGGTTTCGAAACCGTTGAGCTTTGCAGGGAACATCCTAATATAAGCCTGCTTATTACCGACATGAAAATGCCAGGCATGGATGGACTGGAATCCACACGAAAAGTAAGGGAGCAATTGCCGGTTTTACCGGTTATAGCCTTGTCAGGTTTAATTTCATCGAACGACGAACAGGCGGCCCGCGATGCAGGTTGCAATGAATATATGGTGAAACCTGTAAGCAAAGCAAAGCTGTTAGAGGCTATTTCAAAACTGATGCATTTCTCTCACTGAAAGCACGTTCCCTTTGACCTGGCTTGCATGCCTGGCAGGTTTTTATTTATGTACTTTCCTGATAAAATCTTCAACTTCCGGTACTCCGCCCTGGTAAACCAGGTATCCGTTATATGGCTCGCGGGCTGTAATTTCATCATTTATCGGGGTGAGCATAATCCGTTTAACCTCTTCGAGATCGCTGGTTTGGCCAAGGGCCCAGCCTAATTTTATATAAGCCACTTCGGGAAGCATATTTTCGGCTGGCACAACGCCTTTTGCCATCAGGTCGCGACCGGTGTCGTACACAAACATATGCACATATCCCCAAAGCGTTTGCACGGTCATGTAAATAGCTACGCCGGCTTTTGCGGCCCGTTCAATGGCCGGGTAAAGGGGTTTGTTCACATGTCCCAGCCCGGTGCCGGCAATCACAATACCTTTATAACCGTTTTCAACCAGCGAATCAATAATGTCGGGCTGCATGTTGGGATAATAGTAAACAATCGACACTTTTTCCTCGAAATAGGGGAGGATGGTCACGTTGCGGTCCTTACGGCGATGGTTATAAGTTTCCTTGATTGGCTTCAGTCCCTTTCGGGTGATAGTGGCCATAGGCGTATCACCAATGGTGCGGAAAGTTGAACGGTACGACGAATGCATTTTGCGTACGCGGGTTCCTTTGTGCAGGAAACCATACTCGTCGCTGGTGGGGCCAAACATACATATCCTCACTTCGGCAATATCGCCATGACCGGCAGCCGTGCAGGCATGCATCAGGTTAAGCGCGGCATCGGAACTGGGCCTGTCGCTCGAGCGCTGGGAGCCCACCAGTACAATGGGTACCGGCGAATTCTGAACCATAAAAGTGAGCGCAGCGGCCGTATGATGCAGGGTGTCAGTTCCATGCCCGATCACAATTCCGTCAACACCGGCTTCTATTTCTTTACCAATGGCAATGGCCAGTTTTTTATAGTTGTCGGGCGCCATGTTTTCGCTGAAAACTGCAAAAATTTTCTCGGTGGTTAGGTTGCAGATGGAAGCCAGTTCGGGCACGGCTCCGTAAAGTTCGCCTGGCGAAAATGCAGGAATTACAGCCCCGGTCCGATAATCGAGGCGCGAGGCAATGGTGCCTCCGGTTCCGATCAGTTTTACTTTCGGCAGTCCCTCGGTATAGGGAAATTCCTTTTCAGGGATTTTGTAGTTGGCTTTCTTGTAGCCGGTTTCTTTCATCCCGGTTATGGTAGCCACATCAAGGCCAATATTATAACCGGTAGGGATTTTCATTACAATATGTTTGTCGTCATCGTTCTCCGAGCGCGGCAGCACAGTGCCTATAAATTCGCCGCGCGTGGTTTTAACGATCGCCTGCCCCCATACGCGTACATTGAACTTTTTTAGAACTTCGAGTGCTGCTCCTTTGTATCCCTGGAAAATATCGTCAGTCATCTGGTTTTCTGTTTTTACTTTTCGATAAAATAATGCTGTAAAATTGTTTACGGGTGCTGAAAATCCGAACGGGGTTTATTTTTTAGTCTCGATGGCAGCATGCAAATCCTGCATTTTCATATTCCCTTCAGCCTGCCGGCGAAGCTGGCCCATGATCCAGTTATGCTCAACGTCATCTCCTTTCGAAAGCCTTATTTCGGCAAATTTATTCCGCAGGAATGGAACCTTTGAAACGATATCCTCACCAGGTATCCTTTTAAAGTTTATACTTGTGAGCACCGATTCAAATTCCATTTTGGGGTACTGGTACACCAATGGCAGCATTCGCCTGGCTATGCTCAGGTCCAGGTCTTTTTGCCTGATAAAACGCAACAGCGCATAAATTATCTTGTAATCAAATTCAGCTGCAGGCTTGTATTGTCCTTCGACCCATTTCACCGAATGACCAAAGAATTTTCCAACAAATGCCGGGCTGATATCCAGTTCATGAACGATACGTTCGATGAGCGGGAATAGATTCTTCCTGAAAATATAGGTATAACAGTCTTCGGGCACATTCCAGTTTCGGAGTTGATGATACCGTTCAATCACTTCCTGTGGTTTTTTCTTTCCCAGTCTTTCAATCAATTCATTTTCGAGTGGTATGGGAGCTGAATCGGTATCGGGGTACATGCGGTCGGCACCTGGCAACACACGTTCAAAAATGGTAGTCCCGTTTTCGAAAGACTTGCGTGTTTCGGGCGGAACGCCTGCAAATGCCAATCGGCAACGTTCTTCAATGGTTTCGAGGGCGGTTTGAATATCTTCTTCAGGTCCGCGGATAATGAGTTGTGCATCGTTTTCGCCTGGTTTGAGCAAGGCAGCTATTTTTTCCCATTCAGTAGCGGCAAATAAGGGATCTATTTCTTCGCTATGCGCCATATTAGGCATTTCGATGCAGGCAATTACTTTCAGCCGTTCAACCAACTCGTTGGCAAATGCTTTGCCGGGTTGCGTGAAATGCGAAAGTATCCCTTTGAATCCCGGAAGGTTAACAGCTACCAGTTTCAAACCATTGGCTTTAGCTTCTTTGGTGAACCCGTTTTTCGAGTTAAATACGTGAACATCGAGGTAGGTGTGCGATGGCGCCCAGGCTTTGGGATCGGGAATCCGTGTATTGAGCTCATCGCGTATGGTGAGCAACGCCCATTGGCGGAAACATTCGTTGTGGGTCAGTTCCGGAATCCAGCGGCTGTGAGCCACACCTTTTATCTCAACCCGGGTTCCTCCCTTACAGCTTACATTTACATCCTGCCTGCCGGCGCCCATCCCGGTGCGTACCTTGCCGGTGCTGCGCCCCAGGAAACGGATATAATTACATGCTTCCTTAACTTCATCGGGATTGGTCATATCCGGGTAAGTTACCGTTTCAATCAGCGGCATGCCAAGCCTGTCGGTACGGTACACCCTGGTGTGGCCTATGTCGCTTACCTCGCGGCACGAGTCTTCTTCGAGGCTGAGCTGTATCAGTCTTATCTTTTTGTTTCTGAGTGGAATTTCGCCTTCAACGCCGATTATGGCGGTACGCTGAAATCCTGTAGGGATGCTCCCGTCGAGGTATTGTTTACGGGTAATGTGTACTTCGCCAACAATATTGAGTTTCGATACCAGCGAAATTTCAATAGCCTGCTCCAGGGCCTGCCTGTTCAGCGGGAAAGGAGGCGTATCGTCGACCTCGTAAGTACAGGTCGATTTGCTTTTAAGCCTGTAGATAATATTTTTACGGGTTTTAAACTCCATGAGGGCAGTGCCGTCATATTCTCCCAGCTCACTGAGGGTGGGCCTCATATGGCGTACCACTTCGGCATCAAAATCTCCGGGTTTCTGGTAAACTCCGGCCGGGCAGCGGCAAAACAGTTTCTGTTCGGTTTTCAGCTGCTGGTGTACTTCCAGCCCCGACATAAAGCCTATCCTGTCGTATGTTTCCTGCGTCGCCTCCTGGCGTGTAACGTAGCCAATCCGTTTTTTGGTTTCTTCGTAATTGAGTTTTGGATCTGTATGCTGAGCCATCTGGTAGAAAAGTTTAAAACGGCTCAAATGTAGAAATATCTTTTATGTACATGCAATTAATATTTATTTTTTTTAACTCACCCGAATGATGGTGAAAAGGTTCTTTTTGGGGAATACATTTTCTGTAAACTGATGCGTTTTATGTTTGGGTTTGAATATACTTGGCAGCCGATCTGCCAATTAACAAACTTTAAGATACCTTTCATAAATCAGAACTTAAGCTGTTGCCTGCTTTGGCTGAGTATTTGTTTACATTACTTACCTTTGCCGTGAATTTTAAAATCCTGATGCAGAAATTTCGATTTTACTTAATTGCTTTTTTAACCCTGGCTATATTCCTGTCGGGCCACCAGTTATTGCTCGCCCAACGGATGCGTATACAGATGAATGCCGGTGAACTCAGGCATTCGAGCAGTATGGGCGACATGACCCGTGCGTTGAATAACCCGGTTTTTGAACACGAGGGTGCTTACCTGTACTGCGATAGCGCCTGGCTGTACGAGAAATCCAATACCCTGGAATGTTACGGCAATGTGCGCATCAAATCGAGCGATACCCTTAATTTATATGGTAAATTTCTGCATTACGACGGAAATACCAAGATGGCCACTGTACGCGAGAATGTTCGCTTGGTTGATAAGCAGACAACCTTATCTACCGATGTGATGGTCTTCGACCGGAATACGGGTATTGCCAGCTATACTACGGGAGGCAAAATGGTGAACGGCGACAATGTGCTCACCAGCCAAAGGTGCTATTATCATACCAATCAGAAACTGATGTATTTCAGGGACGATGTGGTGCTTACCAATCCTGAGTACAAGATCAACTGCGATACGTTGAAATACAACACGGTTTCGCGCATCAGCTACTTCCTGGGGCCAACCATTCTGAAAGGTAAAGATAATTACCTCTATTGCGAAGATGGCGAATACGATCGTACTACCAGTAAATCGCGTTTCAGCGTAAATGCCTTGCTCGTGGATGATAACCGTAGGTTAACCGGCGACAGCCTGTATTATAATGAAAAAACAAAATACGGAAAAGCCGTTAACAACGTGGTAATGACGGATACTGTTCAGGATGTTGTAATTAAAGGCAATTTTGCCGAATACTGGAAAACCAAGGGATACAGCTTGTTTACCAGCCATGCCGTAGCCATTATGGGCGATAAACAGGATACCCTTTACCTGCATGCCGACACCCTGAAAGCTACCTTCGACACCACCAAAAACGAAACCAAAAATTTATTTGCCTACCACAACACCAGGTTTTTCCGCAACGATATACAGGGTGCCTGCGACTCGTTGAATTTCAGCTTCGCCGATTCGCTGATCAATATGTACCGTAATCCCGTGCTGTGGTCGGATAAGAACCAGCTTACTGCTGATACCATCCGGATACTCACCGGCAAAAACGCGATTAAGAAAATTTACATGTACAGTACAGCGTTTATTGTTTCGAAAGATACCACCGATAGTTTTAACCAGATCAGGGGAAAGAATATGGTAGGGCACCTGGTAAACAACGAATTACGGAGTATTGATGTTATTGGTAATGCTGAAACTGTGTATTTTGTGCGTGAGGACGATAATGCACTGATTGGGGTGAATAAAGCCGCCGGGAGTAAAATGCGGCTGTATGTACGAGACAGTAAAATTGACCAGATTGTTTATTATGACAAGCCTGCGGGTAATATGTTCCCGGTGAAATCTGTTTCGGATGATCAGCGCAAGCTTAAAGGATTCAGCTGGCGCGACCTCGTAAGGCCGCTGAATAAAGACGACATTTTCAGGAAATCGGAATTTAAAATCGAAACGCCCGACAAAACAAAAGAACAACCTAAAAATGAATCAGCAGCTCCGGCGCAGGTGAAATAATAAAATACTATTTAGTTCTACAAAGTAAGGCTGTTATCAAATTCCGCCAGATGATAAAAAAAGCGGTGCTGTAAATTATTACAGCACCGCTTTTTAATTCAGGTTTTACGCTTTTTAGTAAGCAAATAATGGGAATTCGCTCATCATTTCATTTACCTGTGTGCGCACTTTGGTGATAATTTCTTCATTCTCGTGGTTAGCGATAACGGTATCAACCAGGTCGACGATTACCGGCATATGTTCTTCTTTCAAGCCGCGGGTTGTGATGGCAGGTGTACCTACACGAATACCCGAGGTGGTGAATGGCGTACGGCTGTCGAACGGAACCATGTTTTTGTTAAGCGTAATATCAGCTTTAACAAGCAGGTTTTCAACCATTTTACCGGTAATGTCAGGATATTTGGTGCGCAGGTCGATAAGCATCAGGTGATTGTCGGTGCCTCCCGAAATTACTTTATATCCTTTATCCGTAAACGCTTTCGACATAACCTGGGCATTTTTCTTCACCTGCATGGCGTAATCCATAAATTCGTCAGAAAGCGCTTCGCCGAATGCAACAGCTTTGGCAGCAATTACATGTTCCAGCGGTCCGCCCTGAATGCCTGGGAAAACAGCGCTGTCGAGCATTGCCGACATCATTTTGGGCTCGCCTTTTGGTGTTTTTATTCCCCATGGATTTTCGAAATCCTTACCCATAATGATGAGGCCACCACGAGGGCCACGCAAGGTTTTGTGGGTAGTTGTGGTAATGATGTGGCAATAAGGAACAGGGTCGTTCAGTAATCCGCGTGCAATTAAACCTGCCGGATGGGCAATGTCAGCCATCAGCAATGCACCCACTTTGTCAGCAATCTGGCGCATACGTTTGTAATCCCAGTCGCGGCTGTAAGCCGATGCTCCGGCAATAATAAGTTTTGGCTTTCCGGCAACAGCTGCAGCTTCCATTTTGTCATAATCAATGGTGCCTGTTTCTTCCTCAACACCATAAGCAATCGGGTTGTAAAGAATTCCCGACGAGTTTACCGGTGATCCGTGCGACAGGTGGCCGCCATGTGAAAGGTTAAGCCCCATAAAAGTGTCGCCGGGTTTCAGTATGGTCATCAGCACGGCCATATTTGCCTGTGCGCCGGAGTGTGGCTGTACATTGGCCCATTCGGCTCCGAAAAGCGCTTTTGCCCGGTCAATGGCAATTTGTTCGGTTTGGTCCACTACCTGGCAGCCGCCATAGTACCTGCGCCCCGGGTAACCTTCGGCATACTTGTTGGTGAGCACCGATCCCATGGCTTTAAGAACCTGCTCGCTCACAAAATTCTCTGAAGCAATCAGTTCAATGCCGTGCATCTGCCGGTTTTGTTCATCGTGGATGAGGTCGAAAATAATTTTGTCTTTTTTCATTTTTTTATATGTAGTGTGTTGTAAACAAATAGTTTAAACCACGCGGTTTTTAGGTGCGACAAAGGTATAAATTAAGATGAAATAGCCAATACCTGCACCGTACATTAACAAATAAATTTGTCAAGCGATCTGCTTCCTGTAATTTCTTCCGGCCCGACTTATGGCAGCAGCGTAATACATTATAGCGGCTTTACATTAGATTACCTTCACAATAATGTGCACAACAGCAGCGGTTAAGGGTCTTTCAGATTTTTAACGAAGTTTAGCTGTATTTTTTTTCTGGTTAAAGTAATTTTTTTTTGATGATTTTTATAAACGACAATCATCAATTTTTTAATTTTTTTTATAGATTTGCACATCACTTCCTCCCGTAATATCAATCCCTAAATTGTTGGATATGAAATATGTAAAAACTTTCAGGGCGAATAATGTCGCAGAACTTGAAGATGACGAAATCAGGGAAAAAGAATACCTGCACCAGTCGACCGAATATAACGACGCCGGTAACCCGATTGAAGCAATTACGTATAATCCTGACGGTTCAGTGGAGCATGTTTACAAATATCAGTACAACAGCGAAGGAAAAGTTGAACATGAACTGCTGTTCGAGGGCAATGGAGAATTAACCCAGCACCGCAGTATGGAGTATAATGCTGATGGACAAATAGCTAAGGAATATATTCATTATCTTGATGGTTCGGCTGATGAGTTGATTTTTACTTATGATCCGTCGGGCAGGCTGATCAGCCGCAGGAGTATTGACAGTGACGGGGAAACCGGTAACTACCTGGTTAATGTGTACGATGGCGAGCATCTTGTTTCCGAAACCGAGTACGATATCGCCGGTGAAATTATAACCCAGCGAAGGATTATTTACAGCGAAGAAGGAAATATTAATGAAGAAGTGTTTATTACACCAGAGGAAAATTACCATATCGTGTATAACTACGATGATGCCGGAACCGCCTCTGTACGTCGCCGTTATAATGCCGACAAACACCTGCTGGAACGTAATACTTTTACTTACGATACCGAAGGCCGTTTATCCGAATCAATGGAAGAAACCTCGTCAGGCATAGAAATTACATATACAAGTTACGATGCTGCAGGCAATGTCATCCTGCAGGAAGAAAAGACTGAAGATGGTGAACTGCTCAGCCGGATTGAACGCACCTGGGACGAAACAAACCGGCCGCTTGCCACAACAGTACTTATGCAACGCCCGGGTCAGCACCTGCCACAGCATTACCGCATCCGCATACAGTACGATTAGGGTAAAGCTTCCTGCGGCTTCATAATTTCCCAAAAGGAATAATTTATTTTTCGACTTGTTCTTCTGCTTCGGCCTGCGCCAGGTAGCTCGAGAGCAATACCGGTTTATGAACCATTGCCCACGCTGCAGTAACCTTATATTGTTGCTGCATGTTATTAAAGTTTAATAATGGAAAGTTTTCGGCGAAATCAGGGATATAAACATAGGTGCGCGATGCCAGGTCGGGATAATTCTTCTGCAATTCTTTCATGCTTTTCAAAAACCCGTTTTTCGCCATCCCTTCGAACCACAAACCCAATTTGCCCGATAACCTCGACTCGTATAAATCGAATTTCTGTAATTCGTCATTTATATTGGGTGTAATATCACTCTTTCTGCTAACAATAATCAAGGTATCAACCCTGCTTTGCCTGAACTTTTCGAATTGTAAAACAGCTTTATAGGGGAGGTGGTCGTCGGCAAGTCCTCCATCGATAAAAGCAGACCTCGGTAAACCCGACGAATCATTAAATTTAGCCGGTGGAAATATGAGAGGTATAGCTGATGTGGCCATCAGTGCCTCCACCAGGTCAATGTCAGGATTACTTTCCCGGTTTATCCTGATGTTGCTCAGCCGATAAGTATCTGTATGGGGCGGCAATGCCGAAATATCTGAAACAGATATTGCGCTGTTCACCGGCAAGTCGCCAATGCGCCTGTAACCAAGGCTGTCGTTCACCACCTGGGTGAGCAGGTTCCTGAATGGATTAATATTTACCGGCAGCGATCTTTCGTTTCGTAAATATATTTTATCATCGGTGATCATAAAAAGGATAGCCTGGTATCTCCTCCATGTGAATTTTTTATCCAGTATGGCATTCAAAACAATAGCATTCAGCGCGCCCGAACTTGATCCGGATATAAAACAAACATCTTTAAGCCACCCGCTCCTGTCAAGTTGTTCGAGCAAAGCAGCTTCCTGGGCTATACGTGCGGCTGCGCCGGTAATCACAACCGCAGTGCCGCTGCACTTTGCATAACTTGTATCTGCATCATCTTCCGGGTTAGCCTTGCTGTTTTCAATCGCCAGGCCGGTGTAAATCATCATCAGCAAAAGTGCAGCGGAAAAAACCATCCTTTTTATCCTTCGCATGGCCTTTATATTGAAAATCAGAATCTGCACAGGGTTGATCCACAGCATTACAAATATATGAAATCTCGATATAAATTCCAAGCCTGGCTTTCCAACTCCTTTAAAATATAATACGGTCTGTAAATCTTTAGCGGAATATTTCCTTCCTGCGATTTTACAATATTAATCTGATCTAAGCCTGGTGTTGGGTGTATTTTTCAATATATTTGCTGTTACCGGAATCAGTCATTTTGTTACCTTGCCTTTATAAATATTATTTTAAAGGGTTGAAATACAAATTATTTAAGGTATTCAATTTAGTTGTCCGGGGTATTTTTTTTTAAAATAATTCCGAAAAAAGTATGACCTTTTTACGATTTTTGGATAAAGTTTGCAAACCAACCACTTTCACCATCTTTATATAGTCCTGTTCGCGCAGGGCCAGGAATCATTTTATCTATGAAGCAAATCTGCCTTTACTTTATCTTTTTATTCACTATTTTTAGCTCAGCTACCATACAAGCCCAGACAAAGTCGTATCACACACAAAAACTGCCTGGTAAAGTCCCCGCTATTGATGGAATAATGGATGATAAGGCCTGGGACGCTGTCGAATGGGCCGGCGACTTTATTCAGCGCGAACCTAACGACGGGGCCCAGCCATCGCAGGCTACAAAATTTAAGGTGCTTTTCGACGATAACAACCTGTATGTGCTGATCCGTGCCCTCGATTCAGTGCCTGGCGAAATTGTACGCAGGCTTTCGCGCCGCGATAAGGAAGATGGCGACTGGCTGGCCGTTTCCATCGACAGCTATGCCGACAAACAGACTGCTTTTACCTTTGGTATTACATCGGCAGGGGTGAAGTTCGATTTTATGCTGGTTAACGATAATGTAAACGATCCCAGCTGGGATGCTTTATACTTTGCAGCTGCAGCCATCGATGCGCAGGGATGGACCGCCGAAATGCGTATCCCGCTGTCGCAACTTCGTTTTGCCAAACTCGACCAGCATACCTGGGGAATTAATATTTACCGGTATATATATCGCAGGCAGGAGCTTTCGTTGTGGCAGCCCATTCCGGTAACAGCACCAGGTTTTGTTAGCCTGTATGGCAATTTACAGGGTCTTGGTGGCATTAAACCCCGGCGCGACATCGAATTACTGCCTTATGCCTATACCAAAGCAACTTATGATCAAAAAGTAGAAGGCAATCCTTTCCAGACAGGGCAAAAATATAAAGCCACGGCGGGTATTGATGGAAAAGTTTCGGTGACCAACGACCTTACACTGAATTTTACAATAAATCCTGATTTCGGACAGGTTGAAGCCGATCCGGCGGTTGTTAACCTGACAGCTTTTGAAACTTTTTACCCGGAGAAAAGGCCGTTTTTTATAGAAGGTAAAAATATTTTCACATTTAAACTTACCGGGGCTGATAGTGAGAATAATATGAATATGCCATTTTATTCGCGTCGCATCGGGCGGGCTCCGCAATATACGATTAACCCTGATTCGGGAATTTATGTTTCAGCCCCTGAACAAACGGCTATCCTGGGATCATTTAAATTATCGGGCAAAACCAAAAAAGGGCTGTCCATCGGTATAATTGAGTCGGTTACCCGAAACGAAAAAGCAACCATCGACTCAGCAGGTTATCGTCATGACCTTGGTGTTGAGCCGCTTACCAATTACCTGATTGCCCGGTTGTCGCAGGATTTCAACAAAGGAACCACCACTGTTGGAGGTATATTTACTGCAACAAACCGATCGATAAAAGAATCCCAACTGGAATTTCTGGCTGATGCAGCTTATACCGGGGGACTGAATGCAATTCATTTCTGGAAAAATAAAACCTATTATTTGTCGGGCCGGGCTATGTTTTCGGGCATTTATGGAAGTGAAACTGCCATTACAACGCTTCAGCGTTCGCCGGTACGTTATTACCAGCGCCCCGACAACGACCATGTTACCTACGATCCAACCCGGACTTCGCTCATGGGGTATGGCGGAACCGCCGAATTCGGGAAAGCAGGCACAGGGAACTGGCAGTATATGACTTATCTTACTTTCCGGTCGCCAGGGCTCGAATTTAACGATGCAGGCTACCTGAGGCAGGCCGACGAAATACAGCAGCTGTTTTGGGTACGCTACCGGAAATTCAAGCCTTTCAGCGTTTTCAGGTGGGCTTCGGCCAATTTTACTGAATACTACACCTGGGATTTTGGCGGCGATATTATTAATAAAGGGATCGACCTGAATGCCAACGGGCAGTTTAAAAACTACTATACTTCCGGTGTCGGGTTTAATTATGCCGGCAGTACACTGGCCCGCGGCGAATTGTGGGGTGGACCTGCCTTATTAC
>CALCJE010000151.1 GCA_937965665.1 uncultured Bacteroidales bacterium
GATCGAAGCCAACAACGGTGGCATCGCACTGAATGTTGACAGTTTCATTGCTTTTCTCGCACCCGAAAAAAAGCATGCTAATGATAACTGCAAATAACAGAAGTGTTTTCATCGTGTTCTGAAAACATAAAGGTACGAAAAACGGAGCAAAGGTTGTAAGGGGAGACGAAATAATCCAGATAACGAAGGTTTAATCCTGGTCGGGTTCAATCCATACTTCGTTATCGATGGATATTCCCTGCAGCGAAGCTGCTTTCCCTCGGTTAACAGCCAGTTGCAGCATGCCATTGGAGGCAAACAAGGCGCAGAGATTTCCTTCGCGCACATCGCCATAGGCTTTTACCAGCGGGAAATAATCTTTTTTGCATATCACCCTGAAAGGCTTCTTGCCCAGACATTCGCGGACAAAACGGTCGGAAATATTTACGTACACATTCTCGTAATTATCAATATGCATTACGTTGCCCACAATATTTTTGCCATCGAAATGCGGTTGCAGCAGGGTTTTGGGATTCAGCGATTCGAGCGGCTCGCCCAGTTCGTCCATAGAGGTACCGTTAGCAAGCATGGAAGCCACTTTTACAAAACGATCGCGTGAGGGAAATGTAAAGTATCCCGAATCCTGGGTAACCGATATGGAAATTATTTTTTCGGGCGCCTGGTCGAGTATGATGGATATCAGGCCGGTGTCGGCACCTATAAAATAATGATCCTCCGATTTTACAATCACATGCGGATGTTTGTCAGATTCAATTGAGTCGACACCAATTATATGAATGGTGCCAGCCGGAAAGCTACGCCACGAATTGCGCATCACAAACGAGGCATGTTTTATATCGAAAAGCCTGATATTATGCGAAATGTCGACAATAACAGCTGCGGGTACCCGACTGAGAATGGCTCCTTTAACCGATGCCACATAATGATCGGCAAGTCCCCAGTCGCTTAGCAGTGTAATAATCGGCATATTTGAATAATATATTTTGAGTGAATGTATTGAAGATTAGTGCTTGGTGCTTGGTATGTGGGAAAAATTAAAAACTCATAGAGCCGGATAGAAGAGGGACGGCTTGTTTGTGCATTCCATTTTCTCACTTCTGTTGTTTATCCTGCTACCAGGCGAATAGCAACTGTTGCTTATACCGGCAATCAATCCCCTACTCCTCTGATGGGTCAAAATTAAAAAATATCCGCGGATAATCTGGAATTAACATTAATTTTGTGTGGTTGTAAATACTTTCAAAACAACCGATTTTATTACATGACCGAAAGCACATTTTCACTCGAATCATATAGCCCGCTCGAAATTTTTGGCATCAACGACCGAAACATCAACCTGTTGCGGGAACTGTTCCCCAAACTTAAAATTATTGCCCGCGATGCGGTGCTTCGTATCAATGGCGACGAACAAGAAATTGAAACATTTTCGCAGCTGTTCACTTCGATGCTGATGTTTTTCGATAATTACGGCCGCCTCGACGAAGACGATATCCGCAAACTTGCCGGCAACGGCAACGCAGGCGAAGTGATTTCTACTTTCCGCGAAGCCAATGCCGATGTGCTGGTGCATGGTAAAAATGGCATGATGATACGGGCACGTACCGTAAACCAGGAAAAAATGGTAAACAGCATTGCCGACAATGATATGATTTTTGCCATTGGCCCGGCGGGAACCGGCAAGACTTATACCGCCGTTGCTCTTGCCGTGCGTGCCTTAAAAAACAAGGAAGTGCGCCGCATTGTACTTACCAGGCCCGCCGTTGAAGCCGGCGAAAACCTGGGCTTCCTGCCCGGCGACCTGAAAGATAAACTTGACCCGTATCTTCAGCCGCTGTACGATGCGCTTCGCGATATGATACCCACCCAAAAACTGGTGTCGTACCTCGAAGACGGCACCATTGAAATTGCTCCGCTTGCCTTTATGCGCGGCCGCACCCTCGAAAATGCCTTTGCCATACTCGACGAAGCGCAAAACTGCACCGAGGGACAGCTGAAAATGTTTGTTACCCGTATGGGACGCTCCTCAAAATTTGTTATTACCGGCGACATCACGCAGATTGACCTGCCACGCAACCAGAACTCGGGGCTGGTGCAGGCCATGAAAATATTGAAAAATATAAAAGGCATCGATTTTATTACCCTCGACATCCGCGATGTGGTACGCCACAAACTGGTAACCCGTATTATTAACGCCTACGAGAAAAAAGAGTAGCTGCTTCCGTAAGTCATAGAATACCGCGGAGGCACGGAGTTCACTAAGAAACACAGCGTAACAGGCTCAACACGAAAACACCTTGGTGAATTATGTACATCCCTGATTAAATCTTCACTCCCAAATACCATTCGGATATCATCAAAGCCAGTTATTAACATCCATGTTGAAAACAATTGGGCTGCAGGATGTGTTTCTTAATTTCAAACCGGCAAATCCTTTGTAATTTTGCCACCTCAAAAACACCATCACATCATTTTAAAACCTGACAATTATGCAAAACGCCATCACGAAGACCAACTTTACTTTTCCAGGGCAAAAAGATTTATACATCGGCAAGGTACGCGATGTGTATAATATCGACGACGAATTGCTTATCATGGTTACCAGCGACCGTATTTCGGCATTTGATGTGGTGCTGCCAAAGGCTATTCCTTATAAAGGGCAAGTGCTGAACCAGATCGCAGCAAAATTTCTCGACGACACCTCGGATATTGTGCCCAACTGGAAAATTGCGACCCCCGACCCTATGGTTACCGTTGGCCGGCTGTGCGAACCTTTTAAAGTTGAAATGGTGATACGCGGCTACCTCAGTGGCCATGCCTGGCGCGAGTATAAAGCAGGCAAACGTATGCTGTGCGGCGTTCCAATGCCCGAAGGAATGAAGGAAAATGATATGTTTCCCAATCCCATCATTACCCCAACCACCAAAGCTGCCGTTGGTCACGATGAGGACATCTCGAAGGAAGATATCCTGAAACTGGGGCTGGTAAGCATTGAGGATTGCGAAGTACTCGAAAAATACACCATGGCACTTTTCGAACGCGGAACAAAAATCGCTGCCAGCATGGGGCTCATTCTCGTTGATACCAAATATGAATTTGGAAAATCGAACGGGGAAATTTTCCTGATCGACGAAATACACACCCCCGATTCGTCACGTTACTTCTACAAGGAAGGTTACCAGGAGCGCCAGGAAAAAGGAGAGCCACAGAAACAACTTTCGAAGGAATTCGTGCGTGAGTGGCTAATGGAAAACGGGTTTCAGGGAAAAGAAGGGCAGCAGGTTCCGGAAATGACCGATGCATTTATAAACCTGGTTTCGGAGCGGTATATCGAATTATACGAAAACATTACGGGGCAAAAATTTGAACGTGCTGATGTTAGCAATGTGCCCACACGGGTTGAAACCAATATCAAGAAATTTCTTGAAGCCTATTACAGGTAGGTGATGTGGGATGTGGGATGTGCGATGTCGGATGTGCGATGTCGGATTTGGGGATGATGTTTTATGTTTGAAAATCAAAATTATCAAACCGCTTAGCACAGAGCACTGAGCACTGAGCACTGAATTCTAAACCTTACAACTTATTTACTCCAGAATCCGGATAAAAGTCCTGAGCTCGCGCGCTTTGTCTTTAATTCCGTTATCGAGGTATGCCTGCATCAGGTCCTTACACCAGCGTTGCAATACAGTTTTATTATCAGCAGGCTGAAAACATGACGGAATAACTTCCATTTCAGCTTTTTCGAGGTAAAGCATAATTTCCTTGCGGGTAAAAACAGCGCCCCCGGCAAAAGGATTAATATAAAATTTCACATCATTCTGTGGCCTGTAGTCATTGCCAAACTCGTCAGGAAGATGCGTAAAACAAGCAATAAAATTACCGGTAAGGTCCACTCCTTTAACCGGCAGCATTAACCGCTGGGCAATAATGATATATAATATTCCTAATGAAACGGCATTGCCCCGTTTGGACTGCAACAGGTTATTCAGGAAAAAATGTTCAGGAATATGGATATCACTAATTTCGCCGCCCAGTTTATGCGCAGCGAAAAGAACATGATTGAGCACTTTTATTTTTTCGAGACTGGTCAGGTTGTCGTTCAGCTCAAGCCAGACGCTGCGGGTAATTTTGTTCACCTGGGCCAGCAGTTTTTCTTCATCCAGGGTTGGATACTGAAAACGTGAAATAATCATAAAACCGCTTAGCAGGTCTTTACCTCCTCCTGCAACCCAGGCCGATAAGTCGCTGTACAAACCATCGAACTGTATACTGTGAACCAGTTCCTCTATCCGCTGCCGGGTAAGCCTGTCGTTGGTATTAAACCATGCTTCTTCGAGCGGTTCAACCGCAGGCAGCCCCAGCGTAAGTATTTCGTTGCTTACTTGCCTGAAAGCCTCCTGGTCAGGGTCATCGAGCAAATGAATCAGCAGATTAAGATGTTCCATATTAGGCTAAAGGCAGCAATTTTGGTTTGCTTAAAATTACGGCGCTTCACCTGTAACTGAAAGCATGTGTGCAATTAGTTTTCAACATACGAAAGTTGAAATCGCCGAAGCTGTTCCAGGATGCCCCGATAGCAGTAAACAAAATAAATTCACGCATAAAAAAAACCTGCCGGCATAGCCAACAGGTTTTAACTGCAATTACTAACGCTTATAAATGTATGCTCCAAACAAACCCGAGTTTATACAGCACTACATCGACAATAAGCCCCAGCAGGAATAACATACCGAAAATACGGTTGTATATAAAGGCATGCGATACCAGGTACAAGGGCCATCCTTCGCCTGAGGGGCCCTCGGGTCTTACAGCAGGCCGGGGTTTCAGGAAGATTTTTGATGCCCATATAAACTTAGGGATAGCAAGCAACACAATAAGCATTGCAGGACCAAGCCGGCCTGTGAGCACCAATGCAATAATAAATCCATACTGAAGCAGCCAGAAACCAATGGTTGAGATCCTTGCAGCTTTCTGACCTATCACCACAGGCAGGGTACGAACGCCTTTGGCTTTGTCCTCCAGCAATTTGTCAGTATGTTTACCAAACAAAACAGTGGTTGGTCCCAGGGCATAAACCAGGCTCAGTAATACAACCCAGTTATCCCATTGCCCGCCTGAAACCACGAAATAAGTTCCGCCCACCATCAGTGGCCCCCAGACCAGTACAACAGAAGGTTCTCCTAACCCTAAATATTTCAGGGGCCAGGTGTAGAACAACAAGAAGAAAAGACCGGCTCCCAGTAACCAGAAAGCACCAATACCGGTAACAGCTACCAGATAAACACCTATGGCAAGCGCCACACCCAGGGTGATGAAGAGGTAGGTCATAAAACTTTTCATACTGAGCAAGCCATGTTCCAATGGCTGAGGACCGTACAACGACCGGTAATAATTATCCTTATCGATCCCCTTCCGGTGATCAACCAGGTCGTTAAGCAGGTTGTTACTGGCGTGTGCCATTACAATGCCCAACAGGCAAAGGATAAACAGATCCCATGAGAATGCTCCGGCACGGTATGCCAGCAACCCGCCTATTGCCGCAGCTGTGGCAGTCATTATAAACACAGCTGCACGCGTAGCAATAAGCCATCGCGAAATTACATCGAGCGCATTCCACTCTGCTTTAGTAATTTGTGGAATCACCCGCAGGGCTTTTAACCACATTGAAGTATTTACCATATTTTTTCGGATTTTTAATTAGGTATTGTTTTACCTAAAAACAACTGCTGTTCACTAAAGGTTCAGCATACTGTCCTTAATTTTGGTCATAATCCGAAAACATCAAATGCAGCACTATTCCTCAAAATAATCCTAAACGCCTGCCGGCTAATACAAAACCTGCCCGCCCTTCAGCAGGACAGGCAGGTTGTTATTTCAAAAAAAATCAGGATTACAGGTCAGTTTTAGTTTTTCTAATGCCGGAATGATTGTACCGGGTAGTCAAATTTAATTGCTGATTATCAGTTTCAGCACACTTAAAACCTGTTTATTCTGTTTCAATTTAAGCAGGTAACAGCCAGGTGTAATTTCGGGCAATTTTTGTCCGATAACCTGCTGCCCTTTAATAACAGGAGAATAATCAGTTTCATAAATTGTCTTGCCGAGCAGATTAACAATTTCAATCTCAACCCTGTGCGCATCAGGCAAGGTAAGGGCAATATTCAGCTGCTCTTTCACCGGGTTTGGGAAAACTGTAACCGGGTACCCATTGCTTTCCGATACCAGTTCGTCAGTTGAGAGTGAAACATTTCCATCCATCCATTGAAGCCGGTTGCGCATCCAGGTTTTCAGGTAATCTATTTCCTCGGCATAGGTGGCGCCCACAAAATAGTTGGGCCATACATATACGCCCAGAATCGGCCACCGGCTGAAATTGCGCGCAATGGCTTTATCGAGGTAACGTATATGTTCGTCAATATCGTTCATCACCGAATCGGTATTCAGAGGCCCGGCCCGCAGGGCTTTCCAACGTTTCGCAAAAGCCTGCCGGTAATCCTCATCCTCCATGAGTCTGGCCCACCAGTGCATTGGATAACCTTCGTTGGGGCCGTAATGCGGGTAAAGCCAGCCTTCGGTAGCCAGGTTCATCGCGTAATAATCCACATTTCCATAACTCAGGTCGAAATCCCAGATGGGGCCGGCAAACAGCTTACCACCATCGGAATCTTTTTTCTTATAAAAAAATGTGCTGTAACGATAACCATCCACGTTGTTTGCAAATTCATTAATCACCTGGAAATCGACAAACGAACCCACATCCATATATTTCCTGAAACCATTCAACGGGTCTTTAAAGGATGTTCCGTTCAGCGTATTTTCGAGCGTCAGCAGGTAGTTCTGTATGTATGATTTCTGCTGGGTAACGATTTCATCGTAGTCGGGATAAACGTATGTAAATGTGTAAGTCCGGGCATTATTGTACCTGTTCGAAGGATATGTATTAAAATACTCATTGGCATTCAGACCCCAGGTTTTATCAACTTTTACGATGTACCCCCCTGTTAAGTTATCGCCCGAAATTTCATCAGGTTTTAATTTGTTGATATCCACCCGGTCAGCACCCCGCTTTATTTTTTCAATCAGCATATAAACGCCGTTGTAGCTTCCGTTGAGGTAAACTTCGCACCAGCGGAACCCGGGCTGCCAGCTTCCCATTTTCCTCCCAAGCTGGTAGGTTATCGCATTGCGGAGCATAGTTTTATCCGAATAGGGAGCCGAGAGCACCCAATCTTCGTCAGCCGGCATCCCCAGCAGGCTGACACTGGTGTCGGCACCTGCAGTGGTCCATAGTTCGACACCATATCCTTTTTTCGGGAATTGCTGCGACGATTGACCACGTATTTCAATACCTATCGGGCCTTCGTACCCGGTTGCATAATCAAGGAAACCATTCATTTTACCCGGGCCGTTATCCACCACCCTGAGGCTGGCCTTAATTTTGGGCTCGTCCGGAATTTCCTGGTTGAAGGTATTGATGATGAGCAAAGGGAGATTGGTTTTTTCAGTTATCGGATCGTTGAACCAGGCGGGAACCTGCCTGTAGGTTTGGCCGGGAGTTTTCAAGCCAACCGAAAAATAAGTGATGGAAGTGAGGTCGGAAGAGGCCGCACTCTTATTATGAACCTGCAGCGCCAGTGTATTCACCCCATTGGTAAGATATTTCCTGACGGTATCCTTATGAATGATAAACCGATCGGGCATTCCACCTGAATACATCTGCGCTTCGTGGTCGACCAGTGCAGTATGGTTGTATAGAGGCCTGGTTCCGGGAGTTCCGATATTGGCTCTTGCCAGTTCGTGTCCATTCAGGTAAGCCACAAAGGCATCATCATAGTCAACGTGGAGAATGGCCCACGAGATATCGGAAGTATCGATAATTGTAAAATCGGTGCGCATGTAAAGCGAGGTAACATTGCCGATCACCGTGGCATCATCATTGTCGCCATAACCAATTCCACCGGGCCCTACCGACCAGAAACGGGTCTCGAAACCAGGTTCCGGCCAGTTAAAAGGAGGCTCAGAACTACCAGGCAGGTACGACCAGGTATCTCCGGCCGCAACTACCATTTCCCAGTGATTTACCGATTGTGCATAAGCAGATTGAATGCCGCAAAGCATTACAACAGAAATCAGCATGCACAATACACCACTTTTTTTTTGCATAACGCAATTACTTTATTCAACTTCAGAAATTAAGAAATACAATGCCCGTTATTAAAGCGTCAAGTGTTACCTGGACCTCTTTTATGCCTGGCGTTTTTCATGAGCAAAGGTAAAAAGACCTTTGGAGTAATCACTGTAAATGAACTATTTATTT
>CALCJE010000152.1 GCA_937965665.1 uncultured Bacteroidales bacterium
TACGAGATGCCTAAGTGACTGGAGTTCAGACGTGTGCTCTTCCGATCTTAATAACTTACAAACCTACATGAAAAAAAGCTTTTTCACAAACACGGATGAAAATTTCATGTAGGTTCCCTCTGACCAATGTATTCAAATTATTTGCAGAGGAAATATAGAAATCATTCGTTACAGCGGCAAGGGGGATGTTTAAATTAGGAAGGGTTTGAAGCCTGCCTGCTGCAGGCAGGGGTTTGAAAAGTTCAGGAAGTTCAAATGTTCTGATATTCTGATGTTCAATTGTTCAAACGGTTTGTGGGCTTAATCGAAAAGTTTGATGATTCCTTCAACTGCTGATTTATTATCGGAATACCGGAGGCTATATACAGGCAGGTTAAAATACCAGTTGAGGAACCTCTCGGCAGCTTCGGGGGTGCCGGCAATCCACGACTGCCGGATCAGATCATTCATCATACCGAGGTTCGGTTCTCTTTTCAATTCAAATGTTACTTCCGGATCATATTTTACAAAAACAATGGCACAGGCAGGTACATTGGGCTGAATATTGCTGCTGGCAGGAGCTACATACATTTCTTCACCTTGAACCGGGTTAACCTGGAGCTGTTCGAGTTGTGGCAGCTGATCCTTTAATAAATCAGCAGCGCCTGGCTTTACCGAAATACCGGCAGGGAAATGATACACTTCGGGCTCCTGTATGGCAACAGGAACAAAATCGTCGGAAAGACTGGCATACCCCTGCGCCATCATCAGCATAGCTATGGTGCTTTTCCCGCATCCTGAAGGTGCGGTAAACAGAACAGCTTTTTTACCATCCGTAACAGCCGAAGCATGAAGCACACCCATCCAGTCCGACAAGCTCATTGAATAGATTATGTTCAGCATTTCCATATATACAGTGCCCTGAAAAAGATCAATTGAACCCGTTGGAAATGCACAAGCGGTTACTTTATTAACCTTTAATATATCCATTTCATTCTGGGTAAAAAGCTCAAATGTGGCTGTTATATCCGTGAATATATGCGGGTTTACAAAATGCCCGAAAAGTGGGTGAAACAAGTCTTCGAGGTACCCGTTCCGGTAAATAAACCTGAAAACATTGTCCCCAACCTTGTATGTGTATTCCGAATAATAATCCGGCTGCTCCGGGGTAAAATTCTCTAAAGTATGTTGGTTTATATCAGCCGGTTTCGAATCGATCAATTGCTGAACCTGATCAATGATTTCATTTACAAAACCAATACTTTCAGTTTCCTGAATACCATACCTTTCAGCACATACTTTAGCTATTTCCATTCTTTCAGAACCGGAAGCCCAAAACTCAAAAACACGGAAGGCAGGCTCCTGCAACTGCATGTAACGGTTGATACCGGCTATCCAAACCACATAAACGCCTTCTTCAATACAAAATCTATAGTCGATCATCCAGTGAAATTCACTTAATTTTTATTTGGCCCAAAGCTGCTCTGCCTGTGTAAAGCTATACAAAAATAGAAGAATGAACGGTAATAAATAGAACCAGGGCTGAATTTATTAATCCGGAAACAAATTGCGCACAGCACCAGGTGTATTCCATGAAATTATCCTTAACCCAATTGATTTTTCAATACATTGCCCCGGTTTATTCTCCACGTTTTTACCAAGTGATTATTTACGTAATTTGCATAGGAATTCATTAGATTATATGACTGATTCTGAACTCTACTATTTTCTGTGTCACTGCCTGGTAATGGATAAGGAACCAGAGGCTGCAAGGCGTGTTAATGCCGTGCTATCCTTGGGCCATATACCCTGGGAAGACCTGGTTTGGATGGGTAGCAGTCATTTTATTTTACCGGCTCTTTTCACTGCTTTTAAACGCAACAACCTGTTGCACCAGCTACCTCCGGACCTTGCAGAATACCTGGAGGAAATTTACCAGCTTAACCTAGCCCGAAACAAAAGCATTATCAGGCAGGCAAAAGAAATTACCCACCTGTTTCAGGAAGCCGGTATTGAAACGGTTTTCCTGAAAGGGGTTGCATACCTGTTGCAGGACCTGTACCCAGAAGCCGGCGACCGCGTTATGACGGATATCGACATATTGATACATCCGGACCAGATTCAGCAGGCCGCCGATATCCTATACAGGAATGGCTACGCGCATCCACAGGAATTCGCCGGTGACGATTTCGGGAAGCATCACCACCTGCCGGGCTTCGAAAAACCTGGCGAGGTTGCCATGGTTGAACTGCACCATACCGCACTGGCAGGTCGGTACGGAAAACTGCTTAAAAACGAGGAAATATTCAGTAACCTCACAAAAATTGAAGGCCTCAATGCCTCGGTACTGTCGGTGAGGCACCAGGTAATACTTTCATTTGTGCACGATCAGTTGGTGGACGATGATTTTGAATACAGGTCGGCACTAATTAAAGGATTGTACGACTTTTACCTGTTGTCGCGCTTAAGTAAGGATGCGCCTTCAGCTGTTTCGACGATCCCGGGTTATAATAAAAAATATAAAGCTTACTGCTATTTGGTTGCCGAAGCTTTTAAACAACCTGCACTTACGGATGCTGATACGGGCAGAACGGTAAAAAGATACAAACTACAGATGGATTTCCTATTTGATCATCCAAAACTGGGTAGCATTTACCAGCTGGCAGTACTTTACCGGATCAGGATACAGGTAGTACTCCGAACGTTGATCACAGCGCCGTTTTCGCGAGGTGCCCGGCTATATTTCAAAAAAAAAGCCGGAAGTATTCCGGCCTTGAAAAAATATCTGAAAGGGTTAAGAAACGAGCTTTAAATCATCCTATTTGCTTCGTGCCTTTTTAAAAACTATGTTGTAACAGGCTTTTAAAAAATACTGCAAATCTGTTTTGAACGGGTTCTTTTCGTACCGCTGAAGGTATTTCATTTCTGAAGCCATAATCTCCTCGAGTGTTCCCGGCAAATCGGCATAATATGGTGGAATCAGGCCAGGTTTGTGCCTTATACGTTTTTGCTGCAATTCAGGGGTGTAAAGACTAAAGTAGTGTTTACTCAGCGGCCTTACTCCCACAAATTTTATATCACCTCTTACCAGGTTCCAAAGCATCGGAAGTTCATCGAGCCAGCATTTCCGTAAAATACCTCCCAGCACCGAAACACGGTAATCCTTATTGATTTTCCCTCCGGGTGCCAGGTCATTCATTGAATAAATATAGTCCTGCAGAAATTCGCTGTAAGGATGCATGGTCCGCATTTTGAATACCTTCAGCATTTTGCCGTCCTTGCCAATGCGATTCAGGTATATTAATGGCCCATATGTAGCTTCGTTGTTGTAAAGCGGTAGTTTTTTCTTAACGGCAACCACATAAGTTAAGCCTTCAATATCGGCTTCTTCTTTTATTTCAAAACCACAAGATATCAACCTGCCCAGGACTTCGACCTTGCTGATCACCCGCTTATCACCCTTGGTGAGAAAGAAATAGATTTTCTTGGTTACCGGCAGCTTTGGAAATACCCTGAGTAAAACATAATCGCCAAAATAATACAACCCGTTGAGCACCGGCGGATATTTCCGCATAATACGTTTTTTCCGCTGTATGGATGTTTCAGCACAAACCAGTATGGTACCTTCGAAAGGAAGCCGGCTGTTTGCAACTTCGAGGAACTTATTGATATGCCTGATATTATTCAGTTTATGGAAATTCAGGATATGACGGTAGTAATCGGTTGGCAGATCTTGCAGGGCGAACCTCGAATTTTCGTTGAGAACCAGCGTATGGTTCACTTTCAGGTCGAAATGCCGGTCTACAAAATCATGCACTTTTGCCCCCGCTACATTAAGAATTTCATTACCCTGTTTTGATAAATACGGGGGAACCTGGTTAGTGGTTGCGGGGTAAAAAACCGACAGATCGCGGATCCGGTCTTCTTCAATTTCTGCGGGGTCGCGTAAAAGAACCGATCTACGGAATAACCTGATATATGAAACAATGGCCATTTCTCCGGCCAGCAATCCAAAAATATTAGTAAGCAGTACCTGCCGCGAAATCCAGTTAATCTGGAAGGTTACCAGGAATAACAACACCAGGCCGGAGGTATAAAGCCAGCACCGGGTATAAACACTCAGTAACTTCAGGTAGCTGTATTTTTCTTTATGCTCATATTTACGATTGAACAATGAGATAAAAAAGTGCAGACTATAGAATACCAGTGCCGGTGGGCCAAACTGCCTGAGATCGTACACAAACCCGCCGTTGTGCAGTTTAATGGACATACCAAAAGCCAGCATTGCTATAAATACGTTGGCTAAAAGTTGTTGGTAAAGGCGTTTCATGGTATTGAAATACTTCTCCGGGATTTCAGGATATAGGGAACAGGATAATCCTTTCGTGTTTTATAATGGTTATGCAGTTTTATAAGCCTTTCAGGGCTCTCATGCGCAACAATCAGTTATGCTTCCTCATTCCAGTTGCGTTTTACCAGCACTCCTTTCACTACATTTTTTATGTTCTGCATAACGAGTTCCCTTAACCAGGGCAAAGGTTTGTCCGTCCAGCGCTGCGGGTGAAAGGTAAACATAATTTTATCAGGTAGCTGATTTATATTTTCAATAATTTGCTGTGTAGTGCGGAAATTAAAATTGAAGCCATCAGCAACCTTGTCACGGATACTTACATCGTGACCATTCCAGCGGCGACCTGTATCTGTAAAATAGGCCACATCATTATAATTCACATCCAGGTAAGGTTCTCCGATAATGCCCAACTCCCTGAAGTCATACTTCTGCCAGAGCGCCTTATTATCATACCTCGACCTGGGACTGCCATGCATGCTGATGGTGTTAATGGGGCAGATTGCCCTCATATCATCCAGGTGTTTCCTGAATAAAGCCCATGCCAAGGAATGCAATCTGCTTTCATACGTACCGGAGGTATTGATTCTCCTTGCAAAGTCCATATCTTCGTAATGATACCCTATTTCGTGACCCATCCCTGCTATCTGTCTGATAATTATGGGATCGAAGCTTTGTGAAACAACCCTGAAATAGAAACTTCCCCTGATTCCATTTTTATGTAAAATCCTTGCAAATTCAAGTGAGTTCTGTTTTTTGTCATCCACGTCATGCCGTAACATAATCGATCTTTCAGCCGGATTTTGGAGAAATTCGCCAAAAGTCTGAAATGTATAATTTCCTTGTATCAAAGCTGTGAGAAGAATCCTGTACTGTTTGATCGTAAAATCAAGCATGGCGAAAACAAGGTTTTAAAGTATAACGGTCAAAGTATTGCAAGACAAGCACGACGAAGTTAAAGGAAAATGGAATCCACTTATATTACCTGATATACCGGATGAATTTAAAAGCTCCTTTTGCCATCCGGTACAATATGGGCATATGGATCTTTTCGTATCTGCCAAAATTTACAAACCGCCCCCCAAATTTCTCTTTAAAATCCCTGACACCGTAAGGCTGACCTGGTTTACCGGCACCGCCCCAATCGAACAAAGTCATTCCATTGTTCTTCCCCCACTGCATTACCTGCCACGATATCATGCTGTTAGGAAACTTATGACTGTGTAAATTATCGCCTCCTGCAAAATAATCATAAATCCGGCCACGATAACACAAAGTATACATGGTGGCAATCAAATTTCCTTCGCTATAGGCTGCCCAAAAACAGGCCATCCCTTTAGGTGCAAGCACTTTATATGCATTTTCAAAAACTGAAAACGGGAAAAGAGGAAGTTTTATCCGGATGTAAATGTTTTTTAACAACTGATAACTTTCCGCCAACTCCGTGATGTTTGTAATAGGGCCAAATTTCAATCCTTCCCTTTTGGCTCTGTTAACCTCATACCTTTTTTGTTTATGCACATCTTTCCATAGTTCGTCAGCATCTCGTGTCAGGTCAACGTGAATGTTGAGATGTTCCTCGTATTTATATCCTGCATGTATAAAATTCCTGTGGGCAAAACCCATATCGCACATGTTCCGGAACTGTGTATAAATTACATGCCGGCGGATATACACATTAAAATGGCTGAGAAGTTCAGCCAGCAGCCCAGGGTCATTATTGCGAACGAGCGGACCTCCCATTACCACACATCTTGAAGCCATTTTTTTTAATGGGCCCAAAAACTGGTATTGAATGATTCCGGATAAAACACCTTCAACCTGCCCATTTTCATTTTGAATCAACAGGGCAACAGGTGCAAATTCCTTTTGATGTAAGAAAATACTGAAATAACCAGGCGACTGGAATATGGTTCCCAGCGGATGCGTAAGTACGAACTGATCCCATCCGGAACAAAGTTCCTTATTTTCGACATCGCTAACGATCAGTATCTTCATCTGGTTTCTGAAAAAAACATGCTGAAATCTCCAGTAATTATAATCTTTTTGCCCGAAACGGGATAGGTTTCGACAAACCATACCAGGAAAGCGGTGAGGTCAATTTTTTCCTCCAGCATCCGGCTACGTCGCATCTTAAATGTATCTTTTAATGATGGTGTGCTCAGAAAATCTTCAATCTGTTGCAACATCTGTTCAAAATTGTCGGGCAAAAACGAAAAACAAAGCTGGTATTTGTTTTCAATTTCACCGGGAACAGATAATTTTCCGGCAAAACTGTTGCACTTAAAAGCAGGTATACCAAGCAATGCAGCTTCCGATGTCATGGTTTGGCTGTCGCCTGCAAACAACGTTGAATAATATAATAACGAATGAATTTTTTCGGGCGAAACTGGCAGCCTGAACATTTCAAACTCGGGCTCAATTTGTTTTTCGGAGGTAATAAATACCCTGCCATACTTCTGCAGAAGCCCGATTAACCTTCGCTTTTGATCCAAATTAAGTCCACTTGCAGCTTTATCGTGATGGGCTTTAAACGCATTAAACCTCAACACATAAAAGACTTCTCCCGGTTTTACCCCTGCTTCCGATAATACAGCCGAATCGGGTGTAAACCTTTGTGGATGCAGGTAAGCAAGTTCGTGGTACGATGGATAAGCAATGTGGTTCAATCCACGCTTTTCATGAGCCAGGGCATCGGGGGTGAGTACGGCGTCGGATTTATTGATAAACTTCGCATATACCGGAGTTATCGCAGTATCATCGTCGTCCAATCCAATGACTTTAATGCTGGTAAACCTTGCCACAATGGGTAAGGTCATTGAAATTCCTATGCCGATGTCAATTCTATTCTTCCTGACAAAGAGAATCGTTTTTAAAATAACCGAAATCTGGATAAGATATTTCATAAAAATCGAATCAGGTTTCGATCCTGTTGTTGTAAAAGGGATATTATAAATTTTCAGCAAACGAGTAATGGATTCCACATTCCTGGCAAGTACAAATACTTTATGGCCTCTTGCCTCCATCTCGTTGATAAAGTACCTGAACAGGTGAACATGGGCCGGATGCCCGATATCAACCAGGATGTTCTTCTTAGGCAACATGAAATTTGTTAAGCGTTTCGGCGATGTAATTCACCTGTTTTTCACTGAGATAATCATGACAGGGCAACGTAAACAAGGTTGATGCAATGCGCTCAAAACCAGGGCAATCACCTGTATGATAACCAAATTCCTGAACCCAGTAAATTGAATTACTAAAAAATTTACCGGCTTCTATTCCCTTTGTAGCGAGATAATTTACTATCAGATCGCGGTTTTCACTTTGCAGGAGGAAAACAAAATAATTAGGCTCACTTCCGATTAAGGGTTCGATGGGATTATATCGCTGATCAACAAGACCTTTCAACAATATACCATTCGCACGCTGCCGTTGCACCCGTTGCTGGTTTTTAGTAAAATTCAGGGCTATACGCGAAATCCCTGAAGATGCCATGCTGGTTTCACGAATCGGGTATTCCTGCAGTCTGGCATTACTTATTCCAAATCTTTTTTTTACCGTGTAAGTAAACAGGCTATACACTAAAGGAAGATACAATATTCCCAGCCCCAGATTTCTGAAGGATTGCCTGGCGATTGCAGCTTTCGAAGGAAATTGAAGCTGCCCGGCCTGCTTCAGCAAACTTGTACTGATTCTGTTGTCTCCGGAAACTACAAATCCGCCATACCCGATACCGAATAGTTTGCCGTACCCGGTTGAAAATATTCCTGCTTCGGCACTCATCCCTACAGGTTTTCCTTTATACGCCGACAGGAAAGCCTGGGCACAGTCCTCTATGATGGGTTTATCTCCCATGATAATCCGGCAAGATTCAACGTCGTCAGGAAAACCAAAAATATGGGTTACAATTAAGGCATCAATACTGTTGTTTTTATTTTTCAGATCAACAAGAGACATCCGCAGGTTGCGATCCATATCAATAAAAA
>CALCJE010000153.1 GCA_937965665.1 uncultured Bacteroidales bacterium
AATACGGGTCACAGCCGGCCAGTACTTGTCTTCTTTTGCCATAGGCACCGGGAAAGCGGCTGTTTCGCGGGTATATGGATACGACCAGTTGTCCGATGCCACCATTGCCAGGGTATGTGGTGCATGTTTTATGACGTTTTCGTGCTTATCAACATTTCCTTCTTCAATAGCAGCAACTTCTTTCCTGATACTGATCATGGCCTCAATAAAGCGATCAATCTCGCTCAGAGGCTCACTTTCGGTAGGTTCAACCATGAGTGTTCCTACTACCGGGAAGGCAACTGTAGGTGCATGAAAACCATAATCCATCAGTCGCTTGGCAATATCAATTACTGCCACATCGGCGGTCTTCAGGTACTGGTTGCAATCGAGTATCAACTCATGTGCAATGCGGCCTTTGCTCCCGGTATACAGTATTTTGTAATGATTTTCGAGTTTCGATTTTATGTAGTTGGCGTTGAGGATTGCATATTTTGTAGCTTCGGTAAGTCCTTCGCCACCCAGCATTTTGATGTATGCATATGAAATAGGCAGTACCAGAGCGCTTCCAAAAGGTGCTGCAGCAACCGCTTTTATAGCCTGGTTGCCACCGGTTTTAACTACAGGATGTCCTGGCAGGAACGGCACGAGGTGTTCGGCCACACCAATAGGGCCAACGCCAGGGCCACCACCTCCGTGAGGGATAGCAAAAGTTTTGTGAAGGTTCAGGTGGCAAACATCGGCGCCTATGGTTCCGGGGTTGGTAAGCCCTACCTGGGCGTTCATATTTGCACCATCCATATAAACCTGGCCCCCGTTTTCGTGAATCAACGAAACAATTTCGAGAATGCTCTCTTCGAATACACCATGGGTTGATGGATAGGTAACCATCAGGGCAGCCAGGTTATCCTTATGCTTGATGGATTTCTCGCGTAAGTCAGCAATGTCGATATTCCCGTTGGGATCAGTTTTTACAACCACCACCTGCATGCCGGCCATAGCAGCACTGGCAGGATTGGTTCCGTGGGCTGAGGCCGGAATCAGACAAACATTACGGTGACCTTCGCCGCGGCTTTCGTGGTAAGCCTTAATAACAAGCAATCCTGCATATTCGCCGGAGGCACCCGAGTTTGGCTGCATCGATACGGCTTTGAACCCGGTTATTTCGCACAACGATTTTTCAAGCTCGCGGATCAGGATAGAATATCCTTCTGTCTGATCAGCAGGTGCAAACGGGTGTATCGCTCCAAACTCCGGCCAACTCAGGGGTATTAGTTCAGTAACAGCATTCAGTTTCATGGTGCACGATCCCAGTGGTATCATGCTGCGGTTCAGTGCCAGGTCACGGTTTTCGAGTTTTTTCAGATACCGCATCATCTCAGTTTCCGAGTGATAGCTGTTGAAAACCGGGGCTGTGAGATATTCCGACTCTCTTTCCATGCTTGGAGCAAAAGTGCGGATCTGGCCACATTCATCCGGATTGCAGACAAACTCAGTAAATTGTTTCTTAGCTGCCGAAGTAAAAATATGTAGTAAGAGGTTTACGTCTTCGAGCGAAGTGGTCTCGTCGAGGCTGATCCCGATTTTATCCTGGTCAATATAATTAAAGTTTACCTGGCTTTCGAGTGCCAGTTTCCTGACGTTTTCAATCTTAACATCTTCAGGCAGACTGATCAGCAGCGTATCAAAGAAATTGGCATTTAATTGTTTGTAGCCCAGTTTCTGAACTTCAGTTGATAATACACCTGCCAAAATGTTGATATGCCGTGCAATTTCACGTAACCCCTTCGGACCGTGGTATGCAGCGTACATTCCAGCCATAATGGCCAGCAAAGCCTGGGCCGTACAGATATTTGAAGTAGCACGTTCGCGTTTGATGTGTTGTTCGCGGGTTTGCAGTGCCATGCGTAATGCCCTGTTGCCCTGGGCATCAACTGACACCCCTATGATACGACCCGGTATAAACCGTTTGTAATCCTCTTTTGTAGCAAAAAATGCAGCATGTGGTCCGCCGAATCCCATCGGAATTCCAAAACGCTGTGTTGATCCTAACACTACATCAGCTCCCCATTCGCCGGGAGGTGTAAGCAGAGTAAGGCTTAAAGGATCAGTTGCCACGGCAACAGCAATACCGTTTTCGTGAGCCCGGTTCACCAGTTTGCGATATTCGTGTACTTCACCAAACTGGTTAGGGTATTGGAGCAATATACCGTAAATATTTGATGCAGGTTCAAAATCGTCGCATGATTTTATTTCAATGTCAATTCCAAGATTCCTGGCACGGGTTTGCAGTACTTCTATGGTTTGCGGGTAAGTGTTCCGGGCAACCACAAATGTATTGGCTCCGGCTTTCACAGCATCCCTCGATCGTGCATTGTGCAACATAATCATTGCTTCCGCGGCCGAAGTAGCTTCGTCGAGCAACGATGCATTTGCCAGAGGCATACCGGTAAGATCGCTCACCATGGTTTGGAAATTGAGCAAAGCTTCCAGGCGTCCCTGCGATATTTCAGCCTGGTAAGGGGTGTATGAAGTATACCATCCGGGGTTTTCAAAAACATTGCGCAAAATCACCGAAGGGGTAATTGTATTGTAATACCCCATCCCGATATAGGTTTTATAAACCTTGTTCTTCGAAGCCAATGCTTTGATATGATTCAGGTATTCATATTCATTTAAACTTGGTGGAAGATTCAAAGGTTTGGAAAGGCGGATGGCTGAAGGTACGGTTTCGTCAATCAGTTGGTCCAGTGTATCTACACCGATGGCTTTCAGCATGATTTCGGTTTCGGACTTCCGTGGACCGTTATGCCGATTGATAAAGTTGTTGGTAATCATATATTTATGAGTTTTGTAGCATTTTTTTTTGATGTGGCAAAGATAATAATCTTAATGTGATACCATTAAAAATCTGAAGGATTGTTAATTATTTCATGAAGTTTATCGGATATCAAATCCATTTCAGTACAACTGTCAGAAAATCAGGTATTTAATATTTATTTTTTAGAGGATAATTTCAAACAAAAAAAATGATTTTCGGTTTAAACCCATGTTTGGCAGTTGGCAAGCCGCCAGGCACAATAAGAAAAACCGTACTTTTGCAACCGCTTTCAGAAAATATAACAAATCAGCATTTATGAAATTTAACAGGACAGTATTTATCGGGGCAATGGCTATCTGTATTGCTGCCATTTTATGGGGGCTCGATGGAGTAGTTCTTACACCGCGTTTATACAGCCTCGATATCGGCCTGGTGGTTTTTATTTTCCATGCACTTCCGTTCCTGATCATGAATATTTTCATGTTCAAACAGTACCGTTACCTGAAGGATTTTACAATGGGCGATGTCCTTTTATTCTTCCTGCTTTCGTTGTTTGGAGGAGCAGTCGGTACACTGGCAATTGTAAAAGCGCTTTTCCTGGTTAACTTTAAAGCGCTAACCATTGTTGTTCTGTTGCAGAAATTACAACCTGTATTTGCTATAACACTTGCGGCCTTGTTATTGGGCGAAAAATTAAAGCGTAACTTTTTACTGTGGTCGGCCCTGGCTATTGTTGCCGGGTATTTTCTCACTTTCGGGCTTCATGTGCCTGATATGGAAACCCATAGCCGAACGGCGCTGGCAGCTGCTTTTTCGTTGTTGGCAGCTTTTTCATTCGGCAGTTCTACTGTGTTCAGCAAGAAAGTATTGCGAAAATTTTCCTTTTTTACAGCCACGTTTTACAGGTATGCTTTTACGAGTCTGATTATGCTTCTGTATGTTTTATCCACTGGTATGATGAAACATATACCCGAAATTAACGGTTTCCAGTGGATGATTTTTGTTATTATTGGCATTACGACCGGTTCAGGCGCCATATTTCTCTATTATTTTGGGTTGACCCGCATCCGCGCTATGCTAGCCACAATGTGCGAATTGTGTTTCCCTGTTTCAGCCATCTTTTTCGATTATTTTGTCAACAATCGTACGCTTACACCTATTCAATGGATCAGCGCAGCTGTGCTTATATTTGCTATTCTGAAACTGAGTCTCGAAAAAGAGCAGGAATCAGCTTTGAACTAAAAAATCAGTCCTTTCAGTAGTTATTTCTAATTCATTCAACTGTTTTTCGATCCTGATTGGGAGATGAATATATACTTCCAACAACGAGGTTATTGATAAACAATTCGTGCAGACGGGTGCGTTCGCTCAGGGCGATAACATTTTATGGAATGAAGAATTAAAAAAGCCACAACTACAGCAGCGGTTGTGGCTTTTAATTAAAGTATGTGGTTTTTGGCGTTAATCTGCAAAATCCTTAAGGGTATCCATTAACTTACGGCGGGTAAAGAAAATGCGGCTCTTCACAGTTCCAATCGAAATGTTCAGGTGATCGGCTATTTCCTTGTATTTGTAGCCCTGGTGATGCATTTCGAATGGCATCCGTTGATCAGCATCGAGTTTTGAAATGCTCTTATTAATTTCCTTTTCCGAGAATTTTGAGTCCGGCGAAGGGAAATCTGATTTGCGCGGTACATTCAGATAAAACAAATCCTCCGTACTGTCAATAATGGTATTGGCTTTTTGGTTACGGCGGTAGTTGTTTATAAATGTATTTTTCATGATGGTATAGGTCCACGCTTTCAGGTTAGTGTCAGCGGCAAATTTATCGCGGTTTGCCAGGGCTTTAAGATAAGTATCCTGAATAAGATCTTTTGCTTCCTCACGGTTGGAGGTTAACAGGTTAGCGTAATATTCCAGGTTCTGGTATAAACTTATCAACTTATGATCGAATTCTATTTGAGTCATGACACAGGGTGTTTAATTATTATGATGCAAAGTTAAACAGTTTTATTTAGACTAAGTCCAAATAAAGTTAAAAAATTGTTAATTTTTTCTTAAGGTTTATCAAGCATTTTTTAGACTCTGAGATTCAGTTATTTATAGTGATTAAATATTGTTACTAATTTACGACGAAATATTCAACAAACTACATGTTTCATGTTAATAATATGTTATATTTTAAATCAATAAATAATAATGCCAGTATCCCGGCATTGATTTGCATTCAGAAAACAAATTATATAAATGAATTACAGTGTATTAAGGAATTCGGTAAAGTCCGGAATACTCTTAAAAAGTGTAAAATTAGGTGCTAGTGATAAAATGTTTTCCAGGAAACAGTGTCCACCAATCAGAACTTGTTTATTACCGTATAAGCTATTCAGCTCCTGAACAATTTCTTTAATAGTTTCCTCAGGCAGGTTCGAAGCAATAGAAGTAACTAAAAAATCTATTTTATGACTGTCTATAACATTTTTAAGATTAACCAAAGGAACGTTTTGACCCAGGTAAACTACGGCATGTCCCTGTTTACGAATTAAGAAATTGAGGTAAAGCAAACCAAGTTCATGGTATTCGTTTTCGGGCAAAAATAACAGGAATGTTTTATTGTTGGGCCGTAGCTCATTCTGGCTGTCAATAGCCAGTATCAGTTTCTGCCTGATGAGTTGCGAAATAAAATGTTCCTGTGCTGGGTAAACACCTCCTGTTTGCCAGAGCATTCCTGCTTTTTCCAAAAAGCGGAAAAGTATATTTTCAAAAGTATATTCAAATCCGTGCTTAATTATTGAGGAGGAGATTATTTTGTCAAACTTCTTCTCATCCATTTCAATCATTGACATTACCAGGTTATCCACAAGGTGCTCGTTATCAATATCCTGCTTGCTAAGATCAATTACCGACTTTGAGATTTCGTCAACCGACATGCCCTGAATATTCGAAATCTTGTATCCATATTTATTAAGGATTGCCACATTCATCAGGTGCCTCAGGTCTTCATCAGAATAATACCTGATGTTAGTGACTGTGCGCGAAGGCTCAACAATACCATACCTCTTTTCCCAAATGCGAATGGTATGTGCTTTTATGCCTGTAATCCTTTCAAGATCTTTAATTGAATACCTGATCATTTGCTCCTTATCTTATAATATCTGTTCTTAAACAAGCCGGATGCAATTTTGTTTAACCTTTTTATAAATAGATTAAAAATAATTCATTTAAAGCTATTGCTTATCAGCTGAAAATTACAGATTTAAGTTCGGCCGGGCAATTTCACAGTCATCCCTCCACTAAACTAAATGGAAGGAAAAGTTAAGCGAAATAAAATACTGAAAACAGACATTTGCCTGGTTGTGGATCCTAAAACAATTGTTACGTTTGATTTTTCAATCTAAAACAAGCGCTATCCAGGGAAGTTAATCAGAGCGTTACCGAAACCTGCTTACCATTCTCGACGAACTTGTTGATTACAATTTTGTCGCCACTGCTAATCTTCAGCCTGATCTTGCCTGCTTCCCGCTGAATTTCCAGATCGAATTGCGCCCCGAACCCATGTACGTTTTTAAGGTTCATAAAATTCCAGTCGTCGGGCAATTGAGGAGTAACTGTAAACGTGTTTAAGCCTGTTGGACGGATTCCGAAGAGCCCTTCGGTGAAAACCCTGCAATACAACCCGCTTTCGGCCGAAAGATGCCTTTGCCCACCTTCGGGGTAAGCCTCTACAGGGTATGGGACATGCTCGCCCAACAGCCTGCGGTTCGAATAATAATGCAGGAACTTAAGACCGCGTTTGGTGTCGCCGGCTGCAAATACACCACGCAATGCATATAATGTTGACCGATCCCAGAAAGTTTTATCACCCGATTGTGAGGCAAGTCCGTCGGCAGTCCAGAGCTCAGGCGAAAATAGCGCATCAATGGTGCCTTTTTTACGGTCGAAGATATTTACGGTAAGCGGAATGCAAATCCAGGCCCGCAGTTTATCGTTACCCTTGTAGTACCGGTAAGTGTCGAACCCCATTACATTTGCGCCGAAGTACTTTTCGATATTGGTTTTTAATAAAGTTGCTTCCTTTTCAAAAGCCGAAACCTGTTTTTTGTCCTTTCCCATCGATTTTCCGAGGTACGATGCCGAGATTAATGCATCGTAATACAAGGAAGAAGTGCACAGGTTGGCATCACCCGAAGGAAACCTGCCCTCGAGTTCATCGGAATCGGAGGTAACAACTCCTTCGGCATTCAGCTTCCGCTGGTTATATTCGAGGCACCAGGTAATGAGCGGCCAAAGTTCTTCAGCAATGTTGCGATCGCCTTGCGAAAGTGCAAAACGTGCTGCACCATATGCAATCATGGCTGCATCTCCGCGGTCGCCGGCGCCATCCCAAATATCAGTTCCTTCGGCAATAATAGATGAAGGGATGGGTTTGAACCCGGGGTTCATAAAGCGGGCAAACTGACGGTAGGCATTCAATGCCGATTCGACACCATAGTCGTAACCCAGGAACGGGAAAAAGGGATTAATGTATTCAGCCTGGTCGTTGGCCCAGATCGCTGCATAGTAACTCAATCCTCCAGGTCCGTGCAGGGGCCCGCCTTTGGTTTGGTATATGCTTTCCGAAGCCCTAATCTTGGCAAAGGCAAAAGCTTTGTTTAATATTTCGTCAGGGGTTTCAAGCACCAGGTTGTGGCTCAGGTATTTTACGAAATCGCTACGCTTTAGCAGTTCTTTTTCAATATCCTGTACACCAGCATCCTGACCGGTTTTAGCACCTGAAATACTGAGATAAAAGGTGATGGAATCACCGGGCTGAATTATAAATGCCCCGGCATTCCCTGATTGAACCCTGAGTAAATAACTGCCTTCGACACCATCGGCTGCATTAGTAAGCAGTATGTTATCAATGTGAGGAACTTCGATGTTTGCCGGTTTTTCGCTTTTGTTTAAAAGCACATATTTTTCGCAAAACAGGGGTTTATCGGTTGAAGGAAATAACACACGCAGGAGCTGAAATTTCTCGTTTATTGTGCTTTTGATCGTGATTTTGCCATCCAGGCTGATTTCGTCAACACGTTCTTTCACCGCAGGGCGTTTGTTGAAGTTGATCTGATTCACGATATCCGTGTTAAAGGTACGGGTAAGGCTGGCATGGGTATTATTGGGGATGGTACGGAGCATGGGCCATACTATATCGCGGCTGAGGTATAGCGACTGATCGGGATTCACGCCATAGCGGATAACAGCTGAAATATATTTCCCGCTCATTTCAATATGGTCTTTATGCTCATTTGAATCACTTACCGGCCAGGTGATACCACCTGTTGCATTTATCTGCCAGCGGTTTTGCTGGGCGTTGATAGAAACTTGACAAACAAAGTTGAATACAATGAACAGCAGAAGGCCTTTTGTCATATTCCAGTTAATTAAAAATTATAAGTTGTGCAGCCTGAAATTCTGTTTCAGGATTTCTGCTTATTGTTACTTGTTGAAGAATGGTGGTTACTTTTTATTCAGAATTATCTCGATAACCGGAATTTCGACATTGGGTTTTAGTACCGGCAAGCTTAAACTTATTACATCTGTCAATTGTGTTTCTGTATTCCAATAGCCTTTGTTTTCCGAAAACTGAACTTCTGAGCCATCGTGCAGCATTTGCGCATATTTAATTCTGCCTTTAAAGCCTTTCAGGTTGAGTACACCAATAGGCCAGTCGAGGCAATGTATATAAATGCGGTTTGTAAGCGGATTGTATGTCAGAATGCAGTTGTCGGGTGCCACAAATTCCGGCGGCGCCTCGGTACAACCATAAATAGAACGGCTGTTGTATTTCATCCATTCGCCCATGGCCTTAAGCCGTTCCTGGGCACGGTAATCGATTGTTCCCCGACTTGTGGGTCCGACATTGAGCAGGAGATTTCCGCCTTTGCTTACTGACTCTATCAGCAGGCCAAGCAATTGCTTGTTGTTTTTCCAGGTATTCTCGTCGCGATAATAACCCCATGATCCTGAAAAGGTCTGGCAGGTTTCCCACGGAACCCGTTTCCCATTTACTTCGGGCCATTTGCTTACTTTGTACTGTTCAGGCGTTGTGAAATCCCATCCTCCTTCAACATCTTGCAAATCAAGCCTGTCATTTACCAGGATGCCTGGCTGAAGTTTCCGGACTATTTTCAGTAGGTTTTCCGAATCCCAGTCATCATGTCCTTTACCGTGTATACCCCAGGGGAAAGAAAAATCGAGCCACAGTATGCTGATTTCACCATAATTGGTCAGCAGTTCAGTAACCTGGTTTTTAATGTATTCGCGGTATTTTGCCATATCGCGGCCCTGGTTGACACGCTGGTAGGCTGAATCAGAATCCTGGCTTTGCGGATGTTGCAGGTCAATGGTATAATCCGGATGATGCCAGTCGATCAACGAATAGTAAAAACCGATTTTGATGCCTTCGGCTCGAAATGCATCAACCCATTCGCGTAACAAGTCTTTTCCGTAAGGTGTATTTGTTGATTTGTAATCTGTATATTTTGAATCGAACAGGCAGAATCCTTCGTGATGTTTGGTGGTGATAACCGCATATTTCATCCCGGCTTCTTTAGCCATGCGTGCCCATTCTTTCGGGTTGTACATATCGGGATTGAACATTTCGAAGTACTTTTCGTACTGTTGGTTGGTCATCCTTTCGTACTTTTTTACCCATTCGTGGCGCGAAGGCATGGAATATAGCCCCCAGTGAATAAACATCCCGAAACGGTCGTCAGTCCACCATTTCATCCGCTGAGCCTTTTGTTCATCTGTTTCCTTAGGGAGTTGGGCAAAACTTCTTCCGGCGAACGACACAATTGCGATCGTAATAATCAGCGTTAAAGCGATTCTGTTCAGTACATCTCTTTTTATCATACTCGTATTGTTTTTATATTATTCTGTGAATCTTGCGATGAATCATGCAGCAATCAGTTCGGCCACCTTATTTTATATCTCGTGTTGACCATTTTAAAATAGTAAAGACGATTTCGGAATAATTATTTCTTTCGTAAAGTACGGCTATTTTGTGTTTGCTGATCTTTACAATGTCAGCGTATGCCGTATAATCATTTCCTTTTTCCGAAACAGGCGATCTATCGACCGCAATGGCGATCGGCCAGTCATAGCCATCATTTAAACTAATCCGAAGTGTAAGGTTATCCCTGTTCGAGGTATCGGCTGCATTACAGAACGCCAGCACATTTTTTCCTTTCCTGTTGCCGATTGCCAATATGCTTCCCTCGCAAACCGGATCGGGCAATTTTTTATCAAAAAAGATACTGTCCCAGGTTTCGCCTCCGTTTTTACTTACTGCAATAATCCGTGCTTTAATATCGCCTTTCTGGTTGCGGGCATTTAACATCAAACCATTACCCGATAGTTCTGCAGCAGTTGCTTCATTACTTCCCGGCATATTGACGGTTTCGCCCAGCTTAAAAGTTTTACCATGATCGTCGGTATAAAATACATGCGAAAAGTAATCTTCAAACTGTTGCGAAGGATTGCCTTGCGAATGATTGGCTGCCACCAAGATCCGTCCCTTGTATTTGCCGGAAGTATACTGCATGGCATGTCCGGGTGTATTGGCATAGGATCGCCAATCGTCCTTAAAATTGTATGCAGGATTTACGGATGGCTGATTCGGCCGGTGGACCTGTTTTGTTATGTTAACAGCAT
>CALCJE010000154.1 GCA_937965665.1 uncultured Bacteroidales bacterium
AGATACTCATATCGCCCACAATGGTATTATTGAGCAGCGGGAAATTGACCCCGAAATAATAATTGTAGCCGCTGTACTTGGGCAGGCTGGCCGATAAAGCATCTTCTTTTACCTTTCCGTTATAGAATACATAATTACCGTATTCCATCACATCGGTTTCGCAGTTGTAAATGCCGTATTCGAAATCGGTTTGTATGTTATATCTTTCGAATTCAGTTTTCAGGTAATGTTCCAGGATATTGGCATCGATATGAGAATTTACATCCACCACAAAGTAGTTGGACGACAGCTGCCTCACCGGGTTAGGCGTGGTTGGTGCGGTTTGATTAAACTTGTAAATACGGGTGGCAACATTGCGCAGGCAGATGGTAACGGTTTGGGCAAACTGCTTTTCCTTGTTGCTCCATTCTTTTTTCATCAGGTAGAGCTGTACAGCGATAATGCCGATAATGGCCACCGCTCCTAATAATACTACATACCTGATATGTTTAAACCTCATCAGTGCTCTTCTGTTTGAAGGATAAAAGTACAAGATTTTAGTTCAGGAAAAACAGCGTTCGGAAACAGTTTGCCAGGTTTATTACACGGTCACAAGCAAACATCTGGTAAAACAGGTAAAAAGCAGGAATAGTAAAAACGCATTTTTGGCCATAAATTTACCAGTAAAATGGTATATCCTGTCAAAACGAAAAAAATCCTGTTACTAAAAAGTATAGTTAAACCGGGGCATACGAATTAAAAAGTAGGGCACTCGAGTGCATGATAACGTTTGTGGCTCAGCGATTTAAGGAAAAGCCAGGCGATCGAAATTTCGTGGGCACCACCCGATTTGTTGGTCAGATTCGATACGGTATAATCGTAACTATACCCGATTTTATAATTTTTAGACTGAAAACCCAGTAAGGCTATGAGTGCATCCGGATTTTCAAAGTTATGACGCATCCAGAGACCCATTACGAACGGGAATTTATTAACATACATTCCCACATTCAGTTGCCTGAATTTGCCTTGTTGCACATAAATAAAATTGGGCGAAATTGAGAAATTGCGGAGATCTTCCCCATCCATACCCTGCCGGAAGTCAATCAGGATGCCTGAATGTACCGTCCAACGCATGGGTACGCGGTTTGCATTGCCTTCGTAAAAAGCGATATCGGGCCGGGTAAGGTGGTTTACTGCAACGCCAAAGTAAAGACTCTCCTTGTATCCACCCAAAATACCGGCGCTGAAATCGAGGTTTCCGATGCTGAGTTTTTCGGGTACATATTCGCGTGTCGACTCAACATTCCCGGTGCGTATATCAATCTGGTCGCCAAACACCAGCTTGTTCCAATCCAGTTTATACTGCATGTAAGTAGCCTCTATAGCAGCATTTAATACAATATGCCGTGTTGCCTGGGCACGGTACGAATATATGCCGCTTCCGCAGAAACGGTTGTAAACACCACCACCCATTACATCGGAATTCACCATTACTCCTAATCCGCCTGCAACTTTATCGACCTGCTGGTCCCAGGAGGCGCTATAACTCACATATCCCTGCTTAATGCTGGGCCATTGATTGCGGTAATTGAGCGTAATTCGTCGATCGAGTTTGGCACCTGCCAGTGCAGGATTCAGGTATAAGGGATTTGCATAAAACTGCGAGTAGATCACGTCCTGTGCATGGCTTCTCAACATCCCGGCCAGGATGATGAAAATCATGATTGTTGTCCTCTTCGTTTTCATGGCATTTCGTTATTTAATAAGCATTACATTACCACTCTGTGGCGATTTCTGCAAGAATTTATAATTTTCGGGCGCTGAGAATATGATTGTCCAGGTATACATATCCTGAGGGCATTCGGCTCCTTTGTATCTTCCGTCCCAACCTTTCGAAATATCAGTGGTACTGAAAACCTGTTCACCCCATTTATTGAAAATGTACATCTGGAAGGTTACCGGTATATCAGGGTTGTACCTGGGCAGGAATTCATCATTTACACCATCGCCGTTTGGCGAGAATACGTTAGGCATCATAATGAGCAGTTCGCATTGTTTTAGCAATACAGAATCACTGGCCTGGCAACCATTGTTATCAGTAACGGTAACCCAATACAGTCCTTTGGAAGTTGCCAGGAACTGTGGTTCGGCTGAACCATCCTGCCAGGTGTATGATACAAAACCGGCACCTGCATTCAGCATCACTTCTTTATCGGTACACAAAGTATCCTGAATATTGAGGCTCACATGCGGATTCGGGTACACTATGAGGTTCACTGATTGTGAAATCTCGCAAGTGCTTCCATCCGATGCACGTAAAACATACTCGCCGGCATCGTTGCTGTTCAGCAGGCCAAGGTCCAACTCGGCACCGGCATGGATTTCACCCAACGGGTTGGTCCAGGTGTAATTTAAGTTATCTCCGGTTAATGATCCGGCTATGAGTTTATGTGGGCTGTTTTCGCAATAAGCGCCATTGCCGGCGGTATAAACCTGTGGCAGTGGCCTGATATCAACAGAGCCCTGGGTATAAATGGCAGGAATTTCGTAGCCTGAAGCTGAATAAATCACACACTTCAGTGCATCCCATTTCAGCGCCGACTTACCGGCCGAAGTTCCTACAAAATTGAGCGACATCAGGTTATCCTGGTTTACAAGGGTGAGTGTATCTTTGGCAATAAAATTAATTTCGAGCACACCAGGCGACACCAGCGTGGTTGACAGCACACCGGTAGTTAGTAATGCATTGAGGTTCGAATACCCGTTAAAAGCAAGGATAGCAGGATCGAAGGCCAGTTGTACCGTAAACGAAGCTACCTGTTTAAACCCGGAGGCTTTCATGGGAACCTGAACAGGGACAGTTATACAATTCAGCGAACTTCCTGCCAGCAGTTTTACTTGTCCGACAACGGTATTAAGAATACTGAATGGAGCAGTTACCACACATCCGTTTTCGTTACGAACCCATGCGGTATAACTTCCCAACGATAATTTCCTGAAAGTATCCGATGACTGCCAATCAATTCCGTTCAGTGAATATGCATTTTGAGCAGCTTCGTGGTCAGCTGTAATCACCACGTATCCGTTTGCCAGCCCATTGGTCGACGGATGTGCAGCAACATCAGTAATTTCGGGACTTTCAACTTTTATTGATAGCGTGGTAACCAACCCGCACTGATCCGGATCGGGAATAAATGTGTAAGTACTGGTGCCGGTTACCGAGGTATTGATAACGGCAGGAATCCACTTACCGCTGATCCCGTTTGTTGAAATCGACGGCAGTACAGGTGCGGTACTGTTCAGGCATAGTGGCCCGATCTGATCAAATGAAGGAATAATTTCGTCTTTAATTTGTATGGTGAGCGATGATTCTACCGGTGGGCAGCTGCCTTCCCTGCCAAACCCGAAAGCTTTCAGCGTAAAGGTAACGGATCCGATTTTTAAGTCGGCAGGTCCAAATGTATATTCCGGGTGCAATGATGTAGAATCGTTGAACTTACCTTCACCATTGCTTATCCACAGCAGGCTTCTGTATCCTGAAGCCGTGGCTCCCGAAAGGGTTACCGGGTTGTTGTTGCAACGAACCATGCCGGCGCCTGCATAGGCAATCGGCAGGTCGAATACTTTTATAGTGCCCAGTTCAAGACTATCGCAACCATGTATGCTTGTTTGCAATGCCGATAAGGTGTAATCGCCGGCTGGTACATTAAATATAATTGTAACTGTATCAGCGGTTTCGGGCAATGTTACCACATGCCCCGAAGGATCTTTCAGGGTCCAGGTGTAGGTCGACCCGGTTTCGCCGTCGATACGATAATGACGTTCAGCGCCCCGGCACACACTGTCAATCACATATCCCTGGCCGGCTGCCACGTAGGCAACGGCTAGTAATATGGTTAACAATATGAATCTGAGCCTGTTCATCTTATTTCTTTTTCTTGCTTATGGGGTCGTACTGGTATATGCGCGAACTACCCGGCTTTGCGTTCACCGTAAGGCCTGCGGTATTCGAAATATTGGTATTGGTACTTACTGCATCGCTAACACTGATCACCTCGAAGGTATATGTACCAGTTTTAGAGGGGCTTATGGGTATTAAAGCCGGGTTTGATGCAATATGGTTTATGGTACTGTCACTGGTGGTTCCATCGGGATTATGTACCCGGTATGTGATGCTCCAGGGGGCAGAACCTGTGAAGTTTACTACCAGGCTGGTGCTTTGCCCGGTACATATCGATGCCTGCGTAAGGCTTAATGATGCTGATGAAGGTGGAAGCTGAACTTCAATTTTACCAATCTTAAAATTCATGCTGCAACCATTCCGGTTTGAGGTTACTTTATAAAAATATGTTCCGGGTGCGAAACATGTGACATGCACCACCGGGCCGGTGTTTATACCTCCGGCAAAAAGCGCACTGGTGCTTTGACAGTTGCCTGCATCGGTTGCAAAATTTATAGTTGAAACATCCGAATACAATTCCCAGGTGTAGGTGTCGCCTGGTATTACCTCTACGCT
>CALCJE010000155.1 GCA_937965665.1 uncultured Bacteroidales bacterium
TTCTGACTGGTCTTCTGCAAATCCATTCTGCTGGTAACCAATAACTCCATCCTTGTTAAAAACATGAATGATGTTTGAATGATCGAAGCCACCGCCTTCCAGTTTTTTCACTTTAACACCAAGTACGTTGGCAATTTCCATGGTTGCATCCTGGCTTGAGCAGATCAGTGTCCAGTTTGTATTGAGTTTGTGTTCGGCTGCAAATTCGGTAAGCCTGGCAGGTGTATCGCGTTCGGGATCCATGCTTATCAGCAAAAATGTTACCTGCTGCAGTTCCTTTTGCGAAAGCGATGATTCAATCCGCTGCATATCAGCCACAATACGTGGGCAGGCCGATTCGCAATGCGTGAAAACCATGGCTGCTATCACTATTTTATTTTCAAAATAACTCAGGCGGATGCTCTTATTTTGTTGAGTGATCCAGGTTGAAGTAAGATTGTAAACGGACTCGCCGGGAATAATGTGTGCTTTTTCAGCCTGGTTCTCCTTGCTGCAACAGCTTTTGGTTTTAATTTCCGGTTTCTTATCACACGAAATCAGTACAACCGATAGCAAAATGATCCGGATAACAAATGCTTTCATGACTTTACATTTTATTTTACACATCTGAAACCCAGATTGGCAACACAATATTTTGCTTTTACACTCGATCGCATGGCAAACCGCATAAAGGATGCATAGTTGCTGATGTCTTTCGAAGCAAACGATCCGCCCCCGCAAAACAAGCTGTTATCGAGGCTGCTGTTACCCCGCGATTCGCCGGTGGTTAATGCACTGTTGAAATCATATGTCCATTCCCACACTAATCCATGCAGATCGTAAATGCCGTAATAATTTTTAAATGTTGAGCCAACAGGAGGAAGTATGGCTGCAGTTGGTTTCGTGAGCCAGTTTAAAACCCATTGGTTGAATCCCGGATCATTACTGGCATCGGCTTTTGTTTTACTTGCCCTGGCTGCAACTTCCCATTCAGCAGTTTCGGGTAATCTTTTACCCTGGCATTCGCAATATTTTTTAGCTGCAAACCACGATATATTAACAACCGGACTGCCGGCAATGTTTTTGTCAAATAACACATCCGAATCCCATTGCTTCAGGTAATTGCTGTCGGCAAAAATGCGCTTCACGCTACTCTTTTTCCAATCAGGATGCGATTTCACAAAGGCCAGGTAATCGGCATTGGTAACCGGGTAAACATCCATGTAAAAACTACTCACGGTTATTTTCTGGGCTTCTTTGGAGTACATCGGGATGTAATTGCCTCCACTGATTAACGCCATGGATGGAGGCACCGTTTTTTGTTGGCAAAATCCTGCCACAGCACATATACAACTTATGGTTAACAGTAAGCTTTTCATGGGTTTACTTCCTGATTTTGGCTACATCTTCGGCATTGATTTCCCCGCCTTTGTTGCCGAAATTATTCAGCACATAAGTTGCAACTGAGGCTACCTGGTTGTCGCTGAGGGTTTGCTTTGGCATTACGCTGTTAAATGTTTTACCATTCACTGTAATGGGTCCTGATAGCCCATGTGTAATAACCTGTACTATTTTTTGGGGATTTGCTGCGAAGTAGTCTGATTTATATAAGGGTGGGAATGCTTTTTCAATTCCTTTGCCATCGGCCTGGTGGCAAGCCTGGCAGGTGCTTGCAAACAGGGCTTTGCCCAGCTCAAGTTTCTCTGTTTTAGTGAGTGGTTTTGCCTTTTCGGCATCAGCCGAAGGCATGGTTTGTACAGCGCCTCCTTCGGGTTGATATATTCTGTCGTCCTGCTGTCCCGAATAGATCGTTTTGTTTTCCGGTCCATCCACTTTCAGAATGCCTAATGCGCCTTTATTAAATGCCCTGAAAATAGCATGATCGACCAGGATAAAGTTCCCCGGAACCTGTAGTTTAAATTCCGTAATTGCCGATCCTCCAGGCGGTATCAACGTTGTTTGAACATTATGATTTTGAGTGCTTCCTCCTTCGGGATATACATTATCGAAAATTTCACCGATCACATGGAAACTTGAGGTCAGACCAGGACCGCCGTTGCCGACAAACAACCGGACAGTTTCACCCACTTTAGCTTTCAAAGCGTTGTCGCCGGTCAGCGCCCCGACTTTCCCGTTAAAAACAACATAATCAGGTTTTTCGTCCAATGCTTTTTCCATATTGAAAGGTTGCTCGCCCGATTCGCCATAACTTCCTTTGGTATAAAAATCGCCCTGCACCACATAAAATTCCTTGTCCACTTTGGGCAAACCGCCCCTGGGTTCAACCAGTATAAGCCCATACATGCCATTGGCAATATGCATGCCCACCGGTGCAGTTGCACAATGGTAAATAAACAAACCCGGGTTAATAGCCGTAAAAGAGAACTGGGTTTCGTGGCCCGGTGCCGTGAACGTTGACACCGCTCCTCCGCCCGGCCCGGTTACGGCATGCAAATCGATGTTATGCGGCAACTTGTTCGATGGATCATTTTTTAAATGAAACTCAACCAGGTCGCCCTCACGAACGCGTATGAACTTACCGGGAACCTGTCCGCCAAAGGTCCAGAAATTGTATTTCACACCGTCCATCATTTCCATTTCCTTCTCAATAACCTCAAGATTTACTATCATTTTTGTAGCATAATCGCGGGTGATAGGAGGCGGAACATTGGGTGCAAAAGTTAAAACAGCTACTTCCTCGCCTTTAATGGCATTGCTGTTTTTGACACTACAACCTGAAAGTACGAATCCCGCTATACAGAACACTGACATACAGGTTATTGCTATCGGATTTGGAATTTTCATGAAACAGAGGATTTTCGGTTTAGTAATTACTGAATCTTGTAAGGTGGTGATGTTCAGGTTAAATAAATTCCGGCAAGGGAATCAATCATGGCCACAAAGTCATCCTTACTTTTATTGTTTTCCTGGTTATTCTCTACTTTCGTAAAATCCAGCAACAGCGATTCCTGTTCAGCAGCGCTAAAAACATTGTCGGCCATACGGAAAAGCACATTGTTCTCTTTCCCGATATGGTTTTTAAGTAAATTGGCATAGCCAAGCATATTGGTAAAAATGTGCTTTAATGCCACGGAATTACCTTGTTTATATTGTGAAATACCCTCAGCCATTCCTTTTACAAAATTTCGCCCTTCTGCATGATCGTGAAGCATTACGGCTACCGGCCCCGAAGTTGTTGAAAATCCTTTCTGCACCATCAGCGGGAACAATAGCTGTTCTTCTTTCGCATGGTGAAGGCCATCGGCGAATTCGCGGATGATTTTTACGATCATTTCAAGGTGCTCCACATTGGGAACGGAAGATTCAGTAATCTTTTCCATCACTTCAATCAGCCTGAGGATTTGAACGTGATCGTTTTCGAGGTTTTGGGTTGCAGTCGTCATTATGATTCGATTTTTACAACGATTAAAAATTTTGTCAGTTACCAAAAGGCAGTTAGATGCCAGGTGTGGAGAAACAAGTGAAAGATGAAAAGAGCTTATTCATGTTTCTGCCGGTTTGATATTCCTGGCTGTTTTTTCTGTCCAGGTCTTCTTGGGTACTGTCTTCAGACTTTGGTCTCAGGCCTTCCGACTTCGCTCTCCCGACTCCGGATTCCGTTCTTTGGACTCCCGACTTCAATTCGCCAACATCAGTGCTTTCGGATAAAGGATATTATTTTCCAGATGTACATGAATATGTAGGTCGTCCTCAAATTGTTCGAGCAGTTTCAGTGCAACCCTGTAAGTATTGCAGGCATCTTCCGGAACCTGGTAATTGCCGGTTATGACATTTATTTTATCCATGGCGCCTCCGGCAAATTCGTGTTCGCCCTGCATACGAGTTATTTCCGAAAATATGGTCGACTTCACTTCTGCTGTTGCATTGAATTCAGCTTCCCTGATGGCAGGAAACAACACTTCTTCTTCATTTTTTAGGTGTTGCAGCAGTTCGTCGTTGATTTTTGCAAAAAGTGTGGCAACTTCAATAAGTTCAGGGTGATGCCCGCCATGTACATCTGCAATTTTCCGGGTATAGAATACCAGTTCGGGAAGATTCTTCAATACATATTTGTGGTGTGTATTCACGATATAATCGCTCAGGAATACCAGGCTCCAATCCTTGAAGTTCAAATTTGTCGGAGATGGGGTTTGTGAAAGTTCCTGTAATTTAACCGAAAGTGCTTGTTCATCTGCACCTGTTTCGCGGCAGGCTGTGGTAAGGCTTTTGTTGCCTCCGCAGCAAAAGTCGATGCCGGCTTCTTTAAAAATGGAGGCTGCCCTGAAATCGTTGGCTACCATTTCTCCGATGGTAAGTGCTATATTTTTTTGATCTGACATGGTTATGAGGTTTAAAATCCGGGACAAAGATAAATATAAAATTGAATAAAAGACAAAAAGGTCTTTTAATATTGTAAATAAATATTTCATACCTTTGCCACAAATATTTGGTAAGGTGTTCAACAAGGAAACAGAGTACGCGTTAAGAGGGCTGGTGTATATTCAGGCTCAGAACAGCCTGGGTCGTAAGCCCGGCATACTGGAGATTGCCCAGGAAATAGATGCACCCCATTTTTATACGGCAAAAATTCTGCAGCGACTGGTGCGCCAGGGTTTTGTTGCCTCTCAGAAAGGCAAGGGCGGCGGTTTTTATTTTGATCCGGGTAAAGCAGTTTTACCGCTCAAGCAACTTATTATTGCAACCGAAGGCGATAATTTATTCTGCGGATGTGGTTTCGGGCTGAAGACATGCGACGAGAACAACCCCTGCCCGCTGCACGAAAAATTTGCGCCCATACGCGATGCGCTCAATAAACTGGTGTCGGAAGAGAGCGTTCAGAGCCTGGCGATAAAGGCCAACCCGGGAAATGAAACGCTTATGCCCAGGTTAAAGTAATTTGAAACCTGGAATTCTGATAATCAAAATCATTTTGTGAAACAAAGTTCAGAGTCCGTTGCATACCGCATCCGATTGTTATATTTGTTTTCCTTTCAGCAGTACAATTTCAGTTTTTCCCTGGCAGGAAATTCCATTATAAATATTCGCATCGCATTGCTGAGCCTGGGTTTCAACCGAAATTACTGATTTCGCCTCCGGATTCCAGATCAGCAGGTCGGCATCGGAACCAACGGCTACAGCTCCTTTTTGAGGATACACATCAAAAATACGGGCTGCGTTGGTGGAGGTTAACCCGACAAATTGCTGCAAACTGATTTTACCGGTTAAAACACCGTATGTATACAGCAACTGAAGGCGGTTTTCGATGCCCCCGGCACCATTCGGAATTTTTGTGAAATCATTGATTCCAACATCTTTCTGGCCAATCGTGTTAAACGGGCAATGATCTGTTGAAATTACATCCACAGTGCCTTCAGCACAGGCAAGCCAAAGCGCTTCCTGGTCCTGTTTCGACCGGATGGGTGGACTGATCACATATTTAAGCGCATCGGGCAGGGGTTCTGAATAAACGCTTTCGTCGAGCAGCAGGTACTGGGGGCAGGTTTCGCAAAACAGCGGAAGTCCTTCTTTTTTGGCAGCGCGTATATATTCAATTGATTTAGCGGTTGATGTATGAACGATATACGTTTTACACCGGGTTTTCCGGCAGAGATCAATTACTTTTCGGACTGATTCCGATTCAGTGGCAGGTGGCCGCGAAAGGGCATGATATAAGGGAGCCGTTTTACCTTTGCTCAGAAAATTTTTCTGATTTTTCAAAATTTCATCACCTTCCTCGCAATGTACAAGCACGGTTGCATGGAGTGATGCTGCAGTTTGCATCACTTTTTCGAGTTCATCGTATTCAATACCTATGCTGCCTTTGTAGGCCAGGTATACTTTAAATGATTTTATACCTACTTCGTTTACGCACCAATGCATTTGTTCAGGTATGGAATCGTTATACCAGGTAATACCCATGTGCAAGGTATAGTCCACCAGGCATTTATTGGATTCCTTGAGCCGAAGGGTAAGCGCTTTAACCAGGGATTCGCCCCGGGCCGGGGTCACAAAATCGATCACGAAAGTGGTACCTCCGGCAAGGGCGGCTTTGCTTCCGCTGATGAAATCGTCGCACGAAGGTCCTGCCGGTGTTGGCAACTGAAGGTGAACATGCGGATCGATACCTCCGGGTAAAATTAATTTGCCTTTTGCATCAATAACCTGGCAGCCAGGGAAGCGGGATGGTTTTAGTTTACCAATTTCAGCAATTGTTCCATTGTTAACCAGGATGTCAGCTTCATGAGATGATTCACTGCTTACAACTGTTCCGTTTATTATCAGGATAGGGTCCATGGCCAGAGGTGCTTTATTGCTCAGTTGAGGTGTCAGACACCCTGCGGGTGTGCAGACACCAGGGATTTTTCAAATAAGCCTTCGCTATTTTTTTCGAAACCAAGTTTAGATAGATAGTCGGAATATTTTTCACTTTTCCCTTCGGCTATCACTTTCGTAAAACCTTCGTTAATAAAGCGGTTGCGAAGGCGCAGGTAAATATATTTCCCGTTTTTAAAATCGCGGTATTCGGGTAACACGAAGTCGAGGCCCACCGACAGGCAGTGATCTTCTTTTCGGTGTGCCAGGAAAACCCCGGCAACAGCCATATTACGCAACACGAAGAAACTAACGGTATTCAACTCCGGCTGGTAGGTAAAACCGGGGAAGAAATGCTGAATTTCTTTTTCGTGAAACTGCAGGAAACGCAACAGGTACCTGTTGTCGGCCCTGACTTCAAGAATTTCGAAGACTTCCTTCTTGGAATAAATTGAATACAGGTAATAAATATCCACCAGAGCGATAAAGGCATTGAGAAACCCGACCGGCCATGCTCCAATCAGGAATCCGTAAGTCGAGAAGGTTAAAGCGCCAATGAGGTTTATCCATCTGAATTTGAGGATGGAACTCATCATCATTGATATGGCTATAATAATGGAGGCAAGGTAGCCAATCCATTGTAAAAGAGATACTTCCATATACTTTTTGGAATGTTATGATATACTGATTTTAATTCGTGCTTTCGGAGTATTCCGAAAGCCGGGCAAAATTAGTATAAAGAATCAAGGTTACCGCATTTTTGCCCAAAGCCTTTCTGCCTGTATTTTTGCAGTTGCAAGGATTTTATCTTCGTCGATGGTAAGTAATTTTTGGTTTTCGACCACCAGTTTGCCTTGTGAGATAACATGCTGAACATGGCGCGAATCGAGCCCGAACACGAAATGCCCGTAAAAATTGCCTTGGTTGAAAGGGGTGGGTGTATCGTAATCCAGCACTACCAGGTTGTTTGGGCCATGACCTTTAAAGCCATTGATGTTCAGATACCTGTCAGCATTGCGGAAACGCTGGTAAACGCTGTCGTACCCAATGGTATCGAAATTCTGACCCACAAAAAATGCGGCTTTGGCACTTCGGAGCATATCGCTGTGCATACCATCGGTACCCATCATAATATTATTGCCAAGGCCTGAAGCATTGAAAAATCCAACCTTGTTGTTGAGGTTGCTTTCGGTATTCTGAACCACCCAAGCAGGGCTTGCTGCGATAATTTCTTTTTCTGTTTCGCTGAGATGAAGGCAGTGACCCAGGATTGTTTTGGGTGACGAAAGCGCATCTGCTTTTTGCAACCTTTCAATTACCCGCATTCCGTAATTTTCAACGCAATGGTCCTGGTCGCTCTGGGCTTCGGCCACATGAATATGTAAGCCGGTGTCGAAGTGATTTGCCACCCGTACTGCTTTTTGCAGAGTGTCGTCAGAAACCGTAAACGAGGCGTGTAAGCCAACCAGGCCCTGGTTATCTTCGAGGTATTCGGCCGTTTCCATCAGGCCTTCCTGGGCTTTTTGGGTTCCGTCGCGGTCGGAAATCTCGTAGCAGAGCAGGTGCGATGCGCCAGCTTTTTCGAAAGCGGTGGCAATAATATCCAACGATCCGCCAATGGCAAAAGGCGAAGCATGATGATCGATCACGAAAGTTACCCCGTTTTTAAGCGAAGCCATAGCGGTATATAGCGCGCTGGCTTCAATCATTTCGGCATCGAGGCATTTGTCGAGCGACCACCATACATACTCCAGGATTTCATTGAAATTTTCGGGATTTTTCTTTGGCGCACCCATTCCGCGGGCTAAAGCGGAATACACATGGTGATGGCCGCAAACAAAGGATTGGGTGATATATTTTCCGGAACAATCGATAACCTGGTGTTGATGGATTTTGGGCAAGCTGTCGGAAAATTCAATGTTGCCATCGATTCCTTCATGAACCAGGATGTTTGTTTTGCAAAATTCGAGCGTTTCAGGATGAATATAGGTTGCATTTTTGAGAAGGATAGACATGGATTTATGATTTACGAGGTACGATTTACGATTTATATTGGGGAAGTTTTGTGATTTATGAAATACGATTTACGATTGGGCAAAGAATTAAATATTCCGGGAGATAGATTCGATATTTAGCATTCGAAAATCAACATTCTGATTGCTGAATCAAACCTCGTAAATTGTCAATCATAAATCATTTCAACGGCAAGCTATAACGTCGCTTTCCATCAAAATCACATAACGCATTGGCTACTGCTGCGGCTGTAGGAACCAGGCCGATTTCGCCTAAGCCTTTGGCGCCATACGGACCTACCGGATCTTTTACTTCCACACCTAAAACCACAATTTCCGGTATATCTTTTGCCCGCAGAATTTTTAAGTCGCGCATTTTTGTGGAAACCAATTGGCCGTCAACCATTGGCAAGTCCTCCGACAATGCATAGCCTAACCCCATGTGAACGGCACCCTCAATCTGTCCTTCGAACATCACAGGGTTCATAATTTTACCGGCATCGTGGGCTGCATATACGGTTTCTATTTTACCGTTTTCATTCAAAACAACCAGTTGAGTAGCATAACCGTACGCAAAATGTGTGATTATTTCTTTTACATCGGCTCCGGGTTTGGTGGTCCAGTTGCAGGTGTAATTGCCTTTGTAGGTTTTGCCTGAAAGATGTTGTAAGCTGTTGTTTTTCAGATCCTCACGAATTTGTTTTGATGCATCAAGTATTGCATTTCCAAGCAAGGCAGTTGCCCGGGAAGAAGTTGTCATACCGGTTGGGATTCCGGCAAATGAATCGACAATTACTTCTACAACTGAGGGAGAAATACCAGTTTCCTCACACAAAACCTGTGTGGCAACAGTATGAACGCCCTGGCCCATTTCGGTCCAGCCATGATGCAGAACAACATGGTTTTCTGATTTTATTTCGATGATCACATCGCTGTAATCGGCCATGCCATTGCCGACGCCGCTGTTTTTTATACCACAGGCAAGTCCTTTGAAGCGGGCATTGTCGTAATACGGCTTTATGGCCATCAATGTTTCGCGTACTCCTACGCCTTTGTGCAATACCTGCCCGGTGGCAGTCATCTTACCTTCGCAAAGGGCATTATCGAAGCGAAATTGCCAGCGATCGAAGCCGCCTTGTTTACATAATTCGTCGATGCAGCCTTCGAGGGCAAAAGCAACCTGGTTAGCGCCAAAACCGCGCATGGCACCACTGGGAATGTTATTGGTATAAACGGTTAAGGCTTCCAGGTTTACGCAAGGAAAATGATATGCACCGCTGGCATGGCCTGCCACACGTTCCATTACCTTGGTGCCCACCGAGGCATATGCGCCTGAGTCGCCAACTGCGTAGAGTTTTAACCCGGTTAGCATGCCATCTTTGGTACAGCCGATTTCGATGTCCATATAAACCGGGTGGCGTTTAGGATGCATCCGGATAGATTCGTCGCGCGAGAGTACCACTTTTACGGGTTTTTGCAACAGGAAAGCAAATAAGGCTGCATGGCCTTGTACCGTCATATCTTCTTTACCGCCAAATCCACCGCCGGTCGAAACCAGGGTAACCCGCACCTTTTCTTCAGGCAGGTTTAACAGGGAGGCAACCTGACCGCGATCTACATAAATTCCCTGCCCGTTGGAGTATAAATGAACTCCGTCGTTATCGGGCAATGCCACCGCTCCTTCGGTTTCGAGGAAAGCATGTTCAATACGCTGGGTCTGGTAAGTACCTTTGGCTGTAAAATCGGAGGCAGTAATAATTTCGTCAGCATTCCCACCCCGGTACACACGACAGGTTTCGAGTAGGTTTTCACGATCCGGATGTACCTGCAGGGCCCTGGGTTTAATGGCTTCTTGCGGATCGGTAACGGGTTTATAAATTTCGTAAGTAACCTTTATAAGTTTTACGGCATGGCGGGCAATTTCTTCGGTTTCGGCAACTACAGCAGCCAGCACATCACCGATATAGCGGGTAGTTTCGCCGGTTTTTATCATGAGCGGCCAGTCCTTGAAAATTAGTCCGACAAAGCGGTTGCCGGGAACATCTTCGGCAGTGAAAATTCTTTTTACGCCTTCCAGTTTTGCGGCTTCCGAAACATCGATAGCAAGAATTTTCGCCTTGGGATGCTCGGAAAAATACAGTGCAGCGTGCAGCATATTGTCGAAATGCAGGTCGTTTACAAAAAGCCGCTTACCCAGTGCCATTTCATAAGCTTCGTATTTGGGATAAGAAGTCCCGACCATCCCTGACAGGTTTGTGCCTGATGTTGCAGATTCATTTTTTAAGCGCTGTGCAGCTTCGTGGATGGCGTCAATAATTTTTACATAACCGGTACAGCGGCACAGGTTGAGGGTCAGCGCCTGTTTTATTTCGTCGCGCGAGGGTGACGGATTTTTGCGAAGCAATACATTGGTGCGCATCAGGAAACCGGGCGTGCAGAAACCGCATTGCACAGCGCCTTTTTCCACGAAAGCTTTGGCCAGTATATCCCTGATTTGCGAAGGCAATCCTTCCAGCGTATTGATTTGCGCATTTTCAACATTTTTCATCCGGGTAAGGCAGGCAAGTTTTGCTTCCCCGTTTATTTCGACCATGCAGGCACCACATGCACCCTGGCACGAACAGCCGTCTTTTACGGAGGTAATATTTTTAAAGTTACGAAGGAAATTCAGCAAACTGATTTCAGGATTCCCCTCAAATAGGGTAGATTGTCCGTTTAAAGTGAAGTGTAACATGAGAAAGGCTGTTAGGCTGTTAGGTGGTTAGGCTGTTAGGCGGTTAGGCTATTGGGCTGTTAGGCTGTTAGGTGGTTAGGCTGTTAGGCTGTTAGGTGGTTAGGTGGTTAGGCTGTTAGGTGGTTAGGCGGTTAGGCTGTTAGGTGGTTAGGCGGTTAGGTGGTTAGGCTGTTAGGTGGTTAGGCTATTGGGCTGTTAGGGTTTAAGTTGTCAGGAATGAAAGAATTAATTTTTGCGGAGTGATCTGATAAGAGATGCTAATACTTTCCCGGTTTCGATAAGTTGCAATTCGACATTACTAGATTCATTTTCAGGAATATATCCTAACCTCAGAGCTAATCCAAATTGATAATGGAGTTCTCTTAGCGAGCTAAAGGCGATTTCGAGGAATCTTAAATATTCTGTTTGGCTTTCGCGGGCGCTCCCTTCAACTATATTTGATGGAACTGAAACAGCACATCTTCTCATTTGTGAGGTCAATCCAAATGTTTCCTCCTTCGGAAATTTAATAGTTATTCGATATATTGTTAAGGCAAGTTCGTCAGCAAGAATAAATGCTCTCAGTTTTGTATGATCCCTCATAGCTAATTGATTTATTTAGATTCCTAACAGTCTAACAGCCTAATAGCCTAATAGCCTAAAGCCTAACGTCCTATTTCCCCTCCATAAACCTTTCAACGGAATTCATCTCCGGTGTAACCGGCAACGGAATATCGAAGAGTGGTTGTACGGCATTCAAATCCTTGAGCCCGCTGCCAGTGAGCAACACCACATTGGTGGAGGCTTTGGGAATAAGAAACCTGTTTTTAAAATCTATAAACCCGGCAAAAGCTGCTGCTGATGCCGGTTCGGTAAAGATACCTGTATTCCTTGCCAGCATTGAAGATGCCGATAGAATGGCATCGTCGCTCACAGTTACAGTCAGCCCGTGGTATTTGGATAAGTATGTGGCGGCCATGTTAAAATTGCGGGGAATGTCCACCGAAATACTATCGGCAATGGTTTCTGATGGAGAAATTCTGAATCCTTCCTTACCTATATTTTCAACCAGGTTGCAACTTCCGGCAGCCTGCACTGCTACAACTACTGGCATTTTTTCAGTGATGCCCAGCTGTAACAGGTCTTCAAATCCTTTATATACACCCGAAATTATTACGCCATCGCCCACCGGCACAAAGATGAAATCGGGGACATTCGCTTTCAGCTGGCTGAATAATTCGAACGAAACTGTTTTCTTTCCTTCGATGGTAAGCGGGTTGTAGGCTGTGTTTCGGTTGTACCATCCAAAATGTTTGGTTGCTTCAATGCTCAGGTCGAAAGCCTGGTCGTAGTTACCGGCTACCGGCACCAGTTTGGCCCCGTACATCATAATTTGGGTAAGCTTTGCTTTGGGTGCTGTTGCCGGGACAAAAATTATAGCCTTCTGACCCTGCGAAGCGCATATGCCGGCCAGCGATGAGCCTGCATTTCCGGTACTTGCAGCTACTATGGTTTCGATGCCGTTTTCCTTTGCAAACGCCGAAACCAATGCTGAAGCCCTGTCCTTAAACGAGAATGTTGGATTTTGGGAATCGTCTTTCAGGTAGAGCTCAAAATCGTGCAACATCCCATCCAGCGCGTTTATTTCATAAAGCGGCGTATGGCCAACCCTCAGGTTGGGAAAACTAGTCAAATGATCGACAGGCAATAATTGAAGGAACTGTTTTTCAGTGAGTTCACTAAAAGTTAGTCCACTCAAATTCTTGTAATCGTAAATAACTTTCAGCACACCAGCCGGAGGTTGATCAGGTAACTGCTTTGCACTGCAATCGGGGCACAGGTATATTATTTCTCCCGGAGGAATCTGCTTGCCGCAATCGTTACATTCGTAAATGAATTTTGAAGTCATTGTTGTTTTTGTGATTAGTGCACAGTGCTATGTGCACAGTGCTATGTGCTTGGAGCAAAGTACCGAGTTGCAGGTGCCGGACTTAAGTGGAACCCGGAACCCGGTACTGATCTGTAGATTCAAGCTCCAGAATTGGTGTGCAGACACTTTATAAATTTTTAAGCACTCCTGTTTCTTCATTAAATTCATTGATCATTTCGTCCCAACGGTCGGCCTGCTGAAACTGTTGTTCCCATACCTGCCGGTCGGACCAGAGCTGGTTCAAATCTTCCAGGTCTTTTTCCTGCTGCTCAATCCAGGTAAAATATTTGAGGTTATGAATGGCTTTGCGGTCGTAGTATGTGAGTTCTTTCAGGTGGTCAGTAGCCTGGCCGAAGAGGCATTTTTCCATATCCTTTGCTGCCTGCAGTTGAGAATAGGCGCCTTTTTCGGCATTTAATTCCTCCAGGCGTGAACCATACATTTCGGCTGAATCGGTGGCCAGGGTAAAAATCACATCGTCGGAAGTCATTTCGTAATATTTGGCAGTTTTAATGGCCGACAATATATTCCCAACGCCCGAAATGCCGATCAGTCCCAGTTTTTCGACCAGTTGGTCGTCGATACCACATGATTTGAGGTATGCTTTGCCTTCGGGCTCGTTGAAAAGCCTGAAAATACGCATGCAATCCTCATCGTCGATGGCTGTTACCACGTCGGTATTTTTTGCATTGTGCACCCAGGGAACATGTTTATCGCCGATGCCTTCGATGCGATGTCCACCAAACCCGTTATTGAGCAGGGTAGGGCATTGCATGGCTTCGGAGGCAACAATTTTCATGTGGGGGAAGCGTGTTTTCAGGTAATCGCCTGCCCCAATGGTTCCTGCCGATCCGGTTGCCGACACATAGGCTGCAAGCTGACCATTGGCCGGTTTCACTGAATTAAAAACTTCTTCGATGGCCGGAGCTGTAACATTATAATGCCAGCATGGGTTACCAAATTCGTCGAACTGGTTAAAAATAACACAGTCCTTGCGGTTGCGGCGTATATCCCAGCATTTATCATAAATTTCCTTCACATTCGATTCGCAGCCTGGTGTAGCAATTACCTCGGCGCCAATTTCTTTGAGCCAGGTGAAACGTTCCCTGCTCATTTCTTCGGGCAGGATGGCAACGGCTGTAACCCCCATCAGGTGTGAGTCGAAGGCGCCGCCACGGCAATAATTACCGGTTGAGGGCCAAACCGCTTTGTGGTATGTGGGGTCGAATTCGCCGGTGAGGATCCGCGGAGCAAGACAACCGTAAGCGGCACCGACTTTATGAGCACCGGTAGGAAAGTATTTGCCTGTGAGTAAAAGGATACGCGCTTTAACGCCGGTAATTTCGGAAGGTATCTCCAGGTAGTTCACCTGTCCGTACAAGCCGCCTTTTGGAACAGGCTCGTTTTTCCAGGTTATCCTGAAAAGGTTTGCCGGGTGAAGATCCCACAGGCCGATGTTTTTAAGCTGAGCCTTGATTTTTTCAGGAACCAGTCCGGGATTTCGCATCTGGGCAAAGGTGGGTAGCACTATACCTTTTTCGCGAAAGCGCTCTATGGCTTTCTGACGTGCCTCCGGGTTTACAACGTGATTGATAGTTTTAATCATGTGAATTCATTTTAAATGTAGTAAATGCTGATCTACAAGAAAGGGAAAAAGTATTTAAATTTCAATAGTTTTACGATGTTAGCCCTCCATATCCCTGTTTACAGAATCGGGCGAAAAAGCAGGAAGACAAACGGCTATATACTCGGCTCCGCCTTCCAGTGGCGAACTGTATCGCACCCATTCGTCTTTATAGGTGATAATAGCCTGGCCCTGCGAAACATATATTTCTTCGGTACGGGTTTCGACCAGCAAGGTCCCTTTTAAAACGATGGTATATTCGTCGAATGCCGGCTGCTGTCCGGGCTCTTCCCAGCCCTGCGGGCTTTTCATTTTGGCTATGCTGAGGTCGGTGGTGCCTGTATTCACCCTCCCGATAAACTCTTCGATGATCTTCAGTTTTGTACCTTCGGCTTTTACCAGGGTTGGCGCATTAATTTTTCGTGGCATGATGTTGTGTTTTTAAGAATGTATAAGGAATTGTATCAAGCAGTATTTTCATTTCGGCTGCTTCCGAAAGTATTATTTCAGCAAGAGCAGTTCCCGATGTTTCAGCTTTGGTAATGCTGAAATCAGCGGCACTGAAACTTACGTTTACCCGGCTGTTGCTGAATTGGTATGAATGATGTGTTTTCGAGAGCCTTGAAACCTCCTCCCCGGTTCTGTGCAAAAGGATAGAAGTATTGTCCTCCTGCTGAAAAAGGAAGCTGTTATCGGTTTGATGAAAGCTTTTTTCGGTAAGGCAGATCCTGGGTTTGTCACTGAAAGGTGATCCTTTGGTAGGGCAAAAAGTAGTACAGTTACCGCATTCGTTGCAGAAATCAGCCACATTCAACACCTGGTATTTTTGCTGTATTTTAAGTTGGCTTTCTATCCGGAAGGTAGGAGCATCTCCATTAAATGAAATTTTCCAGACCGGCACCTCGGCTGCTTCAGTAAGGTAATAGTTGTTGGCACGATTCGGACAAACGGTTACGCAAACGCTGCACACGTCGCCACATTGCAGGCAACGGGAGGCCTCGCGTATGGCCGATTCGGCCGTAAACTCCGGATGATCGCCGGCAATAGCTGCTGCCATTTTCTGCCGTTGCGACTTACGGATGATAAAATCGCTGTACGACATTTTTTTATCCGATGAAAGTATTTCGGAAGGAAGCACAATACCTGCTTTGGCAGCAATTTGTATGGCGGCTTTACGTCCATCGCCCACAGCTTTAACTATGGTGGCCGCACCCCGCAGGGCATCACCACCGATAAAAACACCGGGAACTGATGTTGCGTACGACCCTTGTTGTGTTTTCAGGTCGGCAGCAGATGCAAAGTCGATATCCGTTTCCTGTCCGAGTGCCGGAATCAGGGTATCAACCTGTAATTCAATAAATTCACCTTCAACTTTAACGGGAGTTAGGCGGGAATCGTTTTCGGATTTCACCAGTTGCATTCTGGTACACTGCAAGCCGGTGATCCGGTTTTGATCGGTGATCAGTCGTTCAGGCGCCAGCAATTCATGCATTTCAATGCCTTCGGCGAGCAATGCTTTAATTTCATCCACATCTGCCGGCATTTCGCTACGGGTACGGCGATATACTACCTTAACGCTACTGCCCGGCAGGGCGAGCCGCTTTGCAGTTCGGGCCACATCCATCGCGGTATTTCCACCTCCGATTATTATTATGTTTTTGCCCAGTGAAACAGGCCGGTGATTTTTTACATTATTCAGGAACTCAAATGCATTCAGTACGCCGGCAGCATTATCACCAATCATGTTCAGGGTTTTAAAACGCTGTGCCCCGGCAGCAATGTACACAAAATCATACTCTGACCTCAGGCGGGAAAACAGCGGACCATCAACCTTGGTATTGTA
>CALCJE010000156.1 GCA_937965665.1 uncultured Bacteroidales bacterium
TGGCCGATGTTCTCAGCCAGTTTAAAGAAGCTGAACGTATTTATAACCTCGATAAGCAACTATACGAACAAAAAGTAATTGGATTGCAGGAATTTAAGAAGGCAGAAAACAATTATAACTATTACCTTGAAAAGAAAAAACTCACCCGGCAGATATTACTCCAGGATTCCATATCCAGGGCACAACAGCAGGAACAGGACAAACGCTCATACCAGGGATCGCAGGAAGCGCTGAATATGATGCGCCAGAAAGTGAATGACCTGATTGTGAAATCACCCATCGACGGACAACTTACCTCGCTGAATGCCGAAATAGGGGAAAACAAACGGCAGGGCGACAGGCTCGGACAAATTGACGTGCTGAGTGGTTTCAAAGTACGCGTTGACATCGACGAACATTATATTTCGCGTATTTATGTGGGCCTGAAAGGCGACTTTACCTTTGCTAATAAAGTGTACAAATTATCCATCAGCAAAGTTTTTACACAGGTTACCAATGGCAGGTTCCAGGTTGATATGCAATTTGAAGGGAAAGTGCCCGAAGGCATTCGCCGTGGGCAAACGCTGCAGATCCGGTTGGCTTTAAGCGATGAGAAACAGGCCTTACGCCTGCCTCGCGGTGGATTTTTCCAGCAAACCGGCGGAAACTGGATTTTCAAACTGAGCTCCGACGGCAAAACAGCTTACAAAACCGATATTCAGATTGGAAATCAGAACCCTGACTTTTACGAAGTTTTACAAGGGCTGAAACCAGGCGACAAGGTAATAACCAGCAGCTACGAGAATTACGGCAATATGCAGGAACTGATATTGAAAAAATAAAGATTCCAGACACCAGGCACAAAGCACTAATCAAAAAGTACTAACATATAAACCCTAAAAAATACACTGAAATGATAAAGATTAAAGACCTCGAGAAAATCTATCGTACCGAAGAAGTAGAAACCATTGCTTTGAATAAACTGTCGATGGAAGTTAAAGAAGGTGAATTTGTAGCCGTTATGGGCCCATCAGGCTGCGGCAAATCCACCTTACTCAATATTCTTGGGCTGCTGGACGACTCCGATAATGGCAGTTTTGTTTTTAACGGCGTGGAAGTAACAAAATTCAACGAACGCAAACGGGCCGAAATGCGCAAACACAATATAGGCTTCGTATTTCAGAGTTTTAACCTGATAGATGAACTTACCGTTTACGAAAATGTGGAACTGCCCCTGATATACACCGGCGTGAAAACACCCGACCGCAAGGCCAAGGTGGAGGCTGTACTTGATAAAATGAAAATTATGCACCGCCGCAACCACTATCCGCAGCAACTTTCGGGCGGTCAGCAGCAGCGTGTAGCTGTAGCGCGCGCAGTGGTTAACAATCCAAAACTGATCCTGGCCGATGAGCCTACCGGTAACCTCGACTCATCTAACGGGAACGAAGTAATGGAACTGCTTACTGATCTGAACGAACAGGGCACAACCATCGTAATGGTTACCCACAGCGAACACGACGCAAAATTCAGTCACCGTATTATCCGCATGCTCGACGGGCAAACCGTTACCGAAAACATACTTGTATAATCACTACATAACACTGCCGGTACGGGTGACCTCTAAAAACAATCATCATCTAAACCAAGAGTACCAAAAACCAAAAGCCATGAAATTCTCATCCATGTTAATGTCAAGTTTTGCAGCTTTACTGATACTTATTTCAGTACACGAGAACTCGCTGAAAAGCACTGATTTCGTGTCGAAACCAGATAGAACTGTAGCCAAATCCAGGCAAATACAGGTGAATAACGAGGCCTCTTCAGCACCATCGGCAGTTCCGGTTTCGAAAACCTCCACGGAATTCAGCTACCTGAAATTTAATGTTTCCGATTTCGTAACCACCGGAACGGAAAACGAAGCGATGCCCGAAGAAGCTGATTTTGCTTACCTGAAATTTAATGCAAGCGGGAATATGGAAACCGATTCCGAAATGGGTGCATTACCTGAAGATCCGGATTTCAGTTACCTGAAATTTGATGTGAATCAATATACCATAAGCACCGATAGTGAGCAGGAACTTCCATCAGGTTATTTCGATTATCTTAAATTCGATGTACAGAAATATGTACAAACCAATTCAGAAGGCGAAATCAACGAACTTCCCGAGTAGTATCTAAAAAAGTCACCTTGTATTTAATCCCTGAAAAGTTATAGAATGCCATGTTTAAAAATTATCTGAAAACTACCTTTCGCAACCTTTGGAAAAACAAAGGATACAGCATGCTGAACATTGGCGGACTTGCCGTTGGTATAGCCTGCGCCGCGTTAATTCTGTTGTGGGTTGAAGATGAGCTTACATTTAACCATTACTTCAGCAACCGCGACAACCTATATAAAATAAAGGACCGCCAGACTTACGACGGGCAGACTTTTACTTTTGATGCAACGCCAGGTCCGCTGGCCAAGGGCATGAAATCAGAAATTCCGGGGATTAAAAATACGGCACGCTCCACCTGGGACGATTTTCTACTGTTCAGCCTCGGTGATAAAACCATTTACGAACGTGGAAATTATGTGGATGCCCCATTCCTGACCATGTTCCAGCTTCAGTTTATCCAGGGAAATGCAAACGATGCATTTACGCAACTGCATTCGCTGGTGATTTCCGAAAAAATGGCCCTGAAGTTTTTCGGGAATACCCAGGTGGTGGGCAAATCGCTGAAAGTTGACAATAAACAGGACTATATCATCACGGGTGTTTTTAAAGATCTTCCCGAAAATGTTTCGTTTAGCTTTGAATGGCTGGCTCCGTTTAAAATTTTTGAAGACAAGAACAACTGGCTCACGCAATGGGGCAGCAACGGGATAATTACCTATGCTGAAACCCAGTCCAATAGCGATATAAAGGCTATCAATAACAAATTGTACAATTACATCCAAAGCAAAGACAAAAACATGATTGCAAAGATGTCGATCTACCCGATGAACCGGTGGAGACTTTACGACAGCTTTGAAAACGGCAACGAGGTACCAGGCCGGATTAAATATGTAAACCTGTTTACAATCATAGCCTGGATTATACTGATAATTGCCTGTATCAATTTCATGAACCTCTCTACTGCCCGCAGCGAGCAACGTGCGCGCGAAGTGGGAGTCCGTAAAGTTTTGGGCGCCGGTAAAAGTAAACTGATAGGGCAGTTTCTGGGCGAATCACTTTTTCTTTCGCTCATATCGGCTGTAATTGCCATATTGCTGATATATTTCTCGCTGTCAGCATTTAACGGGATTGTCGAAAAGCAATTATCAGTTGATATTTTCCAGCCTTTGCACCTGGGTGCATTACTACTGATAGCTATATTTTGCGGACTAGTAGCCGGAAGTTACCCTGCATTTTATCTTTCGTCGTTTAACCCGGTAAATATCCTGAAAGGGATAAAGTTAAAGAACGCCGGCAGCGCAGGCTACATTCGTAAAGGCCTGGTTGTACTACAGTTTTCAATTTCTGTAATCCTGATTATCAGCACTGTAATTATTTACCAGCAAATAATTCATGTAAAAAGCCGCAACCTGGGATATAACAAGCAGGAACTGATTTACACCAGCCTTCAGGGTGATATGAGGAAACATTTTAATGCTATAAAAACCGACCTGCAGGCCACCGGATTAGTGCAAAATGCAAGCCTCAGCAACAGCCGTATCATACAACTGGGAAGCAATACCGCTGATTTTCAGTGGGAAGGAAAAGATCCGAATAAGCAGGTATTAATTACCATTGAAGGTGTTAGCCCCGAATATATTTCGACCATGGGGATGAAACTGAAAGCCGGCCGCGATTTTTATAGTGATATCAGAACGGACAGCAACAATGTCATTATAAATGAAACCCTGGCTAAAATCATCAATAAAAAGGATATCATAGGAACTGTAATTGATTGGGGCGGAAGAAAAATAACGGTTACCGGGGTTGTAAACGATTTCATTTACAACGATATGTATTCATCGCCGGCGCCATTAATTATGGGTGCCGATACTTCAAACACCAACTGGATGACCATCAGGTTCAATAAGGGTACTGATTTAGCAATGGCAATTCCTGCGGTCGAAAAAGTGATAAAATCATACAATCCAGGCTATCCTTTTGAATACAGGTTTGTGGATGCTGAATTTGATAAAATTTTCAAAACCGAAACCCTGATCGGAAAACTGGCAGGAATCTTTTCGGCACTTGCAATTTTTATTTCCTGTCTTGGGTTGTTTGGCCTGGCAGCCTACACCGCCGAACGAAGAACCAAAGAAATAGGCGTACGAAAAGTATTGGGTGCAAGTACACAGGCACTGGCCACTTTACTATCGCGCGATTTTCTGCAACTGGTTGGTATTTCGTGCCTTATTTCCTTCCCCCTCGCCTGGTGGGCCATGAACAAATGGCTGCAGGGCTTTGCCTACAGGATTGAAATACACTGGACCGTATTTGTTTTTTCGGGCATGCTGGCTATGCTCATAGCTGTAAGCACCGTGAGTTTCCAGGCCATAAAAGCAGCCATTGCAAACCCGGTTAAGTCATTGCGAACGGAGTAAAGAAAAGAGTTTTCGAACCGGATTAAAGAAACAGTCATGCTTAAAAACTATTTGAAAATCGCCTTACGCAACCTGGGCAAAAACAAGACATTTTCGATTATAAATGTTTTCGGGTTATCACTCGGCTTGGCATGCTGCCTTTTAATTGCGTCGTTTGTATTCAGCGAACTGAGTTACGATACGTATCCCGAAAAAGCCAACCAGATATACAGGGTCGAACTGAATGTTACCGGCAACGGCACGGTAGAAACTTATACCAATGTGGATGTTGCCGTTGGTGCCGGAATGATGAATGCATATCCTGAAATACAGGCTTTTACACGATTGCTTAACCTGCGGGAATCGTTTGTGAAGTACAACAACAAAGAGTTCAAAGAAGGGAACATGGCTGTTGTCGATTCGAATTTCCTACAGGTTTTCTCGATACCTTTTATTTCAGGCGATGCTAAAACCGCACTTAACGAACCTAACAGCATAGTTATTACCAACGCTTTAGCCACAAAATACTTTGGCAGCGAAAACCCGATCGGGAAACAACTGGTTGTAGGTGCATCAACATTTAAAGTAACCGGTTTAATTGATAAAATCCCCGACAATTCGCATTTCCATAAGGATGCCTTTATCAGCATGTCGACAATGCACCTAACCAATCAAACCTGGAGTAATGTCAGTTTCTACACATACCTGGTCCTCGACAGCAAAGCAGATCCTAAATTGCTGGAAGCAAAATTCCCTGAACTGGTAAAAAAACATGTGGTGCCCGAAGTCGCTAAAGATATGGGCATAAGCATGGCCGAAGCACAAAAAAGCGTGAATACGTTCGTGTTCTTCCTCGAGCCTCTTACCCGTATCCATTTGTATTCGAACACCAAATATGAGCTGGAAGCAAACGGGGACATACAATACGTTTATATTTTCAGTGCACTGGCTATCTTCATCCTTTTGCTGGCTTGTGTAAATTTTACTAACCTTTCGACGGCAGCATCCGCAAAGCGGGCAAGGGAAGTAGGGATTCGTAAAGTAATCGGGTCAGAAAAAAAACAACTCATGATACAGTTCCTGGTCGAATCGGTACTGTTAACATACATCGCCATTGTTTTTACGTATGCCCTGGTATATGCACTGGTTCCGCACTTTAATCAACTGGCCGGCACACATCTCAGTTTCGGATTTTTCTTCAGTGTTCCTTTTATATTGTCAGTGCTGGCTTTGGGTTTGGTAGTAGGAATTTTAGCAGGGATATATCCTGCCTTTTTCCTTTCCTCATTCAATATCATTTCGGTATTAAAAAGTTCTTCATCTACATCAACCAAGCACAGAAGCCCATTGCGAAGCGGCCTCGTTATTTTTCAATTCGCTGTTTCCACCATTTTGATTATTTCCACCCTGGTGGTTTATCAGCAACTGCATTATATGCAGAACAAAAAACTGGGCTATGACAAGGAGCAGGTTTTGTATCTTCAGGATGCGTATATACTTGGTTCAAAGGATGTTCAAAATTCATTCAAGCAGGAATTGTTAAAAGATTCCAGGATTTTGAATGTGAGTGTCGGCACTGATGTACCCGGAAATCCCAATATGGATGGCACACAGGTATATCCGAAGGACAAAGCTGCAAATGAGAACGGCACCGAAATTCACGCCAATATTTACCATATCGATTACGATTACCTGTCGACACTGGGAATAAAGATGTTGCATGGCCGGAACTTTTCGAACGAATTTCCAACCGATTCATTTGCCGTAATCATCAACCAGGCTGCCGTAAATGATCTGGGCTGGGCGAATACCGACCCGATTGGTAAAACCATTGTAACCTCAGGTCAGCACGAATTTAAGGTAATTGGAGTGGCTTCTGATTTTCATTATGCATCGGTAAAGCAGAAAATTGCACCGCTTATGATGATGCTGGGTAATAATTACCGCACAGGCTTTATTGTGAAAATAAAAACCTCGGATGTACAACGTTTGCTAGCCGATGTTAAAAAGAAATGGGACGTGGCTAACCCAGTTGCACCGTTTTCGTATTATTTTCTCGATGAGCATTTTGCATCGCTTTATGCCGCTGAGCAGCGAACGGGCCAAATCTTTTCAGCTTTTGCCATTATAGCAATTTTAATTGCCTGCCTGGGTCTTTTCGGGCTGGCAACATATATCACGCAGCAAAGAGTCAAAGAAATCGGAATACGGAAAATTTTCGGCGCCACCATACCTAACCTGGTAATGCTGGTTTCAAAAGAGTTTTTAAAGCTTGTTATAATCGCTTTTGTGCTGGCTATTCCGCTTGCCTGGTGGGCAATGCACAAGTGGTTACAGGATTATCAGTACCGTATTGATTTAAAGTGGTGGATTTTTCTGTCAGCCGGTATACTGGTAATGTTAATTGCAGTACTAACTGTTAGTTTTCAATCAGTTAAAGCCGCTATTGCAAACCCGGTTAAGTCATTGCGAACCGAGTAAAGTAAAAGAGTTTACAACCGATTAAAATTATAAAGCGATGTTAAAAAGCTATTTCATAACCGCTTGGCGGTACCTTACACGACATAAAACCTACTCAATCATCAATGTAGCCGGATTGAGTATTGGCCTGGCCTGTGCCATGCTCATTCTGTTATACGTAAAGGATGAAGTAAGCTTCGATAAATTCCATAAAAATGTAAATAACGTATACAGGATAGTTACGCTGTCGAAATTTAACGGAACCTATCATAAGGATGGTAACACTGGGTTTTTGCAGGGGCCGCGGTTTGCCAAAAATGTTCCGGGTATACAATCCTATGTTCGTGTACAAAGTGGTGCTGCTGACTTACAAAACGGGCAGGAGATACAGTCGCAGGACCTGCTTTATGTCGATTCGTCTTTCTTTTCAGTATTCACATTTCCTTTGCTTGGTGGCAATGCCAGCACATGTCTTACTGAACCTCATTCCATTGTGTTATCAGAAGATGCTGCCATAAAGCATTTCGGCAAAACGGATGTGGTTGGTAAAACAATGATGCTGAAGGAAGATAGCCTTTTCGTGCCCTTTAAGGTTACTGCAGTAGCTAAAAAATGTCCTCAGAATTCATCCATACAGTTTGAGGTGTTATTGCCATTCCGGGAGTCGGAAATGGATGCCAAAAACACCGATAACTGGTTCAATTTCTTCCTGAACACTTTTGTGGTATTAAATCCCAATGCTAAACTGCAGACCGTGGAGAATCAGATGCAGGCCTTTTATGTGAGGGACGCATCAAAAGCATATAAAGCAATGGTTGAAAAATACCTGAATGGCTACGACGAAGGTATGGGCACTTATTTTCTGCAACCGTTCACGGATATGCATATGAGTACGGAATTGCCTTCGCAGAATGGTTTGCAAAATGCCAGTAACCCGATGTATTCGTACATTCTTTCAGGCATTGCATTGTTTATACTGCTCATTGCATGTATCAATTTCGTAAACCTTACCATCGCCCGTTCCCTCAAGCGAGCCAAAGAAATTGGCGTTCGCAAGGTAATTGGAAGCAACCGCAAACAATTGATATTCCAGTTTTTAGGCGAATCATTTTTGTTGTGTTTTATTGCCTTTGCAATGGCTTTATTCCTGGTTGAGCTAATATTGCCTGTTTTTAACAACCTGTCAAACAAGGCGCTATCGTTTTCATACCTTTTTGATGCAAAATTAACAGGCACGTATCTCGCGCTATTCCTTGTAACCGGATTATTGGCAGGTTTTTATCCAGCTTTGGTGTTGTCGGGCTACAAGCCTGTGGAAACTTTATACAGCCGGTTTAATCTGGCCGGAAAGAACTACCTGCAAAAATCGTTGGTAGTGTTACAGTTCGCATTGGCTTCGTTCCTTATCATTGCCACACTTACCATATACAGCCAGTTCAATTTTCTTACTAAAACAGATCTTGGCTTCGACGATCGTAATATTGTAGAAGTAAGAAAACCTGGTCTTAAATTTCATGAGGCTGAAACTTTTAAGGCTGAACTGCTTAAAAATCCCAACATTGTTGATGTTGCACCTAAAAATGACGGCTTTTGGGGCACCGCTGCAAAAATTTCGAACGACTCAGTGATGCAGTTTGCTTATGAAACGGTTGACGAGTCATATCTGCCTGCTTTGAAAATTCAATTGGTGCAGGGTAGGAATTTTTCAAAATCCAACCCGTCGGATGCCACAAATTCAGTTCTTGTAAACGAAGCCTTTGTAAAAAAAGCAGGCTGGAAAAATCCCATAGGCGAAACGGTGAATTTCTACTACCTGGATAATGAAAAGTACCAGGTAATCGGGGTTGTTAAAGATTATCATTTTGTAGCACTGAACCAGAAAATTGGCCCCCAGTTATTTACCATGAAACCCTCAAACAATTTAGGCTTATTCAATATAAAAATTAAGCCGGGTTCAGAAACAGAAAGCCTCAGATTCATACAAGCCAAATTCAAGGAGTTCTTCCCGTTAAGCCCTTATTCCTATATATTTAAGAATGAACAGCGGATTAAGGATTACGAGTCGGAAGCCAAGTGGAAGCAGATCATTTTCTTTGGCGCTGTGTTAACCATATTTATTTCATGCATCGGCTTGTTCGGGCTTTCGGTCCTTTCGGCCGAAAAACGGACCAAAGAAATCGGGATCCGCAAGGTGCTTGGAGCATCAGTGAGCAACGTTGTGGCAACGCTTTCGAAAGATTTTTTAATGCTTGTTTCCATTGCATTAATTATTGCAATACCCATTGCCTGGCTGGCAACAGATAAATGGCTTCAGAATTATCCCTACCGGATATCATTAAACTGGTGGCTTTTTGCTGTAGCCTGTATACTGGTGCTCTTAATAGCATTGGTAACCGTAAGTTTCCAGGCAGTGAAAGCCGCTATTGATAACCCTGTAAAGAGTTTACGAACCGAATAAACCCAGAGCCATGTTAAAAAATGTAATTCTGATTGCACTCCGCAATTTTATAAAGGACAAATGGTACAGCCTGTTGAACATCCTGGGACTTACCATCGGTATAACCTTCAGTCTTTTCCTGATTTTTTATGTTACCGACGAGCTGAACTACGACCGCTACCACGAAAAAGCTGATCGTATATACAGGATTGCCTCGTACATACAGGAACGCGACAAAAACACAAACTGGCCTTATTCGCAACTTCCGCTGGCCGCCACACTCAAAAAGGATTTTCCCGAAGTGGAGGAATCAGCAAGATTATTAAACAGGGAAAGAACCTTGTTTAAATCCGGCGAAAACAGCTTTTACGAAACCAAGATTTACTATGCCGACAGTACAATCTTCAATATTTTCTCGTACAGGTTTATTGAAGGCAACCCGGCCCGCGCGTTAAATGAGCCCAACAGCATCGTAATTTCAAAAACCCTGGCTGTGAAGTACTTCGGGAAAAACACCTCCGCGGTTGGCAAAACCCTGAAAACTGTATATGATTTGTACAAGGTAACTGGTGTAATTGAAGATGTGCCCCAGAATTCGCACCTGCGTTTTGATATGCTCATTTCAATGTCCACTATTTTAAAGGGCAACCAGAACGGACAGGATAACTGGGGCAGTTTCAACAACTTTACGTATGTGCTTTTAAGACCCGGTGTAAATGTTGATGCTTTCAACAAGAAAATGCTGCCGATGTACGACAAGTACATGGCGCCGATTTTTGCAAAGTTTAATGTAAAGATGCATTACAAAGCGCAACCCATCACTTCCATTCACCTGCATTCCGATTTGCAGGGCGAGCCCGAAGAACTGGGGAGTATGTCGTACATCTGGATTTTTTCGGCCGTTGCTTTCTTTATGATGCTGATTGCCAGCATAAACTATATGAACCTCACTACCGCACGCTCGGCACGCAGAGCCAAGGAAATTGGTATCCGCAAAGTAACCGGATCATCGAAAAAACAATTGGTATTGCAATTCCTGGGCGAATCGTTGCTAACGGCATTTATTGCTGTATTGATCAGCGCCTTACTTGTGTTGCTTTTACTACCATTTTTCAACTCGATATCAGGCAAAACATTTACAATTCATACACTCATGCAGCCTTTTAATACATTATTGCTGCTGAGTATCGGGTTGTTCACAGGCCTGGTCGGAGGAAGTTACCCGGCATTTTACCTTTCCAGCTTCAGGCCGGTAAGCATTTTAAAAGGAGCACTTTCAACGGCTTCGGGTAACGTGAACCTGCGCCGCACCCTGGTGGTATTGCAGTTTTCCATTTCCATGATTATGCTGATCTGCACATGGGTTGTATACGCTCAACTTCGTTATATTCAAAAGATTGATCTTGGGTTCAACCAGGAACAGGTAATGATTGTAACGGTAAACACCGGTCAGGATGAGCGGCATAAAATATATGCCATGAACAATGAATTCCGCAGTATGCCCGGCATAAAAGATGTAGGAACGGGAACTGCCTACCCCGGAAGCGGAAATATCAGCCTGAACCTTTTTACGGTGCAAACCAATACAGGCCATACCGATAAAGGAATTGAATGCTACCAGATTGATGAAAGTTTCCTGAGCACGCTTGGCATCAAGATAATAAAAGGACGTAATTTCTCAGGCCTTGCTGATACGCTCCACAGCATAGTGGTAAACGAAGCTATGGTTAAACATTTTGGCTGGGATAATGCTTTGGGAAAACGGGTTACTTTCCCGGGTGACACTTCGGGAAATTATGTTGAAGTTGTAGGCGTGATGAAGGATTTTAACCAGAAATCGCTTTATAATCCAATTGCGCCGCTTCTTTTATTTTATTCGGCCAATAACAACATAATTGAATTGAAATTAGGTTCGGGCGACATTAAAACTACAATCGCCAAAGCCGAAACGATATGGAAAAAGTATTTTCCCCAATTGCCATTCGAATATAAATTCCTCGACGAAGACTTTAATTCGCAATATGTTGCCGATCAGAAACGCGGGAAGATTTTCGCGGCATTTTCTATTCTCACTATCCTGATTACCTGCCTTGGTTTGCTTGGGCTTACGGCATTCACCACGCAGCAGAAACAGAAGGAAATAAGCATCCGCAGGGTATTGGGTTCCAGCACACTGGATGTAGTTCTTCTAATAACGAAAAATTACCTGTGGCTGGCCTTAATCGCTTCCTGTATCGCTTTCCCGGTTGCATACTATTTTATGCACAACTGGTTAAAGGCGTTCCCATACAACGATGGACTGTCGGTAATCCCATTTGTTGTTTCTGCCCTGGTAATAGTGGTTACTGCGGTTGCTACAGCCAGCTTTCACTCGGCAAAGGCAGCCCTTACCAAACCAGCTGTGGTATTGAAAACTGAATAAAACACACAGCCATGTTCAGAAATTATCTCAAAATAGCCTTCCGTAGTCTTTGGCGCAACAAAGGCTTCTCCCTGATTAATATTCTCGGGCTGGCGATTGGTATTGCCGTTTGCCTGATAATACTGATGTTTGTTAATAATGAACTGAGTTACGATCGTTATAACACCAAGGCCGACAGAATATACAGGATTTATTTCCAGGGTGATGTGCAGGGTGAAAAACTGAAAGAATCTACAGTGATGCCTCCTGTGGCTCAAACCATGAAAGCAGATTTTCCCGAAGTGGAAGAGGCTACCCGCATTCGTGATTATGGGTTCCCGAAACTCATCATTGGTGATAAATCGTTTAGAGAGGATGCCTTTGCTTTCGTTGACTCCAATTTCTTCAATGTATTTACACTGCCGTTTTTGCAGGGCGATGCCCGCACTGCGCTTATTGAGCCAAACACGGTTGTAATCACTGAAGCTGTGGCAGGTAAATATTTTGGGAACAGAAATCCCATGGGACAGATTATCAGTTTCAATGATAAGAACAAAGCACCCTGTAAAATTACCGGAGTGATTGAAAACGTGCCTGTGAACTCACATTTTCATTTCGATTTTTTTGCTTCAATGGCCGGCCTGCCCGAATCAAAAGTTCCTACCTGGATGAGCTCGAATTTTTATACTTACCTGGTGTTGCGCAAGGATTTTGATTATATGAAACTGGAAGCAAAGCTGCCAAACCTGGTCGAAAAGTACATTGGGCCACAGTTGTTTAAGGCCATGGGTATGACGCTGGCTGAATTTAAAGGGAAAGGAAATGTGCTCAGTTTTCATTTGCAGCCGCTAACTGATGTCCATCTCCATTCCGATTTTGCCAACGACCTGAGTCAGCCCGGTGACATTCGTTACGTGTATATTTTCAGCGCGATAGCTTTATTTATGTTGCTCATTGCCTGTATTAATTTCATGAATCTGTCAACAGCAGCTGCTTCAAAACGTGCCCGCGAAGTGGGTATACGTAAGGTGCTGGGTTCGCGCAAGCCTGAACTGATACGACAGTTTCTTCTCGAAACCATTGTTATCACAGCAATAGCGCTGCTCATAGCAATCTTGTTTATTAAATTGGCGTTACCGGTATTCAATAACCTGGCTTCGCAAAACCTGGAACTCAACTTTGCCGCGTATCCGCTTTTAATACCCTTACTGTTGTTATTGGTGTTGGTAGTTGGTGTTCTGGCTGGAAGCTACCCGGCTTTTTACCTGTCGTCGTTTAAACCGGTGATGGTATTAAAAAGTAAAATTACCGGCGGCAGGAAAAGCATTGGGCTGCGAAGCGGGCTTGTTGTTTTCCAGTTTTTCATTTCCATACTTCTTATTGTCTGCACACTGGTGGTTTACAATCAGCTCTTTTATATTCAGCACAAAAAACTGGGTTACGATAAGGACAAAGTACTTGTATTGCAAAATACCTGGATGCTGAATAAAAACCAGGATAGTTTCCGGCAGTTTGTAATAAACGATCCCCGCGTGGTGAGTGTAAGCTGTTCGGGTTACCTGCCTGCCGGTTCCAGCAATAACAATAACTTTTTTGTTTCGCCCGGCGAAAATACATCGCAGGTGATTAAAACGCTGCGGTATGATGTGGATGAGAATTATATTTCAACGCTCGGTATTCAACTGCTCGAAGGAAGGAATTTCTCAAAGCAATTCAGCACCGACTCCGGCAGTGTTATTTTGAATGAAGCCGCTGCCGTTGCTTTTGGATGGAGAAAGGGAGCCGTTGGTAAAACTATTTCGAGAATCAATAACGAAGGCCGTAAGGAAGTCTATTCCGTTATCGGGGTAGTCAGGGATTTCCATTTCCGATCATTGCATGAGCGTATTTCGCCGCTTGTCATGGCTTTTTCGCCCGACCAGGGCACCCTGATTGTGAAGTTACGCGCCAATGCTGATATTCCCGCGCTGACAGAAATACTCAAAAAACGCTGGAGCGAAGCCGGAGCTGAGGATCCACTCTCCTATTCGTTTCTCGATGAGCGTTATAACAATACTTATAAAACAGAGCAGAAAATGGGTCTGATACTTGGCATTTTTGCCGGGCTGACTATTTTCGTGGCCTGCCTGGGTCTGTTCGGGCTGGCAAAATTTACTGCAGCACAACGAACCAAAGAAATCGGCATCCGCAAAGTGCTCGGTGCCAGCGTAGCGCAGGTAACCGGAATGCTTTCGAAAGAATTCCTGGTTCTGGTATTGGTTGCCTGTGTTATCGCTTTCCCGGTTGCATGGTGGGCAATGAACAACTGGCTACAGGATTTTGCTTACCGCATCAGTATCAGCTGGTGGATATTTGCTTTGGCCGGAGTAACCATAATTTTAATCGCACTGTTTACGGTTAGTTTCCAGGCGATTAAAGCTGCGATCGCAAACCCCGTTAAGTCATTGCGAACGGAGTGAAGCATAAAAGTTTAAGAACAGAATAATACAAACTTTATGATTGATCTGAAACATATAAACAAATGGGTGAATTCAGGCGGAAACCGGGTTTTCCTGCTCCGCGATATAAACCTTAACGTTAACGAAGGCGAATTTATCAGCATCATGGGGCCATCTGGCTCAGGAAAATCAACATTGCTGAATGTAATCGGGATGCTCGACGAATTTGGCGAAGGCGAGTACAATTTTCTGGGCCAGCCTGTTCATCAACTGAAGGAAAAGCAGCGCTCACAATTGTACAAAAGCCATATCGGGTTTGTGTTCCAGGCTTATCACCTTATCGATGAACTTACCGTTTACGAAAACATCGAAACTCCACTGCTTTATCAAAACATAAATACATCAAATCGCAGGGCAATCGTCGCCGATATCCTCGACAGGTTTAATATCGTAGGTAAAAAGGACTTGTTTCCGCCTCAGTTATCCGGCGGACAGCAGCAGTTGGTGGGTGTTGCCCGGGCTTTGGTTGCAAAACCGAAACTCATTCTTGCCGATGAACCTACAGGCAACCTCAACAGCAAACAAGGCGAAGAAATCATGGAGCTCTTCAAACAACTGAATAGCGAAGACAGGGTAACTATTATCCAGGCGACTCATTCAGAACGGAATGCTGCTTATGGCTCCAAAATAATCAACCTGCTGGATGGCAGAATCGAAAAATAAATTGACACCGTTTTTAATCTGAATAAAATGAATAAAAAAACCATCATAGTTTTGATACTACTTTCCGTAGTTGCATCAGCGAAAATTCATGCACAGGAAACGTTGGCAGCAAATCAGGTTTACACCCTGCAACAGTGCGTCGAAACGGCTTTTAAAAACAACGTGGATGTAAAACAGGCCGAACTCCTGGCCGAATCGGCAAGATTAAACTACAACCTTTCAAAAGCCAGTATGCTTCCCGACCTGAACGCGAACATCACGCATTCTGCTTACAACGGGCGAAGCATAAACCCATACACCAACACATACATCAACGAACAGAACAATGCCGCCTCGTATTCGCTTAGCAGCAATATAGTACTGTGGAATGGATGTAGCCTTCATAACTACATGAAACAAAATGAATTGAATTATGAAGCCGGTAAAATGGATGCACAGAATGCCAGGGACAAAATTACCATCAACATCATTTTGAACTACCTCTTTGTGCTAAGCACACAGGAACAGCTTAATATTGCGCTGAACCAGGTGGAGGCCACCCGCAAAAAGGTCGACTTGCTCGAAATTAAAAACAGCCAGGGTGCCATTTCGCCGGCCGATCTGTATGATATGAAAGGACAACTGGCTACCGACGAACTTTCAGTGGTGAATACCAGGAACAGCCTCGAAAACGCAAAGCTTACCCTGTCGCAGCTCATGAACATACCTTATTCTGAAGATATGAAACTGATCCCTGTTAACGACAGCAGCGTGGTACAATATGGATCTTCAATCAGCGAGGTGTACGAAAATGCGCTCAACCACCTGGCAATGGTTAAATCAGCCGATCTGAAACTGGCCGGCGCCGCTAAAAATATAAAGGCCATAAAAGGACAACTGCTGCCAACCATTTACCTTTCGGGCGGTTTGTACACCAACTTTTCGAATACCGCCAATACCCAGGAGTTTGTGAGCACTGCCGATGTACCAACCGCTGATTATGTGATGGTGAATAATGCAAAAAGCCCCGTCATTACGCCTCAATCTACCTATAATTCAGTCCCGATTCCTTATGGAACACAGCTGAATAACAATTTCAACTCGGCCATAAGTGTCGGCGTACAGATTCCACTGCTCAACGGTTTGCAGGTAAGGAATAAACTGAACCAGGCCAAAGTGGCTGAAAAACAATTGAGCATACAGGCAGAAAACACCCGCGTTCTGTTGCGCAAGGCTATTGAAGCCGATTTTGTGAATATGAATTCTGATTATACTTCGTACCAGATTATGCAGCGACAGGCTGCCGATTTCGAACAATCGTTCCGTGCTGCCGAAGTACGCTTCGCAAATGGTGCCATCTCGACCGTTGATTTTGTAATTGCACGCAACAACCTCGACAGGGTGCTGATCAACCTGGTATCCATTAAATACAATTACCTGCTGCGCA
>CALCJE010000157.1 GCA_937965665.1 uncultured Bacteroidales bacterium
GTTATTCTCAGCTATCCTTTCATGAATCCTGATTTACCGGTCAGTACGAGGGTCAACGACCTGGTTTCGAGACTTACACTCGAAGAAAAAATACAACAGATGCAACATACAGCTCCTGCAATTGAAAGACTCGGTGTTCCTCAATATAACTGGTGGAATGAATGCCTTCATGGCGTTGCCCGAAATGGTATTGCCACTGTTTTTCCCCAGGCTATTGGCATGGCCGCGACTTTTAACCCTACCCTGATACAGAAAGAAGCAGATGTTATCTCTACTGAAGCCAGGGCCAAGTATTATGAAGCCATTGGCAAAAATCAGCATGATATTTACCAGGGATTAACATTCTGGTCGCCAAATATCAATATTTTCAGAGATCCTCGATGGGGGCGAGGCCAGGAAACCTATGGGGAAGACCCCTTCCTGACAAGTCGTATTGGTATCGCCTTTGTGAAAGGATTGCAGGGTAATGATCCAAATTACTTCAAGGTTGTGGCTACAGCAAAACATTTTGCAGTGCATAGCGGCCCGGAATCCGACAGGCATAAATTTGATGCCTGGCCTTCAGAAACTGATCTCTTCGAGACTTATCTCCCGGCTTTTGAAGCCCTGGTGAAAGAGGCCGGGGTATATTCAGTTATGGGTGCCTATAACCGTGTTTATGGCACGCCTGCATGTGCCAGTGATTTGCTCCTGGGGAAGATATTACGCGGAAAATGGGGCTTTAAAGGATATGTGGTTTCTGATTGCTGGGCTGTTTCTGATTTTTATAATTTTCACAAATTTGTTAATACACCTGAGAAAGCGGCTTCGCTGGCTGTAAAAGCAGGCACTGATTTATCGTGCGGACCTGAATACGGAACCTTACTGGCAGCAATCAAATCGGGATATATTTCGGAAGGCGAACTCGATATTTCGGTAAAACGTTTGTTCGAAGCCCGTTTCCGGCTGGGTTTGTTCGATCCACCGGCCAGGGTTCAGTATGCTTCTATTTCTCCTTATCAAAACAATACCGAGTCGAATCGTAAACTTGCCAGGGAAGTTGCGTTGCAGAGTATAGTTTTATTAAAGAACCAGGATAACATCCTGCCTCTTTCAAAAAAAATGAAATCCATTGCTGTTGTTGGCCCTTATGCAAATGACACTTCAGTATTACTCGGCAATTACAATGGGACACCGTCGCAACCTGTAACACTATTATATGGCTTACGCCGTAATGCCCCAAAAGGAACCAGATTAAACTACTGCCGGGGTGTTGACAGGCCTGAAATACTTGCAAAGTACGCTTCATCGGTGCCTCTCAGTGAGGATTCTTTGTTTAAAGCAGCAGTTAGCATAGCACGAAAATCAGATGTAATTATTTTTTCGGCGGGTATTTCGCCTAACCTCGAAGGTGAGGAAATGGATGTGAAAGTTCCGGGTTTCTCCTCGGGCGACAGGACCAGTCTCGATCTTCCGGCTAGTCAATTGGAGTTGCTGGCAGCTTTAAAAACTACGGGAAAGCCGATAGTAGTAGTGCTTACCAATGGAAGTGCGCTGGCGGTAAACTGGGCTGAGGAGAATGCCAATGCAATGATTGAAACCTGGTATCCGGGAGAAGAAGGTGGAAATGCTGTGGCTGAAGTACTTTGGGGTAAATTTAACCCGGCCGGCCGACTTCCGGTAACCTTTTATAAATCGGTGAATGATCTTCCTGCATTTGAAGATTATACTATGAAAGGGCGCACATACAGGTATTTCGACGGCAAACCTTTATATGCTTTTGGGTATGGACTGAGTTATACTTCATTTTCGTATAAAAAGCTGGATATTGCCAAGGAGTCGCTATCAGAAAAAGATACACTTGTGCTGAAGCTAACTGTTACTAATGATGGAATGTTCGATGGGGATGAGGTTGTGCAGGTATACATGCAACAGCCCGGGGAACTTATTAATCAGCCGTTAAAGTCATTAATTGCCTTTCAAAGGGTTCATTTTCTGAAGGGTGAAACACGCAGCCTCGAAATTTCAATTCCTGTTACTAGATTGCGCCATTACAACCTTGATACCAACGATTATGCTGTGGCAAAAGGCAACTACCAGTTAATGGTGGGAGCAGCATCCAACGATATCAGGCTCAAAACCACTATTTCGGTGAAATAGTGGTTTCCTGTTCCGTGCTCAAGATGGATCACGATTGCTTCGGTTTGATTTTGAAACTACCTTATTCCCTTGTTTTGACTGATGCTCTTTAAAACATTTAAATTTATGCATCTGAAACCAATGTTTATCGCATCCAGTTGATGATTTACCGGTGGGGCGATAGTCGATCTTTTAAACAACGCATATCAAATACGAATTTTAAAGCAAAAAAAAACGCCATCAATCTGATGGCGTTTTTTATAAGTAAACTTCTTATTAACCCTGAAGTTTGAAGTAAATAGGCATGTTGAAAAGAACGCGAACCTGTTTACCGTTTTGTTTTCCGGGATGCCACTGTGGCATCATTTTAACAACACGTACAGCTTCTTCGTCACAACCACCACCAATACCACGAAGAACTTTTACATCGGTAACGTTTCCTTTTGAGTCAACAACGAAGGAAACATATACTGTACCTTGTATTCCGTTTTCGGTAGCCTGCTGAGGATAAACGATGTTTTTAGCAAGGAAAGCATTTCTTTCGGTTTCACCACCAGGGAATGAAGGCAGATCGGAAGAGCGTCGTGTAGGGAAAGAGTGTAGATCTCGGTGGTC
>CALCJE010000158.1 GCA_937965665.1 uncultured Bacteroidales bacterium
AAAACGCTGACCGTACCCGTAACGTTTTTACGCTGGGTATTATTTATCATATCTTCAGCTGGAGCCTCGATTCAACGGTAAGCTATTTCAAAACCAAATTCAAAAAGAAACCTGAAATGATTGAGGCCAATAAACTGGTTCTCGAAACAGGTTACAGCTACGCCGATACGGTTGAAACACTGGCATCGTCGTACCATATTTCAAAAGCAAAAATGCCTGCCGGCCGCTACCGTAATATTACCGGTAACGTGGCTACAGCCTGGGGTTTCCTGGCTGCTGCCGAACGCTCAGGCAGGCCGTTGTTCCTGGGTTCGTATCCTATAACCCCGGCAACTGAAATCCTGATCGAACTTGCGAAATACAAATCACTGGGCGCAAAAGTTTTCCAGGCCGAAGACGAAATTGCAGGTATATGCTCTGCCATCGGCGCAAGCTACACAGGCTCTCTGGCACTCACCACCACTTCGGGCCCCGGCCTGTCGCTTAAAAGCGAAGCCATCGGGCTTGCGGTAATGACTGAACTTCCCCTGGTTATTGTAAACGTTCAGCGTGGCGGACCATCAACAGGCTTACCTACCAAAAGCGAGCAGAGCGACCTCATGCAGGCCTTGTTCGGACGTAACGGTGAAGCTCCTGTAGTGGTTATTGCCGCTTCAACACCTGCCGACTGTTTCCATTTTGCTTACGAAGCTGCCAAAATAGCCCTTGAGCATATGACCCCGGTTATTTTGCTTACCGACGGTTCCATTGGCAATGGTTCGCAATTGTTTCGTATCCCCAAAGTAGCTGATTTACCATCTATAAAACCACCTTTGGCTGAGCCCAACGATAAGAATTATAAACCTTACCTCCGCGATCCTGAAACATTTGTAAGGCAATGGGCCATCCCAGGGACCGAAGGCCTTCGCCATCGCATAGGCGGGCTCGAAAAGGAAAATGTATCTGGAAACGTAAGCACCGATCCGGCAAACCACCAGTTGATGACTAACCTGCGTGAAGCCAAGATACAGAAAGTTGCAGATTTTATTTCTGAGCAAACCATTTTCGGGGGCAAAAAAGGCGACCTGCTGGTTGTAAGCTGGGGTGGAACCGGTGGAACTACCCAGGCTGCTGTTGAAGAAATGCAGAAACAAGGTAAAAAAGTGAGCCTCGCTCATTTTAACCATATCATGCCGTTACCCAGGAATACGCACGAAGTGCTGGCAGGTTTTAAGAAAGTAGTTGTTTGTGAACTTAACAGCGGGCAGTTTGTTAACTACTTGAGAATGAAAGAGCCCGACTTTAAATACAGCCAGTTTAATAAGGTTATGGGGCTGCCTTTCACGGTAACCGAGTTGGTAGCTAAGTTTAACGAATTGCTTTAGGAGGTAAAATTATGTTCGAATTCCCAGATAAAACCATTGAAAGATCAGCTGTTGAACTGAACAAGGCTGATTTTGTAAGCGATCAGATGGTAAAATGGTGCCCCGGTTGCGGTGCGCATGCCATATTAGCTTCCATCGCCAACGTGTTTCCCAAAATTGGTTACCGCAAGGAAAATTTCATGATGGTTTCCGGTATTGGTTGCTCATCGCGTTTTCCTTATTATGTGAATACCTACGGTTTTCACGGTATACATGGCCGTGCCAATGCCATTGCCTCGGGTGTAAAAATTGCCAATCCCAACCTGAGTGTATGGATTGCTACCGGCGACGGCGACTCCATGGCCATTGGCGGTAATCACTTTATCCACATTATCCGTCGCAATATCGATGTAAATATTGTGATGTTCAACAACCAGATTTACGGGCTTACCAAGGGACAATACTCACCTACCACACCAATGGGCAGTGTAACCAAAACTTCGCCCCAGGGAACCATTGAGCACCCCTTTAACCCGGGCGAACTGGTACTCGGTGCACAGGGAACTTTCTTTGCCCGTGCCGTGGATACCAACGTAAAACTGATGACCGAAGTTATGTTCGAAGCTGCACGCCACGATGGTACTTCGGTGATTGAAATACTTCAGAACTGTATCATTTTTGCTGATAAAACCCACCAGGCTATTACCGACAAGGAAGTACGCGACGATGCACAGATACACCTGAAAAACGGGGAGCCTTTGATTTTTGGTAAAAACCGCGATAAGGGTATCCGCCTCAACGGCACCCAACTCGAGGTGGTAACCATAGGCGAAAACGGGATTACCGAAGACGACCTGCTCGTTCACGATCAATACCAGCAGGATCCGGGTGTGCACCTGATGCTGGCCAAAATGTACCCGCCGCATTTCCCGGTAGCCCTTGGCGTTATCCGTTCGGCTATGTATCCTACCTACGACGATTTGGTGGAAGACCAGATTACCCGTGCCAAAAACACCAGCAAAATCCTTTGTGTAGACGACCTGCTTAACAGCGGCGACACATGGGAGATTAAATAGATAAAATTCAGATTTTAAGTGTAGCCCCCGGCATAATCCGGGGGCTTTTTTATTTCATCTGTTCATTTTTCATCTGAACTTCCTGTCTATACTTGTAAAGTAGATAGCATTAAAAAGGTATATTTTGATATAAGCGGAAATAAACCTTCTCTTATAACCAACCTTAGTAGAAGATAAATGATTCAAGCATATTAACCTTATTCCCTTATTTGGGTTTCAGGGTTTTCTGGTATTCATGAAGAAATGCGTTGTATTCTTCTTCAAATGATATAGTCCGATGATGTTCAGGCTGATTTAAGATATATTGACAGATGTGATCAATATCCTTTTTTGAAACTGAAAAAGCGGAAGCCGACTGTTGCCATGCAAACTCACCTTGACAAAGCTTATTTTCGTTTATAAACCGTGATGAGCTGTTCGCGATTACCGTTGCAATATATTCTTCAGAAATTGATGGTGAGCGGGAAATCAAAATGTGTACATGATCAGGATTGGCATAAATAGCATACATCTTACAACTATTGTTGTTAACTATTCCGGTAATGTACTTTTCAATCCTTTCGCGGTGTTGAAGTGTAATAAGCTTTTTCCGTTTTTCCGTTACCATTACAAAATGTGTGTAAAGGTTATTGTATTCAATTTTCATATGATTAAAAATAAAGGAATAAGGTCATGTAAATATAATGATCTTTTCAGCTACTAAGGTTAAAAAATGAATGATAAGGTTTCATCCCGTGGGGTGTATTCATTTAGCTGGCGAAAGTTGGGTAGCGGTGGATAGATCAAATTGCATTTACCAGATGCTGCAGGTTTACTTTAGTTGGAAATGTTTCATGAATGGGTTAAAAGTAGTAACGCAAAAAACATATTTCAGGTGATTTCGTTATGCTGCTCTTAAGTATATTAAACCTTCTCTTCTAACCAACCTTAGTAGATGATAAATGATCCAAGCATCTTAACCTTATTCCCTTATTTGGGTTACAGGGTTTCCTGATCTCTTTCACGCTTACAACTAATTTCTGATAGGCGAAGGCATAAGGGAATAATGTCATGGAAATTGAGGGGTTTTGTAGTTACTAAGGTTAAAAAATGAATGATAAGGTTTCATCCCGTGGGGTGTATTCATTTAGCTGGCGAAAGTTGGGTAGCGGTGGATAGATCAAATTGCATTTACCAGATGCTGCAGGTTTACTTTAGTTGGAAATGTTTCATGAATGGGTTAAAAGTAGTAACGCAAAAAACATATTTCAGGTGATTTCGTTATGCTGCTCTTAAGTATATTAAACCTTCTCTTCTAACCAACCTTAGTAGATGATAAATGATCCAAGCATCTTAACCTTATTCCCTTATTTGGGTTACAGGGTTTCCTGATCTCTTTCACGCTTACAACTAATTTCTGATAGGCGAAGGCATAAGGGAATAATGTCATGGAAATTGAGGGGTTTTGTAGTTACTAAGGTTAAAAAATGAATGATAAGGTTTCATCCCGTGGGGTGTATTCATTTAGCTGGCGAAAGATGGGTAGCAGTAGAAAGATCAGGTTGCACTTCCTCTGTAAATAATTTAGATTAACAGGTCAGAAGGAACCTACATGAAATTTTCTTTCGGAGTTTGTTAATTAAATTTTTTTCATGTAGGTTTGACCAACTTTTGAACCAGCTTTCTACCCGATGAAGATTAAACTCAATACCATCATTAAAGTGGTAGTTACCCTCGCCATTTTGCTGTTCCTGTTCTGGAAGGTAGAATTTAATGCCAAAGGTTTTGAAGATACACTCAGGTCGGTACGCCCGGGGTACTACCTGCTGTCGCTCTTTGGCGTTATCCTGGTGCTGGGGATCAAAAGTTACCGCTGGCGGCTGCTGATCCGCAACGAAGGATCAGAATATCCGGCGTATAAAGCATTTGGCGCTTACATGTCGTCGGATGCCATTGGTATTGTTACCCCTGGCCGAATTGGCGAAATTGCCCGTCTCTATTATGTGCGGCAGGACACACCCATTAGTTTTTATTCCGCTTTTAAAACCATCGTGTCCGACCGCATTTTCGATTTTACCATGCTAGGCTGGTTCGGGCTAAGCGGAATGCTGTTTTATTTTAAAACTTTCGGCGACCATCCGGGTCTGTATTATGCCCTGGGTATTCTGGCACTCTTTATCCTGGGATATGCTTTTGTAATTCAATTTCTCAAGGCTATTTTGAAATTCGACCGCGTTCGACGTTTCCCGGTCATCAGGTTTATTTACGAAAGTTTTGTTGCCGTAACCGGTAAGCGGGCGTTGGGCATGTGGGCTATTACCATCGCGGCATATTTTATGTACTTCGGGTTTTCGTGGCTTATCATGATAGCGCTGCACTTAACCCCTTCGTATATCGATGTGGTTTTTATCATGAGCATTATGAGCCTGAGCACCATCATACCGCTGTCGGTAGCAGGATTTGGCACCCGCGAAGCCACGCTGGTATTGCTTTTCGCGTACTATGGCCTGGCCAGCGAAACCGCTATTTCCTTTTCGCTGATGCATTTCACAGCGTTTTTTCTGTGGGGCGGACTGATCGGACTGGTTTTCTGGCTGCTGATGCCCATTTCGCTGCAACAGGTTAAAGACGATTCAAAAAGCATTTTCCTGTTGTTTAAGCCTGAAACTAAATGAAATGAGCTATTTGTAATTGGTTTAATTATGAGCTTATTTTGAAATTGTTTGTCATGATTTGCCATTAGCTTTATTATTACTCGTTAAATGCTTCTAAATTTGTAAAATCTAATGAAACCGAAAAAAGATATTTGAATTTGCTTACTTTCCGGTAAGCTGTTCAGTAATGGAAATTTATATGCGTAAATGGTTTAGTCTTAATTGGAATTCTCTTTTTAAATCAGCTGTCTTACTGGTTTTTCCAACTATTTTCCTGTTTTTCGCTTTACCTTTTAACCGGACTCATTTCGGAAACGATCCTGAATTTGCGTATTTGTTGAACGGAATCAATATTGGAACTCTCAATTCTGTGGGGCATACAGATAATCCAGGCACAACAGCTCAAATTTATAGCGCAATTGTGTTGAGGTGTGCTTTTTTAGCTCAGGCGGATAAGAGTGAAGGGTTTGAGAAATTTATACTTCGAAATGCTGATCAACATATTGAACTTGAACGTAAAGTCCTGATTGTTTTAAACGGTATAGTCATGTTGGTTATAGGTATTGTTTCATTTGTCATAATGCGCAATATATGGTTTAGCCTGGTATTGCAAATCACGCCATTTACTTCGGCCAATCTTACCGAACATATATTTACAAAGGTTTCACCTGAGCCCGTTTTACTTATAGTTTCTGCTGCTTTAGTATTGCTAATCATCAGTTATTACTTCAGTATAAAAAGAGAAGAAAAAAAATATGCACTACTTTTTGCGCTTGTTAGTGGTTTTGGCCTGGCAACCAAGGCTACATTTCTTCCATTGATAATTATACCGTTATTATTAATGAGCAATCCGATGTTGCGAAAACGGTTTCTTCTGTATTTGGGCTTGTTTTTTATCGTTTTTACTTTACCGGCTGTGCCACAATACCCGCACATGGCTAAATGGTTTTTAATGCTTTTAACGCATACAGGTACATATGGCGGAGGTGAAGTGGGGATTTTCAATGTTACCGAATATGTGGGTAACCTGGTAAAAATAAGCTTTGTAAACCCGATGCTTTCAGTTACTTCAATATTTTCTGTTTTGATTATATTTTCAAAGTTGCGAAAATCAACTTTTACATCAGAATTTAAATCTAACTCTGGTTTCAGGATGGTAACAGTCCTTGCAGTTGCTCAGTTGACCGGTATATTCATGGTTGCAAAGCATTATCATGCAAATCATTACCTGATTCCTGAGTTATGCATGCTGGCTTTAAACTGGATATTTATTTTTATATACCTTCAAGAAATTCTTCCTATAAAATACCGAAAGGCTTTTTTGTATTCTCCAATCCTGTTAATGATGGTTGTTATGATAAATATTAGTATGAACAGAAATTATCTTCAAGCTGCCAACCAGGGTTATATCCTTTCAAACAAGGACTACAGAAGAATGACACAACTAATAGAAAATGAATACAAAGGATATGTGTGTGCATATTATTATCCCGCTTCAGTAAATCCATATTCGGCTTTACGTTGGGGTAATGTTTATTCCAGGTTTCTGCATACGCAGGTAATAAAGGAGATTCTTCCTGATGGGTATTTTTATGATATCCGGACTTTTCAGTTCAGTTTGTGGGACACTCCGGTTTCGACAAGCATTATGAGGGCTATTTCAAATGATAAATTATTGATTATTGGTGGCCCGGTAACGGAAATTGAAAGATTGAGAATAGAGCATAAAAGTGGAATAAAACTGATAGAAGTTTTCAGGGGTCATGCCCAGGTTGTTTACAGAGTTTCATTTGATTCTTTAAGATACTCAAATGAAATGGTTAAGAGAGGTGTAATTTCATTTAATAAGCCGTCTATGGCTTACATAGTGAATGATGTAAATGGAATATTATATAAAAGCTGGTACACCAGACTACAGGATATTTCGAACTATTACACTGCGGACTTTGGTTCAAGCCGCGAACCAAACATTCCGGTAGTTTAATTGATGAAATGAGGACGATTATTTTACAACATGCAAAATCATAAAAAGTAATTACCATGAATAAAAAGGATCAAATTTTAAAATTCGTAATAGTAGCAATAGTAATTTTTATAATTGTAAATAATTTTATTTTTTCACCCGGAAATATTTTATCGTGGGATGTATTTGGTTACTACCTCTATCTGCCTCTGAAATTTATATACAACGACCTTGGACTCAAGGATAGTTCCATAATTAATGGTATTCTTGAGAAATACCATAATACGGCAACTTTTTATCAGGCTATGAAAATGCCTGATGGGAATTTTGTTATGAAATATTCTATGGGACTCTCGTTTTTTTATGCACCATTTTTCTTCATAGGCCATGTTATTGCTAAAATGTTCAATTACACAGCTGATGGCTTTTCGCTTCCTTACCAATATTCCATTTTTATCGGAGGTATTATTTATTCCCTCATTGGTATATGGGTGTTATCAAAAGTTCTTGCACGTTTTTTCAATCGTACTATTGTTGCAATGGCATTGCTGTTAATTGTGTTTTCAACCAATTATATAGTCCATATTACGATGTATGGACAAAATGCAATGTCACAGAATTATTTGTTCATGACTTATGCAATAATACTTTGGCTTACGATTTTGTGGCATGAGTCACATAAATTAAAGCATGCTGTTCTTCTGGGATTTATTTGTGGACTAACTATTTTAAGCAGACCTTCTGAGATTGTATGTTTGATTATCCCTGTACTATGGGGCATAAAAGATGGGAATTCAATAAAAGACAAATTTCTTGTTTTGTACAAATACCGGGTGCATGTTATTGTGGTTGCTTCAATTATTGCATTGTTTGGCTTGTCGCAAATGATTTACTGGAAAATTTACACCGGTAAATTCCTTTTCTATAGCTATGGCGGAAATGCCGGCGAAGGATTTGAATTTTTTCATCCCTATATTTGGGATGTATTGTTTAGCTTCAGGAAAGGGTGGTTAATCTATACACCTGTGATGATATTTGCTTGCATCGGATTTTACTTCATGTACAAGAAAAACCGATCTGTTTTTTATGCTCTGTTTACTTATGTTGTTATCAATATTTATTTCGTTTCCAGTTGGTCTTGCTGGTGGTATGCACAATCATTCAGCCAAAGAGCTTTAATAGCATCATACCCTATAATGGCAATCGGTTTGGGTTATTTCCTGGCCTGGCTAGATGCTCAGAAAAGCATACTGAAGCGGTTGGGTTATGTATTGTTATTAAGTTGTTTATTATTGAATTTATACCAAAGCAGGCAGTTTCATTTTGGAATTATCGATGGATCAAGAATGACGAAAGACTATTATTTTAAAGTGTTTGGTAAAATGCATGTAACAGAAGCTGATAAAAAACTGCTTCTTATAAATCGTTCATTTGATGGATCTGAAAATTTTAATAATGAAAACGAATATACTTCCAGATTACTCAAAAAATTAGATTTTGAAGCTGATGAGAAAAAAGATTCAACTGTATCATATTCTGGTAAATTTGCTTTTAAACTCGACAGCTCCACCATCTATACTCCTGCTATTGAAGCGCCTTATTACGAAATCACAAACAAAGATCATGCATGGATAAATATCATGGCTTATATCTATCCTACGAAAGATTGTAACACCGTGCCTTTTAGTCTGGTAGTTCATTTTAGTCATAATGGTTTTCCTTATAAGTATATTACTTTTGATTCCGAAAAGATGAAGCTTGAAATCAATAAATGGAATAAAATCAGCTTCAACTACCTTACTCCGGAGGTTAGAACTGAAAGGGATCCTATAAAAGTCTATCTTTGGCTTAGAGGCAAAGAGCCTGTTTTTGTTGACGATTTACAGGTTCATGTTTTTGAAAGGAAATAAATACCTCAGGTAATATTTAAAGTTGCTAAGAAGTAAGAATGTGTAAGCTGATTTTTTTTGCTAATTTTGCTGCTGCTATTGATTTCATTCCACAAAATTAAACTGTGTTTATAGGTATTGGTTAGCACTTTTAAATATGTGCAGTAAAGAAAATGGGTCAATACCAGCAGGCAAACGCTTGTGCTGATCGGGCAACTGGTTTGGTGATCTCTAATAAAAGTATCTTTAACCCGGATATTTGGATAAATCGTCTGAATTAATTTTCTTGTACTCTATTTCAAAGATATGATCAACGGAAAAAAAATTGTGGTAGTGCTCCCGGCTTATAATGCCGGACAGACCCTCGAACAAACTTATAATGAAATTCCTTTTGATATTGTAGACGAGGTGGTGCTGGTTGACGACCGCAGCCGCGACAACACGGTGGAAGTGGCACGGCAAATCGGAATAAAGCACGTAATTGAGCACGAACAAAACAAAGGCTACGGTGGCAATCAGAAAACCTGTTACGATACTGCGCTGAAACTGGGTGGAGATATTGTTATTATGCTTCATCCCGATTACCAGTACACGCCCAAACTTATCCATAGCATGGCATACCTGATAGCTAACGAAGTGTTCCCGGTGGTGATGGGTTCGCGTATCCTGGGCAATGGTGCGCTCAAAGGGGGCATGCCGCTGATCAAATACATCTCCAACCGCGGGCTAACGCTTATCCAGAATATACTGATCAACCAGAAATTGTCGGAATACCACACCGGGTACCGTGCTTTTTCGAAGGAAGTGCTTACTGCTATTGATTATCATGCCAACAGCGACGACTTTGTATTCGATAACCAGATGATTTCGCAAATTATTTACAAGGGTTTCCCGGTAGGCGAAATCACCTGCCCGACCAAGTATTTTAAAGAAGCCTCATCCATCAACCTGTCGCGGAGTACCGTGTATGCTTTTGGGGTATTAGGCACTTCGTTAACTCATTTTTTTAATAAAATGGGAATCTTGAAATCGAAACGGTATAAATAACAGGCCACAAGTTGAACTTCATATACAAAAAAGAGACGTTAATTACTGCGTCTCTTTTTGTATTAAAGAGCAATTATCTATTTATTGGAGCAAGCACTAACATGTTTTTAAGTACTTGTCCCCAAAGCAAATCTCGGGAGATTTCACGGGGATTCATGGGGTTTTTACTCATGTCAACCAGTTTATTTACTTATTCTTAACTTGGCTCGCGCGCGCTTGAAGCGCGTGCGCACAAACTTCAAGCTTGCGCATGCATGATTCGTCTTCTCGATAAACCAGGTCGATCATATAACTGAAACTAACAGTTTTCTTATATTTGTCAAGCCATGTCAGACAAGTATAAAATATTCAAAGGTGATGATGCGTATTTTGTAACTTTTACAATTATTGATTGCTTGCCTGCTGCAAGCAGAGATAAAAGTTCTGGCAGATGATAATTATAAAATGATTATAGTTGATTCGATAAACTACTGTCAGTTAAACAAAGGGCTCCAGGTATTTGCATATTGTATTATGCCTAACCATGTACATATGATTATTCAGGCTGCAGGCGATGAATCAGTCTCAGATATTTTACGTGAGATGAAAACACACACTACGAAAGCCATTACAAAAAAGCTGGAAGAAGAAAAGCCTGAAGGGTATGAAGAAATGCTTGCCAAATTTACAGCAGCCGGTAAATCCCTGAAACGGATTAAAAAGTATAATGTCCGGCAGGAGGGTAATCAGGCAAAATTATTGTATGGCAATAGATTTATAATAGAGAAACTAAATTATATACACAACAATCCGGTCGGGTATGGATTATGTAGCGTATTTTGGGAATATAAATTCAGTTCGGCAACAAATTATGCCGATAAACCATCTTTAATGAATATAATATTGTTAAGTTTGTGGTAAATGTAATTAACGCACGCGCTGCAAGCGCGCGCGAGCAAGGGTACTATTGAAGAGATTGGTGGTGGCAAGTTTGCTAATGGAGCTATTACAGGGGCTTATGGTATGTTGTTTAATGACTTGATGCATGAAATTCGAGAGTTGAAATTCGTAAGGGCATATATACAAATAAGTTTAAATAGTGGAGTAGGTGCCTTTAGATTCACTATAGATGGAGTGCCAATAGGAGCTGTATATAACTTTGGTGGTTCTGAACAATTAATAACTATGTATGTAGATATTTATACTACGGGCGACATAGAATTAGGAGGAATGTTTACTCAAAAGCAAATTGAAAGTGGAAGTGGGTCAGTCACACTAGGCCCATATACCTTTGAAAGTCCAGAGACATCAAAACAAACTGATTACTATTTCACTTCAGAAAATGGATCAGGAATTAAAAAGACGCCTTGGAATACTTCATTAGGGGCAGTTGGGGGCAAGAGCGTTTCAATGTCTGGAAATGGAACAGTTACAAAAATTGAAATCTCGGCTAAAATTGCAGCAGTTATTTTGGGAATTGGAGTTGGAGCAGGGGTCGAATACCATTGGTGGTAATCAATAATTGTGTTTGGTTTTTTTTTGATTCCAAATACTTATATATTAATTTTGAAGTCTGATAAATTAAAAGTAACAATGTAATCTAGTCTTAGAATCTATGAAAAATATTAAACTAAAGATGAACTTATTAATTTTATGCAATTATATAACAATTGCGATGATTCCTATTTCGTTATTCTTTCCTTTAATAGTGACATTTGTTAGAAGAATAGACAATTTTTCTTCATATACATATGAACAGTTTAATTTCGTTAGATCTTTTTTTATAATTCCAGTCATTATTTTATGGGTATTTTGCTTTATTATTTGGTCTAAAAAAGATAGATCAGTAAAAAGATTTCTGCTGCTTTTTTTTCTTAATGGATTATATATCCCTTTTTATTTCCACTACATACGAAAAAATAACTGGCTACAATAAATCAAGATAGTTATAAATAATTGTAAATTTTTTATTCTTTAAGATAACACTATATGATTCGATTAAACTCAGAGACTGCTTAATTTTATTTTTTGATTCTGTAAATCATATGTTTTATCATAGCTAATTGGATCATTGTTTGAATTGTTTCAGTTTGATTCTCAAAGTCTATAATAAATCTTCAACTTTCAAACTAGGTGAAGGTTTTTTAACCTATTCGGATTTTGGGTAGAATTTCAAATTTATTGGTAGATTCTAATCGAAACACGGTTTCATATAACTTTCTGTAGCTAATTTGAGTGTTCTCAATCAATTCACTTCAGTATCCATCTACGCAATTATCTTTACTCTACGAGAAAATCTATCCCTGAGTTCAGCTATGAACATCGGAACCGATTTACTATCATTCTCATTGATAGCATGAACTTGTTTTGCCAAAAACAATCCCATTTTATCAAGGTTAATATGCCGCTTGCTTTCGTTGGTTTTTTTACCTCCATCAAGTTTGTGACTTAATCCTCCTGATAGTTATACAATTAGCAATGGCGGCTGATTCCAGTTTAAAATTTTCACTTCAGAATTAGTTTTTAATATAGACCAGCTGTATAAAACTCGCTACCTTATTAAGACTTACAATTCAATATGGCCAACCTGCAGAGGAGATTCTAACGATGTGCTGGAGTTTAAAGTTCCAATAAAAACCGGATCGGTGGTACTCGAAGCATCCTATGCAGAAAAGAACTATAATTTAATGTAATATGTGTAATCTACTTTCAACAGATATCACAATTTGGAATCCAATACTGTGTGCCAGATTTTGCCTATGAAGCAGTAAACTGATTCTTATTAATGTGTGATTGCTCCGGTTGGCACATCTTATTTTTAGATGCATGCCGGAATAATTGGGTTGTAGACTTTGGGATCATTTTGATTTGTTTGTACTGGATTTTGTGGCCAGTATGTACATTTTAAAGAACTGCTGCTGCAAACATCAGAAGATAAGATGCACTCGAACGGAATCAGGATATAAATAGATTTTAATGGCAGTTTGATTTTTTTAAAGTAAAATAATTGTTCTTATTGACTTACTTACAAAAAAAAGTAACAAAATGAAAAAAATAATCTGGCTTCAAATTTTTATATTTGCTTCTGTTCAACTGGTATTTTGTCAAAAACCATTTCAGGTTAATGAAAATGAATTGATTCAGATCATGGATAAATTTGTTTATATGTCAAAACTCCCAGATCATTTTTATTCTAATCCGTACGCTGTCAAATTGATAAATGAAGAAGGATATGATTCATATAGTGTTGCAGTAGTATCGATAGCTTATGCGCGTGAACTTCCGAAAGACTCCATTTTGTACATTCAGGTTCAAAACAGAGATTTGTTTATCATTTTGAATAATAAAATTACATTAAGCAAATCTGTTTCTGATAAAGGAAAAATTGTGACAGATATAAATCGGATTGAGAGGATAGAAGATTCCGTGTTTTATCAGGGTGCTGTTAAATATTATCCATTTATTGTTATTTTTAAAGTGCAAAAAGAATGTCATTTGTTCAAAAGCAGAATAGTGAAATTTGAAACTTATCTTCCTATTAACGATGTCCATAAAAAATACTGGCCTGTTGCAGAACCGATTGGTGCAATAACTGATGAAACACCTGGGTGGCTGGCTAAAGATGATTTGGGTAACCTTCGAAAAGATTGGATTGCCAAATTTAAGAACGGGAAAGGAAAATTCAAGATTAAAACACGATAATTAATCAGATTGTCGCTTCATCTCCTTCTGTTCCTAGTTGTTTGGAGTTTGCAACCCGGACAGAAAAAGATTTTCGGGTATCAATTTAATCCCTGGTAAAAGAATTTTTTTACACACGGATATTCACATCACTCCCAAAGCAAACTTATCACCTGATCCATGGCTTCATAATACACGCAAAATTCTTTGAGCTTCCGGTTGAGATCGGCTGCATTGTTAAGTACAAACCAGTCCTTTGCAAATACAGTTTCGGTCTTATTCAGGTTTTTGGTGCCTTCGTAAAAATATTCACCGGCCGATGTATATTCAGGCACATTATTCCCTATGCCTCTCAGTTGTCCGGAGTTTGCAACTCCGGACAGATAAACAATATAGAGCATCAGTATAATCCGTGGTAAAAGAATTTTTTACACACGGATGTTCACATCACTCCCACAGCACATTTATCACCTGCTCCTTGGCTTCGTTATATACACAGTACTCTTTGAACTTCCGGTTGTGGTCGGCTGTATTGTTAAGTATATGCAGTGTAAACCATGTTTATTGGCTTATTCTTAACCAGTAAGTTCCTCCGTGCCGTTCCACATTTTTAAGATTATCATGTTCTCAGTTATCCGGAGTTTGCAACTCCCTGTTGTCCGGAGTTTGCAACTCCGGACAGATAAACAATATATAGCATCAATATAATCCGTGGTAAAAGATTTTTTTTAAACACGGATATTCACATCACTCCCACAACACACTTATCACCTGATCCATGGCTTCATAATACACGCAGTATTCTTTGAGCTTCCGGTGGCGGTCGGCTGTATTGTTAAGTACAAACCAGTCCTTTGCAAATACAGTTTCGGTCTTACACAGGTTTTTGGTGCCTTCGTGCCCCCCCCCCTGATTATGTTTTTGTCAGTGATTATTTACACTACTCCAATGGCGAAATTTATTGTTGTGTTCTTTCTAATAGTGAAAACTAATTTTGTATTCAATATTTTTTTTGCTGAATTTTTAAATTGGCACCCGGGTGCCAGTTTCTGGCACTATCTCATATTAAATTTGTGCCGATATTTTGAAGATCACCTCTACATTGTTGATCGGATGAAGAAATATAAAAATAATGAGACACATAAATTGATGATTTACAGAATGAACTTGGAATTATCCATTAACTATAGTTTCAAAAAAAATATTTAATACAAATTCAATAAACAGACAAACACTTTAAACTCCAATAATCATAAAATTAACATACCTATATCATGAAAAAACAATTATTATTTTGTCTTCTGGTTGTTCTGGCATTTATAAATACTGCAAAAGGCCAGTGGTCACTTACCGGAAATGCAGGTACAACCGCAGGAACCAATTTTATTGGCACTACCGATACTAAGGACTTGGTATTTAAAACAAGCTCTGCTGAGCGATTCAGGATTTTGTCTACCGGTAAAATTGGCATTGGAACGCCTGCGCCACTTGCAACATTACATGTATATGGTGATCAGGAAATTGGATGGGGTTCAATAAAAATCGGATTAGGTAGTGCAGCAGGAGCGTCATTAGGGTATGGTACTAGTTATCTTGGATTAAATGCACTAAGAAATCCTGCAACCGGCAATTGGACAATTGATGGAGATGGGGCTAATAATGGGGGTAGCGTAATTTGGGGCAACGTAGTAGGGACCATAAAATTTGCTACTATTCCTAAGACAAATGGTACAGCACAGACTCTTACTGATGCACAAGTGAATTCTGCTGTCAAGATGATAATAACTGATCTTGGGAATGTCGGAATTGGCACGAGCGACCCAGGACTTTACCGACTTGCTGTCGAAGGAACAATTGGTGCAAGGGAAATTAAGGTATTATCTACAAGCTTTGCTGATTTTGTTTTTAAAAAGGATTACAAGTTAATGCCAATTAAAGAATTAGAATCATATATTTCATTGAATGGACATTTGCCTGAAATCCCATCAGCACTTCAGGTTGAAAAGGATAATGGCATACTACTTGGCGAGATGCAGGTTAAATTATTACAAAAAACTGAAGAGCTTACCCTGTATATCATTCAGTTGCAAAAGCAGATCGATGAACTGAAAGCAAATCTCAAGAATTAGAGGTTTGCAATCTTTTCATATGAATTCTAATAAGGAATGGATAATCCATTTATTGCAATTTGTTAATCAGTTAAATGCTGATTAAAATGATGAATAATTAGCTTATAAGAATAATAAATAAAAGCGATATGACTCCTTTAAAAAATGCTTTGTTTTTACTACTCATTAATATGCTTTGGGCTTTAACATGTCAGGCCCAGGTGCCGGCTGATAACCTTGTAGCCTATTTTCCATTCAGCGGGGATGCTACTGATGTTTCAGGAAATAGGAATACAACTACCAATTTAACAGCTCTTACGTTGACGTCTGACAGACTTGGACAACTGGGTTCTGCCTATGCTTTTAATGGCAGCTCTAGTTTGATTAAACTGCCAAATCAACTACTGGCTGCTAATACAGCATTTGCCATAAGCTGTTGGGTGAAAATTGCCGGTAATCATTCAACGGCTGATCAGGCTCAAACGATTGTTGATTTAAGGGGGCAATACCAGGTTGCCTTGTATTATCTGCAGTCAAATCATTCAACTAACCCGAATTCATATCAGTTTTATATATATAGCAGCCCGACAACTGCGGTTGTTACCTCACCAAATAATTCGGCTGTACCGGGTACATGGCAACATATAATAGCCAACTATGGCAATAACTCCATGGAACTTTATGTGAATGGGAGTTTGATTGGTACTCAGAGTGTTAACCCGCCCGGTTCTGTTACCGGTTATAATAACACAATTGGTAAAGACTATAATGTTTCCTTAAACCGTTTCTGGGTTAATGGAAATATTGATGAGGTTATTTTTTATAAGCGAAAACTAACATCTGTCGAAGTAGCAGCAATATATAACAGACAAACATTACAGAGCGAATTACCGGAACTTTATAGCCCTGTAAAACTTGTTTTTACCTATGACAATTCAGGGAATCGGATTTCGCGTAATTATACCATTACTTTAAAAAGCGGCAAGTTTATTAACGAGCCTGATTCTCTGAATACTTTAGCTGAAAAGAATTCACAGGATACAAAATCTGACATTGAAAGCCAGGAATATTCTGACCTTGACCAGAAGATAAAAATTTATCCTAATCCAACGAAGGGTATTTTGAAAAATGAAATTATTGGCTTTGACCCATCACAACAAGTAGAAATATTGGTCTACAATTCCACAGGGAGTTTGATTTTTCAGAAAGTGCCAGCTGCTTTTACTGAGCTTATTGACTTTTCAATGAGGCCAAATGGTATATATATTATGCGGATTAAGATTGGTGATAAAATTAGTGAATGGAAAATAATCAGGGAATAACTGAATATGTAGAAGCAAAAATGTTATATTCAATTAAAATCAGGTTGTAATTAAAAAATATGTTCAGACAGATAAATAGCCAAAAAAGAAAACCAATGAAAAAACATATACTATCCCTAATAATTACTACTATTATTTTTTGTTTCAACCATCAGGTTTCAGCTCAAACTTGTCCGGAAGTTCAGGATAAAAGTTTTCTCCTCCAAGGTGCTGTTGACTGGCCTTGTCAAATATATACTGCACGTGATAATATAACACTGAAACCTGGATTCACGCTTACAGGCAGAAAACAGAGTGTAAAGTTTACTTGGACTGTTGGATCCAATATATATACACCAGAACTTAAAATTGGAAGTTTTGAAAAATGTTCAGGGATATACCTGCCAGGAGGCTATGATTTGGGTAATTTAATTCTTTCTATTAATCAACTTCAAGCCAACCTTATAGCCACATTAACAGGTACAGGGTACATAGTAAGTGCAGTTTCTAATGGGTCAAATTGGGCTTCACTGAGTGTAGAGTATCTACCTGACTTCACATATTCAGGAATTTATACTTCTGCTTCTATCTCTTTTATTCCGTTCCAAAACACCTCTTTTACTGCAAAAATCGACGACAATTTGTGGTTTCCAGTTAATTATCTGAGTAATACTGAAATTTCCGATCCGGGAAGCCGCCTACTTAACACGAGTCCGAGTATATCGGTAGGAAGCACTGCTGGGCAGGCTAGTGTATCTCTTACAGGTGGTGCAACTTATACCATCCCTGTTTTTTCTCCGCTGGGTACTGCCGGAATGCAGCCTTCTGTTTCGCTGGTTTATAACAGCCAGGGCGGTAATGGAATAGCTGGTTATGGATGGAGCATCGCTGGTTTAAGTGCAATAACAAGGTTGGGTAAAACCATCTATCACGATGGAGCTGTAAAAGGAATCGATTTTAATGATGACCGTTTTGCCCTAGATGGCCAACGCTTGATAAAAATATCAGGAGTATATGGAGCTGATGGGACGGTATATTATACAGAAGTCTTTAGCGGGAGTAAAGTAATTTCTCATGGGACTACAGGCGTTGGTCCTGAATGGTTCGAAGTATTTGGAAAAGACGGAAGCATTGTTGAATATGGAAAAATTGATAATGCCCGGCAAACAAGCCAGCGATCTGACCAAGCAACTATTGCTTGGCATATCAATAAAATTACTGACCCTAACGGCAATTATATCACTTTTCTCTATAATAAAAAACCATTCGAAATCAATATAAGGGAAATACAGTATACCGGTAATTCGAGTAGTAATCCACAAATAACGCCCTATAATTCTATAAAATTTTATTATAGCAACCGAACAGATAAATCTACAGCTTTTATTGCCGGTTCTCTTATTGAACAATCTGTATTACTTGATCATATTAATGTCGTCGCAGAAAATCAAATAATCAAAACTTATAAATTGAATTATTATTTTAAATTATATTCGAAGTTAAATGAAATTATAGAGTATGGAAGAAATAATGAACAGTATAATTCTACTGTCTTTGGGTATGGTGATGCAGTTATTCCGACTGTAATAAAAGAACAAAATTGGGCAGGTTTTGAGTATCGGGAAATCTACAATGGAGATTTTAACGGTGATGGACTATCTGATCTTTTTATATTAATGCAAAATGATCCCTGGGGAGATGGAGATAAAAGATGGGAGATATGGTTAAATAGCGGGAACGGTAGTTTTACATGCAGTGCGGGTTGGAATGGAAATCTTACTGACCACAATGATTTCACTGTTGCTGTTGGCGACTATAATGGCGATGGATTTAGTGATGTCTATTTAACAGAAGCAGATAAAGATAATAAGGTTGAACTAAAAGGATTATTTTCCACTGGCAGTTCAATAGTTGAAAATTCCGCAAATTATTCACAGGATTTTCTATATTCAAGAGCAAAAGTAGAAATTGAATCCGCTGATTTTAATGGTGATGGAACTGATGAGCTTTTAATATTTCAGGATTTTGGGAATTCAATAAAGGCCCGAATTTTATCAGTTAAGACTATTGATTTAACTAATGGCCAATGCACATACGACTTTTTATTTATTAATAATACTATTTCTTCACCTGAAACAAAATTGAAAGAGCATTTTCTACGTGATTTTACCAATGATGGGATTCCTGAGATAGCTTTGTTTAGAGACGATGATACGAGCCCTTTTATTATACTAAAATTAACAACTGATAAGACTAATCAATTTCAGGAAATATACGACTTCAACCTCCCTCAAAAAGGGTGTAAAATTTACTTAGGGGATTTTAATGGTGATGGACTTACTGATATATTGTGCTGGACAACCTATGAATGGCATGTCTATTTATTTACTGGAAATCAATTTGTTGAAAGCGGTTATTCCATTCCTGTTGTTCTAAATGGCGTTGACCCCACTAACACCAATGTAAGTTTTCAAATTAGTGACTATAATCAAGATGGAAAAGAGGATATAGCTTATACGGTAATAACATCCCCAAACTACATGTTAGTTGCAAATTTGTTTACGCTTGAAGGGAATACATATGTCCAGGAACAAATAAATATTAAAGAAAACTTTTCTTCGTTAGGTGGATATGTTTTAGCAAAAACAGGATACTCTCGATCAATGGACTATAATGGTGATGGCCTAGCAGATTTTGGTATAGTTGCCAGGGGGACAAACAGTGACCAAAAGGTTTGCACTTTCTTATATTATACTAATTTACATCCTGATTCAAAACCATTGAAATTAAATAAACTGGCTAATGGATTAAACCAAAATACTAAGTTTAGTTACACAACTCTTGCTCAATCAAATTATACAAAAGGATCAACTGCGCCTGCAAATTGCCGCGATATTCAATACCCTTTTTCTATTGTTTCGAAGGTTGATTCAGATGATGGAATAGGAGGAGTAACAAGTATTTCTTATCAATATAAGGAGGCTATTATACATCTTCTTGGTAAAGGATTCATGGGATTTAAAGAAATAGAAACAAGTTCTAGTTTTTCCAATATTATAAACGTTTCAAGATCGGCGATTGATCCTTTGTATTTTTACCTTTATCCATTGCAAACGGAGCAATATTTTATTGACGAATGGATGGATAGAAAACCTGTTTCTCTGACTGATTTTTCAAATGCAAAAATTTTGAATTATGAATCAACCAATAAAATATTTTTACCATATCAATTAGTTGTTACTTCGAAAGATTTTATAAGTGGCACTAAAACTATCGCAGAACTTATAATTGATCAATGGGGAAATGCAACCGACAATAAGGTTTCATATTATCCATCTCATACCTCAACAACACCAACTGCTTATACACAAACTCTTTCATCCAATTTTACTTCGATTTATGGATTTGCTTCAAAACCACAAGATATTCTGGTTACAAACAAGCGAAATGACCAGGACCCGTTTGCTAAAAGTACACATATTACATACGATGCTAAAGGAAATGTTTTACAAACAATAGACTTTTATGGTTTGCCTAAACAGGTAACTACTGATTATTCCAATTTTACCAATGTTGGTTTGCCTTTAACGACAACAATTTCTTCTAATGGCCTGGTACCTCGTGTTAATACGGTTGAATGTGATTCTAAAAATCGATTTGTACTTAAAAACACTGATCCTGAAGAATATATTAACACAGCCACCTACGATCCTGCTTTTGGAAATAAGCAAACTGCTACCGATGCAAATGGTTTAAAAAGCACCTATTCATACGACGGTTTTGGTGCACCTTTAAAAACCACCAATCCCATAGGTGTATGGGCGAATACAGATTTTAAATGGTATACCAATACAGATAAGCCGAATGTTTTGTATTATTCCGAATCCACGTCGAATAACGGGCCAAAAATACAGCGTTTTTATGATAAATTGGGACGCGTATTGTATTCGGCCGACGAAAATGCAAAAGGTCAGATGGTTTGTACAAAAAACACCTATAATGCAAAAGGTCAATTAGTAAGTGTTTCAGAGCCCTATTTTGCCGGGGCGTCGCCAACCCAGTTCACCGCCACTTCATATGACAGTTATAGCAGGCCAGCCACTGTAACTTTGCCTACCGGTGTAATAATAACATACAACAACCCAACACCATTAGCGCCGGGCTTAACTTCTTCGGTTACTAACAGCGCTACCAATATTACAACGTCAATAACTATGGATGCAACCGATAAGGTGGTATCGGCAACTGATCCCGGCGGTACAATAGTATATACTTATTACAGTCATGGAAATCCAAAAACTATTACAGCCCCCGACGGAAGTGTGGTTTCTATGACCTATGATGACTGTGGCAGGCAGGCATCCCTTACCGACCCTGATGCAGGTACAATAACCTACACTTACAATGCGTATGGCGAATTAGTTAATCAAACAGATGCCAAGTCCAATGAGTTTACAATGACCTATGATAGACTCGGCCGGTTGTTAACAAAAACCTGTATGAATGAGAATGATAATTCCGTTATCACAAATACCTATAATTTACACAATGCTACTAATGCCAAAGGGTTGCTCAGCTCAACCAACTACAAAAATGAAGCTATTGTAAGTTATATTTATGATGGTTTTGGAAGGGTAATACAAAAAACAGAGCATACCGATAAAGATTTTAATTATTTTTACACATACGATACCAGGGGTCGTGTGGATGAATATACATATCCCTCGGGTTTTGTAACTAAAAATACTTACAGTGCAACAAACGGATCCCTTGTGAGCGTAATAGATAAAGCAACAGGTACAACCATTTATGCTCCGGGCAACACCAATGCCCGGGGGCAATTAACAGATTATATTAATGCCGGTGGGGCATTGTGTACCACCCTGCAATACGATATCTATGGTCTTCCAACTTTTGTACAAACCGGTTGGGCTGCAGGAGGAATTGCACTTCAAAATCTTGAAACACAATTTGACCCGCAAACTGGTAACCTTAATTATCGTAAGGATAAAAAAATACAGGTTAACGGCAGCGACCTTACCGAGACGTTTACTTACGACCCTGTGCATAAAAACCGGCTTGCCACCTGGCAGGTTACCGGGCAGCCACAATTTACAATGACTTATGCCGATAATAATGGTAATATACTTACCAAAAGCGATATAACATCAGCCGGCAATCCATATATTTATACTGATGAAAGTAACCAGCTTACAAAACCTCATGCAGTAAAGTCAATCAATGCGCCATTGCTTATACCGGCTGAGCCTCAGCAAAGTATTACCTACAACAGGTTTAACAAGATTCAGCAGCTAACTCATACCAAACAGGGTTTGAGGCTTGAAATAAAGTATGGGCCTGATGAGCAGCGTGTGAAAAGCGATTTTTATGTAAACAATGTACTGGCCAAAACCAGGTATTTTGTGGGTGGCGATTATGAAGTTGAAAAATTGCCCGACGGCAGCGAACGCCGCCTGCATTACCTCCCCGGTGGCGGGCTTTATGTTTGCGATAAAAACAATGTTAAAATAGGTATGTATTATGTGCTTACCGATTACCAGGGCAACTGGTATAAGGTAGTTACCGAAACAGGTAGCCTGGTTGAGCAATATAGCTTCGATGCCTGGGGTAAGCGACGTAATGCAACCAACTGGAGCTATACAGGTGTGCCCACTTCATTTATTTTCGATCGTGGCTATACCGGTCACGAAATGCTGGATGCCTTTGGGCTGATAAATATGAATGGTCGGTTATACGACCCGGTTATAGCACGTTTCCTCTCGCCCGATAACTATGTACAGGCTCCGGATAATAGCCAGAATTTTAACCGGTATAGTTATTGTTTAAATAATCCGTTATTGTATACTGACCCGGATGGTGAGATTGCACATGTAATTATCGGCGCTGCAATAGGAGGTTTTATTAATTTGGGTATTAAAGCTATACAAGGCAAAATACATAATCCTAAAGATGCATTTGTAGCTTTTGGAATTGGTGCAGCTGCTGGAGCTCTTGGAGCAGCAACAGGAGGAGCAGCTTTTGTGGCAGCAGGAGGAGGAACTGGCGGCCTAGGTGGGTTTTTAGCAGGTGCTGCAGCTGGAGCTGTGGGCTACGCTGCTTCCAGTCCTATTCAGAGCATTGGTAACTCAATGTATTTTGGTGACCCTATGATGACTCCAAAAGAATACTTTACAGGTATCGCTATTGGGGGTGCACTCGGTGGTGCTACTAATGGTGCAATTGCTCTTATGAATGGTAGAACGTTTTGGAATGGAACATTGCCACATCCAAATCCTGCTATTACCAGATTACCTTTCCCGACTCAAGATTATAAAGCAGAGATTCAACCAAATAATGGTCGAGCTGAAATAAAATCAATTTCTGGAGCATCTAGCTATGAAAATCCAAGCGAGAGATTATATTTTATTGAGAATGCAAAATCCGGGATAATTCAAAATGCTGAAGGTTTCAATGTTGGTGTCCGGGATCCTAACTTCCGGCCCAATCTCATAAAAATTTCAGGTATTGATCCTGGGAAATTATATCAGGCACATCATGTTTTTCCTGTTAAATTTGGGCCATATTTTGCTGAAAATGGTATTAATGTTAACAGTTATGGAGTCTGGTGGGAATCATCATCGCATTTGGCTAATTCGTCTTCTTACAATAATGCATGGAGTTCTTTTATAAGAGCAAATCCATCTCCATCTCAAAAGGATCTGTTTATGGAGGCATTGAAGTTAAAAAAACTCTTTGGATACTAAAACCTGACATGTTATTATGAAAACTGAACAATTCTTTGTGCTTTCTGATAAAAACTCTAAAGGGGCTTTCAATGCCTATATTAATCTTGAAGGAATGAAAACTTTGAGTTTGTTTCGGGGTGAAATACAGGCAACTAAGCCAGTTAATTTATCAAAAATTAATGGAAATAAGTTATTTGATTTAATTAGCGCTGGAAACGGCATGTATTTGTTAAGAAACAAAGTGTTTGAAACATTCGAAGTAAATAAAATAACCGGATGGGGATACATACCTAGTATAATACATGTTGGGAAAGGTGAAAATATTTTAGATTATGGCTTATTAACTGTGAAGGGACGATGTGGACCTATGGACTTTTCAAAGTCAGAAATATTCATAAAACAACCATTTACACCAACAGGGACAGCATTAAAAGTGAAACGAGGTTTATATTTTGACCAAAATACATGGGATGGTTCAGATATTTTCACTCCAGAAAATACATTATTTACTTTCATAACAGAACAAGTAAAGTTAATTCTTATAGAGAAGAAATTTACTAATTTGTCAATTGAGTGTCTAGAAGATTTTGAAATTTATTAGTAGTAATTGTAAAAACTTGTTATCGAAATTGTCAGGAGTTCCATCTGTTATCCAGAGTGTGCCTGTACTGATAAATATTGATTTACATATAGATGAATTTAATCTATGCATAAAAAATATTTATGATTCTCGGATTTTCCCAGTAGTCCGGAGTTTGCAACTTCGGAGAGAAAAAGAATATCGGGTATCAATTTTATCCATGGTAAAAGAATTTTTAATACCCGAATATACACTTCACTCCCTGCTGCCGGTAGTGTTCCTAAAAAATCAAAACAAGTGTTATCCTGAGTTTGCAACTCAGGATACGGTAAACAGTTCATCCCCCAGTTGTCCGGAGTTTGCAACTCTGGACAGATAAGAAAATAGAATTTAGTAGGCTTTGGCAAAGTAAACAGAAAAACAAAATGATTAGTATCTTCCATCACTATGAATAAACTTATACCATTCTCCACCAAATTACTGATAGCACTAATCTTCTTCACGTTTAGCGCAAACGCTATTGCTCAGAAGGATAAAAACATATCCATCCAGGTAGCGCCTCTGATATCCTATATGCAGATTATTTACGGGCCAAATACATATACTGGCTCAATTGGTCTAAATGATCCGAAACTAGGCGTAAGCAGTACAATAAAATTCGAAATCAGCCTGAATAACACATTTGCTGTAAATTCGGGTCTTTCTTATCAAATCCGAAACAATTCTTCTGAATCAGGGATGTTATATGATACTTCAGCAACTATTTATAATCCGTTAAGAATGCCATATAAATATACTGGTTCCGCTACATACCAATATATCGGGATGCCACTGGGAATAAGTGTAAATTATTTAAATACTTCAAAACTTAGAATCTATCAGTCATTTGCTACTGAGTTAAGTTTTTTATTATCTGCAAAATATAAAACGCTACAATATTATAAAGATGGAAATATCGAGAATTACAATTTTGATGGTACAGAAGGCAATAACAAAGTATTATTTAGCCTATCCTCGTCCATAGGGATATGCAAATATTTAAACAATAGTTGGGCATTAAAAATTGAACCCGGATTTAATTATATGATTAATTATTTTTTGTATGGCTCTAATGAAATGAAATTTTTTGACTTTAAAATTGATATGGGATTTATTTATAAACTTTGAAACTAAGTATCTGATGCTATCCTCAATGCTTTCTGCAAGTTTTCAATTGAAAATATAAGTAGGGCTAACCACAATCAGTTGCTTAAGAAATAGAGAACCATAAATATTATTAACCTGCCAAAACATGAAAAATTCTAAGTCTTTCTCTGTCAACTTACTTATTATGCTATTCTTCTTCACGTTGTGTTCAAACGTAATAGCACAGAAAGATAAAAACATATCGTTTCAGGTTGCCCCTTTGTTGTCGTATATGCATATTGTTTACGGCCCATATTCCAATAAAAACCTCAGTGGAGTGAATGATCCGCAACTTGGTTTTAGCAGTACTCTAAAATTTGAAATAAGCCACAATAAAACATTTTCTATAAATACAGGCCTTTCTTATCAAATCCGAAACAATAAATATGAACCAGGAATATTTATTGATACGTTAAATACTATTTATGATGAACAACATTTTCCTTATAAATCTACCGATTGTTCTGTTAGCTACCAATTTATTGGGGTTCCAATTGGGATCAATGTGAATTATCTGAATACTTCAAAACTTAGAATATATCAGTCATTCGCTACTGAGTTAAATTTTTTATTTACAGCAAGATATGAAGGAGTAAATTATTATAAGGGTGGGAATACCGAAAATTATAATATAAGGCACGTAGAAGGCAATAACAAAGTATTGTTCAGTCTTACCACATCAATAGCAGTATGTAAATATTTAAACGAAAATTTTGCATTAAAGATTGAGCCTGGTATTAATTATATGGCTAATTATTTCCGGAATGGGACTTATGCAAAAATGAAATTTTTTGACCTTAAAATAGATGTGGGACTAATTTATAAGCTTTGAAACAAAGTATTTAATGCGGTTTTCCCAGAAGTCCGGAGTTTGTAGTCCCGGACTGATAAAGATTATCGGGTATTAATTTAATCCCTGGCAAAAGAATTTCTGATACACAGATGTTCACATCACTCCCACAACACACTTATCACCTGCTCCATGGCTTCATAATACACGCAATATTCTTTGAGTTTCCGGTGGCGGTCGGCTGCATTGTTAATAACAGAACAACCAATTGCATAAACGGTTTCAGCTGGTTCTTTTTATAGTAATTTTTACAGTGATATAGGCTGCTTATTTTGCATTGTTTATAAATGCAAATCGCATCAAATAGTGGCTAAATCCCGATGAAAACAATACTAGTATGAACATGCTGTGTAAACCATGTTTATTGGCTTATTCTTAACCAGTAAGATCCTCCGTGCCGTTCCACAGTTTTTAGATTATCATGTTCCCATATTGGAGCTATCAATCCGGATAACTCATGATCTTCGGAGATAAAATAATTTGGCAGCAGGGTTTCAAATTTAGCCGGGTTTGCAAGCAGGTACATGGCCAGTCCGTATTGCTCCGTATAAAACCTGTCGCACATAAATTGCGGATAGTCATAAGGCAGGTAAATATCGTGGATATGAACAATAACGCCTTTTTTCAGGCGTGGCAATATCTCCAGGTAAAATACCAGCGAATCGGAGTTGGGGAGTATGCGGTGCGAATTGTCAATGAAAAGGATATCGTTTTCATTCAGCTGGTCAATAATATCAAAATCTACATTTTCAAAAGGTTCCCTGATCACTGTATCGGCCAGGCTGTCAATTTCGGCGCGAGGCATAGGATCAATGGAAATAATCTCGGTGTTCAGGTTATGCTCTTTTTTGGCTTTATAAGCCACTTTGGTTGAGTTGCCTGATCCGATCTCAATATATTTTGCAGGTTTAAATTCAGCAAGCATGGTATATATTCCGATCACATCCAGCCCGGGCAAAAAGCCATTGTTCCAGGTTGGGTTTGTTGCAGAGGTTTCCAATCCTGAATCTTTAATTGTCCAGATATTTCCCCTGAGCAGTAGTGATTTGTTAATCAGTTCTTTGTATGTATCCCTGTTTGCATCAATAATATGAAGCAAATCAGGATGTGCAGGTTTGCCATGCCCATACCTGGGCTTAAAATTCACTTTGTATTCGAGGAAAAGGTTCTGAAATTTGGGATTCAGGAAGCGGTAAATCTGTTTTATCAATGGTAGCATATAAGTTGTTTTTAATTGTTCATTAATTCATTCGGAGCAAATATTTATAATCTTTTTACGAAGCAGTTTATGTATTATGATTTTTGAAGATGAAAGCAAAAGATGCAGAATAAGGGTAAGTCTGAAAATTTTATTCACTAAATCCAACAGGCATATACTCCAGTTTCAAATCATCCACATAAATTTTATTTTTACCGGTGTACCACACATATACTTTATAAGTGCCGTTAACAGGCGTATTGCGATCTACTACATCTGTAAACGAAAGTTCGAACCAGCTACCGGGTTTATAGTTTGTTTCCGAATTTTTAGATACATTGTATTTGTATAGCGTACGATTATCATCTTCTATGGCTACCACTAGTTTAATATCTTCATTCTTTTCGTGAGAGGGATCCAGTACCTTTACACTGGCCTTCAGCGAAATATTACTTTTACCAGGCAGGCTTATTAACTTTTTTTCAATGGTAGGGCTGTAAATGTAATCGGGGGTCATTAAAATTGATTGCCTGCCACTGTAACTCTTTTCGGTGGCAACGTGTTGCTTTTGATCTTCTGTCAGATCACTTTCGAAATCATTTAAATAGAATTGCTTATAAACCATGGTTGTGGTATCACGGGGTGCTTTCATAAAGATGGCGAGCTTATATTTTTCGCCCCCGATAACAGTGAAACTTTCCCTTGGGGTAAAGATGTTTAAAAGCCTGAGCTCATTGTTTTTCATGAGTGAATCAAATGGCAGATGTCCTTCGAAACTGGTGAACTGGGCATCCCAGATAAGTAATTCGCCTGGTTTAAGCAATGAAGCAGGGTTAACATTTTCATAGTTGTATATTCTGAAGCACCTGTTTTCATCAAATGGATCAATATCCATGTAAAAGGGAAACATAGGGTCTGAATAAAAGGCCCTGCGGTCAGCGTATTGAGTTGATTTTAACCAGGTCGTAAGTTTTTCCATTACTGCGAAATTGAGGCTGGTTTTCATTGGTACTTTGCCAAACGTAAATGGCTTATAAACAACAAGGGATAAAATAAATACTCCCATTAAGAAGTAAACTATCCGGCTGAATTTTGCCTTTTCCAAAATCCATTCAAAACCTGCAACTGCAATTATGGCGCTAAGTGGCAACACACAGGCAATAAATCGGGTCGATGCCAATACCCCCATCATACCTTGCCACCACAGAAAGCTTTGAGCAAGGATAAAACCAAAAAATGAAGGAATTATAAGGATATACATTGAAATAAACCTCACATCAGGATTATTTAATCCCTTTTTCAGATTTACGATCAAAAAAATTAGTCCGGTAACTGATACTATGATAAGTGGATAGCCCATAATTGAATCCATGTTACTGAAATAATACCAGAATGATCCGCTGCCATATAATTCGGATCCGCTACTGCTGTATGGCATTTTAGTAAAAAACCAAAACAGGTCATGGTATACCGGCCACCCTGCAATACTGAAAATTATAAATCCTGTAAATAAGAAAGGGAGTGATTTATACTGTTTCTGTAAAATCAAGGCGGGAATGAAAAGAAATATAAACATCATTCCTTCGGTTCGCGCAAAAGGTATTAATGAAATAACAATAGCCGACCAGATGAACCTTTTGCTGATAAAAAGAAAAATCGCTGAAATCAACACCAGACTAAACAAAATTTCTGTCAGACTTGTGTACATAACAAATATGTAAACAGGGATAAAAATCGTAAAAATGATGGCAACCCAGGCATGAGGGTATCCCATACGTTTCGCAATCAGGTAGGCGAACCAGGCGCTTAATAAGCCACATAATAGGTTGAATGTAACTGCGCCGGAATACCCAAATTGGGCAAATGGAGATGAAAGTATGGTAAATAGAGGCTTCCCCCAGTGGTCTAAAAAAAAATGAGGGTATTTGAATGCAGCCCTTGCAATCTGGTAATGCCCAAATGAATCAGTTTCGCCATCCGCTCCTGTCGACAGCCACCTGATGACAAGCAGGGTAATAACTGTTAATACAAGAACAACTGGTGCAATATTTTTAT
>CALCJE010000159.1 GCA_937965665.1 uncultured Bacteroidales bacterium
TTTTCGGGTATCCATTCGTCTGTCGGGTCGAAAAGGCAATACCCGATTTCGTTGGTTTGCTGCAACACATGGTACCATTCCTTGTCAGTAAGTTCGTCCATGGCCATGGGGAAAAGGATTTCATCCTCTTTCATAACCATATCAGTAACTGACTTCGAAGCCGGCGACAGTACAATATCAATAATGTCGGTCAACTCAGCAGCTGTGGCACCTTCGGCATTTTGCAGCACTTCGATGGCATTTTTGAGCGAGGCGCGTGTTTCGTCGTGTTTTCCCCACATCACCGTTGGCGGTCCTGTAATTCCTTTTGCTTCGAGGTAAGGAAAAAGGATGTTCTCCTTGCGGCGGTAATGTTTGTCAACATCCATCAACGCATTGAATTCTGCCAGCATCTGCATCACGCTGTCATCCATAATTTCAGCATTGTCGGCAGCAGCTTTTTTCTTTATTTCTTCAAATATCACGTTAAGTTTCATAACCCGTTTTTCCAACTCCCGGTTCTCCTTTTTAAAGGTATCTACCGGGTGGCCGGCAGGAATCGTCTTTGCCCCCGACTGGTCGATATTTCCATCCAGCACCATGGCATGGATGTCGCAAAGTTTTAAAACTTCAGCTACCGGTAACCCTTCTTTAATCAATTCCTGTTCTACTTCTACTACCTCGTCGTATGGAATGCCTTTCAGCAGGTTGGTAAGCTGTGTTTTAACCGTTTCGGGAGCTTCGCCTTTGTGTAACTGCAGTATCATGTGTTTAAGCAGTTTCTTCCGGTTTTCTGAATTATTGATTAGTTCACTCATAACGTGTATTTTATTGTGATTTAATTTTTTTGTTGATACCTGTAAGATGAAAAAGTTGTTGCCATTAATTTCGTTGCAAAGATATATAATAATTTAGGTACAATAATACCTAAATAGAATTATTTTTTTAATTTCAGTCGTTTTCATCTTGTTGGCCTGCAATAAAAAGTATTTATAATATTGACTACCAGGCCCGGTTGGAGCAAATAATTTATATCGATTTAAAACAGATAAGATATTTTTCATTAAGTTTGTTTTATCATTTAAAAACCAAAAACCATGAAAATCAGAAGTATTTTATTAAGTAGTATTATTGCATGTATGCTGCCTGTATTTGTGATAGCACAGGACTGTGGTTATTATTCCATGACAAAGGGAATGACGTTTTCGTATCAGAACCTGGATGCCAAAGGAAAAGTGACTTCAAGCTCGAAGTCGACCTGTATGGATGTGGTTCAGATACCTGCAGGTACCGAATACAAAGTGCAGGCTGAAGTTACTGATTCGAAAAATAACAAATCGACCCACGAATATGCCATGCGCTGCGAAGGCGGGAAATTTTATGTGGATATGCGCAATTTTGTCGATCCCAAATCGATGGAATCATTCAAGGACATGGAGGTTACAGTGGACAGCAAGGATATGATGTATCCCGCCGGCCTGGCTGCCGGACAAACCTTACCCGACGCCAGTATTACCATTTCTGCTGGTTCGGGCGGTGTGAGCCTGATGAACCTGGTTGTTAATATCACTAACCGCAAAGTAGCAGGTACCGAATCGGTTACCGTGCCTGCCGGAACCTTCGAATGCTACAAAATTACGTACGACGTAGAAACCAAGCTCATGTTCAAAATCAGCACAACTGTGACTGAATATGTTAATATGGGTGCCGGAAATGTGAAAACTGAAACTTACGATAAAAAGGGGAAACTGATGGGCTCCACGGTACTTACCGAGCTTAAAAAATAGTTGTCTTAAAGTTTGCTTTGCTTCCAGGTAATTTCCTGTATAAGCGAAAATTTTGCGACCTTTGCGGGGTTATTTATTAAACCCTTTACTGGTAGTGGGATTTTCGCTTATTACTTCATATCCTTCCTGGTTTTTGCTTATCTGCCTGCTGGCTGGCTCTGTTTTTGCAAGCCTGCTGTATTTTGGTAAGCGTAATCTGGATTTCGGCAAAAGTGTAGTAAGATGGCTAGCCATTTTGAGAGGGTTTTCAGTAAGCCTGATTGCATTTCTGCTGCTTTCGCCGCTGGTAAAAAACACTTCCCGCTCTACCGAACGACCTATTGTGCTGCTTGCACTCGATAATTCCTCGTCCATTACACAGGGCAAAGATTCGGCATATTACAGAAACGAATTTGCTTCTGGTTTCAGGAACCTGGCCGATAGACTGTCAGGAAAATATGATGTACGCATCTTTACTTTCGGTGAAAAAGTGTCGGATGGGTTGAACCCCACATTTACCGAAAATAAAACCAATATGGAGGCGCTTTTCAGCGAGGTGCACGATCGCTTCTCGAACCGCAACCTGGCGGCTTTAATATTAGCAAGCGATGGCATTTATAACCAGGGCGCCGACCCGTTGTATGCTTCGGACAATGCTCCTTATAGCTTATATACCGTGGCTTTGGGCGATACTACACAACGCAGGGATATCCTTGTATCGAGGGTAAATTATAACCGTATTGCATTCCTTGGTAACGATTTCCCGGTCGAAATTACGGTAACGGCGCACAAAGCCGCCGGAACTGCCGGCAAAATCAATATTTTGTCAGGTAACCAGCAGTTATATTCCGAAAATTTTACTGCAAATTCCTCCTGGTATACGCATACTTTTACCACAAAGCTTACAGCCTTAAAAGCCGGTGTGCAACGTTACCGGGTTGCGGTTCCGCCGGTTCCGGGCGAAATCAGCACCACCAACAACTACCAGGATATACTAGTTGAAGTATTGGATGGCCGTCAGAAAATATTACTGCTTTCGGCTTCACCACATCCTGATGTTGCTGCCATAAAACAGTCGATCGAGAAGAACCGCAATTATACAGTCGACCAGTTTTTACTGTCTGATTTCAACGGGTCGCTTGCTTCGTACAGCCTGGTGATCCTGAACCAGGTTCCCTCCCTGGCAGACGTGGGGTTCAAGGTCAGCAACCAGCTTAAAAATAATCCTTTGCCGGTGTTGTACGTGCTCGGTTCGCAGTCAAATCTGGCCGCTTACAACAACCTTTCCACAGGGTTAAGGATGCCCCAGGGGCAAAAATCGTTCAATGATGCTACGGGTATTCTTAATCCCGATTTTAGTTTGTTTTCATTGAGCCCCGAAATAGGTCAGATGTTGGCTTCGTTTCCTCCTTTATATGTTCCTTATGGGCAATATGTTGCCGGTACAGCTGCACAGGTGCTTATCTACCAGCGGATCGGAAATGTGAATACACGTATGCCGCTGGTAATTTTCAACCAGGGTGTCGACCGCAAATCGGCCACCATTGCCGGTGAGGGAATCTGGCGCTGGAGGCTGGCTAATTTTGCAAAAACTGGAAACCAGGATGCTTTCGGCGAATTGTTTTCCAAAATTATTCAATACCTGGCTGTAAAGGAAGATAAAAGCCGGTTCAGGGTAATTGTTAAAAATAACTATTCAGCGGGCGATGCCGTTGAAATGGATGCAGAATTGTATAATGAGAGCTACCAGCTGGTAAATACCCCGGAAGTGAACCTTGTAATTACCGGTGCCGATCAGAAGAATTATCCGTTTACTTTTACGCGTACCTCGAATGCGTATTTCCTCAATGCGGGCCTCTTTCAACCCGGTGATTATTCCTTTAAAGCTACTACCGGTTTTGGCGGAAAGACCTTCGAGAAGACAGGAAAGTTCAGCGTAATAACGGAAAATACGGAGGCTATGAATACAGTGGCCAACCACGGCTTGCTGAATATAATGGACAGCAGGCATCATGGGAAAATGGTTTATCCGGCACAACTTGGGGAAATTGAAAAATTGCTGGCTGCACGCGATGATCTGAAAACCATTG
>CALCJE010000160.1 GCA_937965665.1 uncultured Bacteroidales bacterium
ATGGAGCAGGAACAGCATCGCATTTTGGCTTAACCAAAGAAGTTGACCTCACCATGGGGACTTTTTCGAAATCGCTGGCTTCGTTGGGCGGATTTATTGCTGCCGATAAAGACACGATCAATTACCTGAAACACAATTCGCGTTCCCTTATTTTCAGTGCCAGCATGACCCCTTCGTCGGCTGCAACCGTTTTAGCCGCACTCGATATTATGGAATCGGAACCTGAGCGGATTGCCCATCTCTGGGACCTGACTCATTATGCTAAAAAAGCATTTATCGATCTTGGATTCGATACCGGTAAAACCGAATCACCCATTATCCCGCTGTTTATCAGGGATGAGCTTGCAGCGCTTCAAATGACCAGGATGCTGCTCAACGATGGTGTTTTTGTGAATCCTGTTGTATCGCCCGGGGTACCTAAAGAAGACAGCCTGATCCGTTTTTCGCTGATGGCCACACACACTTTTGAACAGCTGGATATTGCCATTGACAAAATTGCAAAAGCTGCTGTTAAATTAGGTGTTTTAGCCGCTGAATCAGTAATAAAATAAGCAATTCACACTGCTTAATCTTTACAACCTTGCAAAAAGTTATTCTTATAACAGGCATCTCGACCGGTTTTGGCAGAAAAACTGCCGAAATGCTGGCCGAAAGAGGTCATATTGTATATGGCACTGTACGGAAACAAACAGAAGTAAAGCCGGGCATTAACGTTCTGACGATGGATCTTACGGATCAGAAATCGGTACAGCTTGCCGTTGATCAGGTTATTCAGAAAGAAGGCCGCATTGATGTATTAATCAATAATGCCGGTGTGCATACCGGTGGAGCCATCGAAACAACCACACTCGAAAATGCACGACTCCAGCTGGATACCAATATCATGGGGCTGGTGTACATGCTTCGCGAAGTATTACCCATTATGCGGAAGCAGAAACAGGGCACGCTGATCAATTTCAGTTCTATCGGCGGATTGATGGGCCTTCCTTTCCAGGGATTTTATTCGGCCAGCAAATTTGCGATTGAAGGATTAAGCGAAGCATTGCGCATGGAACTCCGGCAATTCAATATAAAAGTAGTGCTGATCAACCCGGGTGATTTTCATACCAACAATACAGCCAACCGCCGTAATTTCCTGGCAAACAGTGCTGATGATCCGTATGCAGCACAATTCCAAAAATCGCTTGCTATCATCGAAAAAGATGAAACCCATGGCTGGCCACCGGAAGTGCTGGCCCGTAAACTGGTGAAAATAGCAGAAGCTAAAAATCCATGCCACCGGTATGTGATAGCTTCGGCCGAACAAAAACTGGCGGTGTTGCTCAAGCGCATCCTGCCATCAGCCTGGTTTATGAAAATCCTGGCACCACATTACGGAATTAAGTAGCTGCCTGCCAAATTCCAGTCCTCACAAAATTCTTTTTTTTTGCTTTTACTGCCCGGCCCTTTCCGGTCGGGCTTAATCATTTTGAGCAAGCCCGCAACAAACGAACCAGATATCGCAATATGCTGTTTTACAGCAGATAAGCATAATAAAAATATCGGCTGAAAAATAAATTCCTGTTGCTTTCAGGCTCAAAATGTTGTACCTTTATAGGACTGAAATATCAAAAAAAAATTAGTACTATCATGTACTTAAATCCTTTCGCTGCTCTTATACGAATTGAGTTAACGCCCCAAATTGCTGGAGGGATTAATGATGAATGCAATGGAACAAAGAAATATTGTAAAGCCCGGGCAGAAATGGGCCCAGGTTTATTACGGTGTTCCTGTTGATACATCGCACAAGCAAATTGCCACTTATTTTCACCACTACCATGCCTGCCTTACTGCGAAACCGTGCCAAAGCATGTTTTTGCATGGCATACTGTACGTATTACACGTGGGGAATGAGCATCCCGATCAAATTCCTTGTCCTGGAATGCCATACAATGCCACATTGGAATTGCCATGAAAACCTGCATACGAACAACTGGTTACACTAAACCAATTGAAGTTAAAACAAGCCTAATGTTGACGACCAAAACGAATCATTTAACAAGAACACAACGACCAACATAATCAACCCGGGAATGAAAGCACGACATAAACAAAAGCTTTGTTTATTTTTCCACGTTCATCAGCCATACCGGCTGAAAACGTACCGCTTTTTCAATATCGGGGTTGATCATGACTATTATGATGAGGTGAGGAACAGGCATATGATAAAGCGGGTAGTGCACAACAGCTATTTGCCGGCAAATGATCTTTTGATGTACCTGATCAGAACATTTGGTGACGCTTTCAGGGTAACCTTCGGGATCAGCGGAATGGCACTCGAGCAGTTTGAAATGTATACGCCCTGGATGATTGACAGTTTCAGAAAGTTATTTGAAACGGGCAATGTTGAATTTGTATCAGAGCCTTACTCATTTTCGCTCGCTATGCTTGGTCACGCCGAAGAATACGCCCGGCAACTCGAACAACATCAGCAAAAATTGCTGCAACTGTTTGGATGCAAGCCCAAGGCCCTGATGCATACGAATATGATCTATTCAAATGATCTGGCATACTTTGCACATCAAGCAAGCCTGCAAACCATAGTAACCGAAGGATCGAAGCATATTCCTTACGGGTTAAGTGCAAATAAAACTTATACATGCTGCAAGTTCCCGGGCATCAGGTTGTTACTTCGCAATAGCCAGTTGAGCGACGACATTTGTTATAATTTCTCCGAAAAAGAATGGTGTGAGTGGCCTCTTACGGCCGAAAAATTTTCTTCATGGCTCAATGCGTTGGATTACACCGAAGATGTCGTAAATTTGTTTTTAGACTATGCCGCATTGGGTGAATACCAGCATACAAAAACAGGCATTTTCGATTTTTTTGAAGCTTTTATTTCCGAAACCATTCGTGATCATAAACGGTTATTCAGCACGGTGTCGGAAGTATCAGAAACCATAAAACCCGCCGGGGCCCTTGATATCAATGATGTGGTCTCCTGGGCTGATAGAGAAAAAGACCTAAGTGCCTGGCTTGGAAATGATATACAGCAGGACGCATATAACTGCCTCTATTCAATAGCCGAAGCCATGAGGCAATGCAAAGACGAAGCCCTGCTGAGGGATTGGAACAGGCTGCAAACCTGTGACCATTTTTACTACATGAGTACCAAAAATACCAGTGACTATAATTCGCACCAGTATTTCAGCCCGTACAGCTCTCCATACGAAGCTTTTGTGAATTACATGAATATACTTACCGACTTCATTATTCGCGTGGATAATTACACAGGCCGGTTATCAGAACAAAGAATCCCCCTGTTTTTACATGATGATCATGAAGTCAGTTTAGCATACCGGTTAGCAACCATTTAAATCTGAAAGACATGAATCCAGTTTTCGACCTAAAAGCAGAGCACGATGCCATGGAAATTATACTCATGGCTATGAAAAAACGTGCGGTAGATATGCGTTATGACCGCCAGGTAGATTTGTTCCGGATCGGACAGATCATAGATTTTCTGAAGACGTATAATGAAAACTGCCATCATCTTAAGGAGGAAAAATACCTGTTTCCTGCTTTACTGGAATATGATATTCCGTGGTCGGAAGATACCATTTATCACCTGGTAAACGAGCACCAGACGGCACATTGTTACCTGAATGAAATAGAAGATAAAATGCACAACTACCTTTCGGGGAAAGCCCGCAACTTCGATGAGCTCTCGTTCAGCATGCTACAGTACATTATGCTTGAAGAAAATCACATAAAAACAGAAAACGAAGTTTTGCTTCCCCTGGCAGGCAAGTATTTTGACAAGCAGAAACAGGATTCAGTTACTATAAAATTTAAAACCGTCCAAAATTCAGAAGTCAGCCATTTAAAGCACCTTGAATTTTACATCCTGCTTTCCAAACTGTATACTGAAAACAAGAAATCCTTTGCCGAAAATTACTGAATCACGTGATCAGCATCCCTGATTTCGCGGCAGCGATACTACAACCAATCAATTGTTATGCACATTGGCAGGCACAAAAAAAAGCGGGTCTCGAATAGGGACCCGCTTTCAATTTATATTCACTAAAAAACTAGGTGCTCATACCACCGCAAACGCTGAGTACTTGCCCTGTAACATAAGCTGACAGGTCGGATGCAAAGAATATACAAGCCTTTGCAACATCCTCGGGTTTACCACCACGGCGAAGCGGGATTTGTGCAGCCCACTGTGTACGAACTTCTTCCGATAATTTTGCTGTCATCTCGGTTTCAATGTAGCCGGGGGCAATTGCATTGCAACGAATATTGCGGGAACCTAATTCCTGGGCAATAGATTTCGTAAAACCAATTAAACCTGCTTTTGATGCCGAATAATTTGACTGTCCGCCATTACCGTTAACGCCTACAACCGAACTCATATTGATAATGGAGCCCGAACGCTGTTTGAGCATGTATTTCTGAACAGCCTTGGTGAGGTTGAATACCGATTTGAGGTTCACCTTGATCACCAGGTCCCAGTCTGCTTCCATCATACGCATGAGGAGATTATCGCGGGTAATACCAGCGTTGTTCACCAGGATATCAATACGGCCGAATTCCTTTGCAACTTCATCAACCATACGTTCGCTGTCTTCAAAAGAACTTGCATCAGATGCATAGCCCATAGCTTTTACGCCTAAAGCCTGGATTTCCTTTTCGGTAGCTTCCATCATTTCGTCGCGACGCATATCCGTAAATGCTACAGAAGCGCCTTCCTGAGCAAAAGCCAGGGCTATAGCTTTGCCAATACCCCGGGATGCACCGGTTATCAAGGCTACTTTTCCATCGAGTAGTTTCATATTTTATTTGTTATGGTTTATTAAAATTCATTTACGTTTAAAGATCGACAGGCATTTCCCAATCAGCCTGTAGTTACTTCCGGAAACGGGTATTTAACTTTCTTTATATTGACCTGGCAAATACCTCAGGCTGGTTATCAGGCCCACTTCACCAGGTTAAAATCCATGCGGTGTGGCAACAATGGATTTTTGGGTGTGATCCGGAAAGCAAAGTCGAATACACCGGCCAATGCAGTTTCCACCTCAAGGGTAAAATAGGCAAGATTGCCGTCAACTTTAGCCAGGCTCAACTCACGAATTGACTGGGGTTCAACCATCTGGTCGTTCACTTTTTGACCCGATACCATTTCAATCCGGATATCATCGGGAGCAACATCGCCCAGACTCAGTACCAGTTCAGCTTTAAAAATATCGCCAAGTTTCAGTTCTTCATTGGTAGCATCGGGATAAATTACATCCACAACCTCGATTCCATTCCAGTTGCGGATCATCCGGAATTTCCACGATGCAAGGCTTCGTAATACAGCATGGTCATCGTCCTTCAGCAATGCAAACCTGTCGGCAAGCTTGTGATAATATCTTTCGTAATAATCATCGAGCTGGCGTTTCATGGTAAAATGAGGTGCAATACCCGATATGGTGTTTTTAACATATTTCACCCAGCTATGCGGAACCCCGTCGTCATTGCGGTCGTAGAAGGCCGGAATAATCTCATCCTCCAGTATATTATAGATGGTTTCGGCATCCAGCTCATCCTGAAACTGCTGATTCTCGTAAGTACGCTCTTCTTTCAGTGCCCAGCCTGCATCTTCGCGGTAGCCTTCGGCCCACCAGCCATCGAGAACGCTGAAATTAACAACACCATTCATCACTGCCTTTTCGCCACTGGTGCCGCTGGCTTCCAGCGGGCGGGTAGGTGTATTGAGCCATATATCCACACCCTGAACCAGTTTGCGGGCCATGGCCATGTTGTAGTTTTCGAGGAACACAATTTTGCTGACAAACTGTGGCATTCGCGAAACCTCCACAATCCGTTTTATCAAATCGGCACCTGCTTTGTCGGCAGGATGTGCCTTGCCTGCAAATACAAACTGAACCGGTCTTTCTGTATTTCCGAGTATCTGTGCCAGGCGTTCAATATTCGAAAACAACAGGTGAGCCCGTTTGTAAGTTGCAAAACGCCTTGCAAAACCAATAGTTAGTGCTTTATCATCGAGTGATTCAACAACGCGGATAACCTGTTTCGGGTTTTCGGAACTGGTACCCATTGAATCGGAAAGACTCTTTTTGATATAGCTGATCAGTTCACTCCTGAGGTCTTCCCTGATTTGCCAGATGCGTTCATCGGGAACATTATGTATTTTCTTCCAGAAATCAGGATTTGACTGATCATTAAGGTAATTGGCTCCAAATTCCTGTTTGTACAGTTTTTTCCATTTGGCGTTGGCCCAGGTGGGCAGATGCACTCCATTGGTAACATAACCAATATGAATTTCATTTTCATAAAATCCGCTGTACATTCCCTTGAACATTTCCCTGCTTACCCTGCCGTGAATTCTGCTCACGCCGTTCATTTCCTGCGAAAGCTTGGCTGCCAGCACACTCATGGAGAATTTCTGATCGTTGCGGTTTTCCACATAGCGGCCCAGGTTCATGAACGTATTCCACGAAATATTTAAACGAACTGCATAATGCGGAATATAGGTACGCAGCAGTTCCTCGGTGAATGCATCGTGTCCGGCCGGAACCGGGGTATGGGTTGTAAACAGGGTTGATGATCGCACCAGTTCAATAGCCTGCAGGAATGATAACTGGTGATTTTGCACGTAAGTACGCAGCCGCTCTATACCAATAAAGGCGGCATGTCCTTCATTGCAATGGTACAGGTTGGGTTCGATGCCAATGGCCTCGAGGGTACGAATACCGCCTACACCCAGCAGAAGTTCCTGTTTGAAACGATTTTCGAGGTCGCCTCCATACAATTGATGCGTTACAAACCGATCGGCTTCGGAGTTTTCTTCAATATCGGCATCAAGGAGGTACAAGGGCACGCGGCCAACATCCAATTGCCACACTTTAGCATGCAAAACTCGTCCGGGCAGGGAAACGCCGATCATGATCCATTCGCCATTGGCATTCCGAACCGGTTTTACCGGCAAGTGGGTAAATTTCTGCGGGTAATATTGCGGAACCTGTTCGCCATAAGGTGAAAGGGTTTGTTTAAAATATCCATAACGGTATAAGAGCCCGATGCCTACCATATCGGCATTTGAATCAGAGGCTTCTTTCAGGTAATCACCTGCCAGTACGCCCAATCCGCCCGAATATATCTGAACGCTTTCGTGCAGACCAAACTCCATGCTGAAATAGGCAATTTTAGGCCCTTTCTTTTCAGCGGCTTTCGCCATATAGGCATTAAAATCAGTCATTACAGATTGCAGACGCGACATAAAGTCAGCATTTTTTTCCAGTGCCTGTAACTGACTGAACGACAACGATTCAAGTAATGATATCGGATTGTGATCCGAAAACTCCCAATGTGCCGGATCAATCATCCGCAATAAGTCGGTAGCTTCGGTGTTCCAGCACCAATACAGGTTACGGCTCAGTTCGAGCAGTCCATTGAGCGATTCGGGAAATGAATGACTAACACGCATTTTGCGCCACTCGGGATGCGATACTTTGTCGCCGTTGGTACTCAGAATGGTTTCGGCCTGGCGTTTATCGCGGTATAGATCGGAACGATCAGAAACTTTTTCGAGTGCCAAAGCATAAGCTTGTTTATAATTTACCTGAAGATTACTCCAGAGAGCAGTATGTGCTAATTTAATTGCTGCAGCTGAAAGCTCGGCTTTGCGGGTTTCCGACATTTTTTCGTATGACAATATAACTGAAACCATCGAATTGACAACGGATTCATTGTTTTCGTCGTTACGATCGATTACTGTAATGCCAGCATCCATATTCAGGCTTCTTACCCATAGTCCGAATCCGGCAAGCGTAGTGGTGATGGTAGGAACTCCGAACACGAGGCTTTCGAGCGGTGTATATCCCCAGGGTTCGTAATACGAGGGAAAAACTGACAGGTCGAAACCCGGTAAAAGGTCGTAATAGGAAAGGTTGAATACACCGTCATTTCCATTCAGGTAACTGGGAACAAAAATCACTTTAACCTGGTCCTGTATGCTGTTGAAAAGCCTGTTTTCTTTCAGCCGTCGTAGGATCGGGTCATAATCAGGCTCAAACAGGCCATGCGTCAGGAACCGTGGTTCCTCAGCGGTATCGAGGACACCTGATTCAATTTTTTCGTGCAGGCCTGGTACCGGACCTGAGTGATGGGCCGGTATAGTGATGAAGGCTACAACCGGGTAAGTAAGTTTTTCGTTATGATTCAGGTTTGCCAGTGCATCCAGGAAAAGATCGATCCCTTTATTCCTGAATTCGTACCTCCCGCTGTTCAGGAGCAATAAAGTATCTTCGGGCAAGGGATTACCGGTAACCGCCTGGGCAACTGTAAGCAGCTTTTCGCGGGCAGCCTGTCTTTTAGCCAATAGCGTATCCTCATCGAGGAAAAGTGCATCGTCGAAACCGTTAGGCGTGATTACATCGGGCTCGCGGAGCAGGAATTGACTACATTCGTTAGCGGTGAGTTTGCTTACCGTTGTAAATACATCGCTTTCAACTGCTGCAATATGCTCCAGCGAATGTTTGGCGGTAACATGAAACCGGCTTGCCATGGCATCGCCATTATATTCATCAAATTTGCTGTATAACGGAAGGTTGTTACCTGCAATGCACCGTCCAACAACAGTTGCATGTGTTGTAAAAGCAGTTCCGATCTGGGGAACACGGTCGTTGAGATACAAAATCCCGCTACCGGTCATCCATTCGTGAAACTGAGCCACAATTTTGTCCTGGGCCGTAAGGCTGTACTCGTAAAAGCTTTCAATTACTTTACCGGCGGCATAACCGAACAATGCAGGTTCAAAATAATCCCATGAGCCGGTGATGCTGTCAAGTTTATATTTTTCCCAGAATTCGGCAAGTATCCGGTCCTTGGTGGAGAAATACTGTGTAAAATCGACCAGGATGGCAACCGGGCGACCTTTGATATTCCAGCGCCCTATTTTAATACGCAACCCTTCATTTTCGGCACGCTCACGCCAGGTACGAAAAATAGTTTTGTCTTCGGTAAATTCGGGGTTCTGGCTGGTTTCCTTCCATACGTCGGGACCAATGGTTATATAGTTATTTCCGTATTCGAGTTGTATTCCCGGGGCTTTGGTGGCTACTACGGTATAAATTCCTCCAACTTTATTGCATACTTCCCAACTAACTTCAAAAAGATAATCGGGTTTTAGTAATTTTTTTTCAGTCATATATTGTTTTAAGATTCATGTAATTTAGTGCGTAAATACGAATGAATGCGCACAAAAATCAAACCTCTGACAGGCGGAAGGCCAGAATCAGAGGTCTGCAAAAGTACGAATTTTAAATTTATCAGGTTTTATGTTCTTCAAAAGATGTTTGAAATTGTGAATAAAAATTCCTTTTCAACTTCTTTTGTGTCTGTAATTTCCAGTTATTTAGTCACTTTTTTAGTTGACGCGGTTTTAGTAGTTGTTTGTTTTTTAGCTGCCGGCTTTGGTTGCCTGGCTGCTGCTTTTTTTACAACAGTTTTATCCTTAACCACTGCTGAAACCTCCTGTAAGGGCGATTTCTCAGCATATTCCCTTACCCTGATCAGGAAATCAGAAAGTACATTCATATAATTAAGGAATGCATCGTAGGG
>CALCJE010000161.1 GCA_937965665.1 uncultured Bacteroidales bacterium
TGGTTGAGACTTCAACAAACCTTGCAAGTGTAAAATCAGTAGATGGTAAAATATACATACAGTGTCTGTTACGCAGCTCGGTTGATACTGCCCAGCAGGATCTTGGCGGCATGATAAAAGATGTATTTGAACTCGCCGGCGCTGAAGTTGTATTGGATGGAACCTATCCCGGCTGGAAACCCAATATGAAATCAGCTATCCTGATTACCATGCAGGAAGTGTACCAGAAATTGTATGGTCGCATACCTGAAATAAAAGCAATTCATGCTGGTCTCGAATGTGGTTTATTAGGCGGAGTTTATCCAAACTGGGATATGATTTCGTTCGGACCAACGATTAAGTACCCACATTCGCCAGACGAAAAAGTAAATATTGCATCCGTCGAAAAATTCTGGAACTACCTGGTTAACACATTAAAAGATGCTCCACTAAAATAAGGTAGAGTCATTGCAATACTCTAAAAGCACCCTGCCCGGAATAAAAAATCAACGGGCAGGGATTTTTTTTTCGAAACCATTTGGATATTTGGATACAATTCATACCTTTGCACCCCTAAAAACGACCAATCATGAAGAGGACTTTCCAGCCATCAGTAAGGAAGAGAAAAAACAAACACGGATTCAGAGAAAGAATGTCGACCGTTAACGGCCGCAGAGTGTTAGCTGCACGCAGGGCTCGTGGAAGAAAAAAATTAACTGTTTCCGACGAAGGAAAATAATTATTTTTCTGTCATTTGCTGTTACGTTCAACAGCTTATATAGTTCAAAACGCATTTCGGAGGAGGCTCCAAAGCCTGCCTCCTTTTCTTTTTATAGCCTATTGATTGTATATTTTTAAGATATATTTTTTGATTACGAACAATGATGCTTTATTGAGTACTGATAGGTTTCAATTCAGGAAAAAACAGTAATTTAGCCCCTCTTTTTAAATAAGCGATGAATCCTATTATTTGCGAAGCTTCATTAGCCGGATTGCTGCGGCTGATCCTGGTTGTTTTGGTTGTGTATGCCATTTTCTCATTCGTGATGCGATACATATTGCCATCAGTAATGAAAACTTATGTAAACAACATCCAGAAACAGTTTACTGAACAACATCAGCGGCAACAGGATTTCCAGGAACAAAAAAAAGAAGGAGAAATTTCAATTACATACGTCGACAAGGAAAAAGCAAAGTCGCACAACCCGGCCGATGCCGATTATGTAGATTACGAAGAAATCAAATAAGCATATTGCACATTTAAACCAACACCAAAACTAAAAGTTACTTTCAAATGAAGCAAATCAGTTTCAAACAGGCTCTCCCCTACCTGGCAGCCATTGCAATTTTTGTTTTTATAGCGTTAACCTATTTCAGCCCGTTACTGGAAGGAAAAGTACTGAAACAGTCGGATATAACGCAATTTAAAGGCATGTCGAAGGAGATTTCTGATTTCCGCGACAAAACGGGGGAAGAAGCCCTATGGACCAACAGTATGTTCGGCGGTATGCCGGCTTACCAAATCTCGGTTCAATATAAAGGTAATATTTTGCGTTTCCTCGACCAGGCAATGCAGCTCTACCTGCCTCAGCCTGCAGGAATGGTGTTCCTGTATATGATTGGCTTCTTCATATTGCTACTGGTTTTGAAAGTAGATAAATGGCTGGCAGTGGCAGGTGCTATAGCTTTTGCATTTTCATCCTACCTTTTTATCATTTTCGAAGCCGGCCATAACAGTAAAGCACATGCAATCGGTTATATGGCGCCTGTTTTAGCAGGGATAATTCTCACATATCGTGGTCGCTATCTTGCAGGCGGAATAATGGCTGCTATAGCGCTTTCGCTCGAACTGCTTACAAACCACCTGCAGATTACCTATTACCTGATGCTGATTGCTGGAGTTTTTGTTATTACCGAACTCGTGAACAGCATTCGCAGCAAACAGCTTCCCTCATTTGCAAAAGCAACCGGTGTTTTGATGATTGCTTCTGTATTTGCGGTGGCAACCAATATCACAAACCTTTGGGCTACTTACGAATACGGTAAGGAAACCATCAGGGGTAAAACAGAACTCACAACAGAAAAATCGAATCGCACCAGCGGGTTAGATAAAGATTATGCCACTGGCTGGAGCTATGGCAAACTGGAAACCTTTACATTATTGATCCCGAATTTCAATGGCGGGTCGTCTCAAGGCGCCGTCTCTGAAACATCAAACTCGTATAAAGCACTGAGAGCGCAAGGCATTGATGATAGCCAGGCGAAAAAAGTTATAAAAGCGCTTCCAATGTACTGGGGCACCCAGCCGGGCGTTGCCGGACCTGTTTACATCGGGGCCATCATTATGTTCCTTTTTGTATTTGCGTTGTTTGCTGTAGATAATAAATACCGGTGGTGGCTGCTGGCAGCGACCATACTTTCTATTTTTCTTGCATGGGGCAAAAATTTTATGCCATTTACGAATTTCTTCATGCACTACGTTCCGGGGTATAATAAATTCAGGGCAGTATCCATGACCCTGGTGATGGCAGAACTATGTATCCCGTTGCTTGCCATATTAGGCTTACAGAAAATTTTATCAACAGGCACTGAACGCAAAAAACTTTTAAAATACCTTTATTACGCGCTTGGAATTGCCGGAGGCATCTGTTTAATTTTCGCTCTGGCCGGAAGTGCAATGTTCGACTTCGTTTCACCCGCTGACGACCAGTATAAATCGTATTTCCCCGATTGGCTGATGACAGCAATCCGCCAGGACCGTGCAGCCATTTTCAGTGCCGATGCATTCAGGTCGCTGATGTTTATTCTGCTTGCAGGTGCTTTAACGTGGGCTATGATAAACCAAAAACTGAAAAAGACCGTATTTTTCTCCGCATTAATTCTGCTCGTTCTTTTTGATATGTGGACTGTAAACCGCCGCTACCTGAACAGCGATAGTTTTGTTCGTAAGAGTGTTGCAGCCGTTCCTTTCGAACCTACTGCAGCAGACCAGATAATTATGAAAGATAAGGATCCGAATTTCAGGGTTTTTAACCAAACTGTCGGCAATCCTTTTGCTGATGCAAGCACCTCGTATTTTCACAAATCGCTGGGGGGGTATCATGGTGCTAAATTACGCCGCTACCAGGAGTTGATAGATCACCACCTTGCTAAAGGCAATATGAGTGTTTACAACATGCTGAATACCAAATATTTTATTGTACCAGATGAAAATGGTGGCCAGCCACAGATGCAGATCAACTTCCAGGCACTCGGAAATGCATGGTTTGTTAACAACACACATATGGTTAACAATGCTGATGAAGAAATCAATGCGCTCAATGCTTTTGTACCGCACGAAACAGCTGTTATCGACAAACGATTCGAGAAACAGATAGCTGGTCATTTTATTAGTAAAGATTCATTAGCTACTATTGTTCTGACGGATTATAAGCCCAATGCACTAACTTATAAATCATCAGCAAGCAAAGAACAGCTGGCAGTATTCTCTGAGATTTATTACGATAAAGGCTGGAATGCCTACATCGACGGCAAACTTTCGCCATATTTCAGGGCTGATTATGTGCTTCGCGCCATGATTGTACCTGCAGGCAACCATGTTATTGAGTTTAAATTTGAGCCCAGGGTATATAAAGTTGGAGAAAAAATTTCTTATGCTTCTTCAATTATTCTGGTTTTACTAGCCCTGGGAACTGCAGGATTTATGATTCAGCGTAACCGTAAAAATATCAGTAAAGCTTAACCGGCATTTGATGAGCAAGGAGGGGCTTCGCAGCGCACTGATTATCACCTATTACTGGCCTCCCAGCGGGGGTGCAGGCGTTCAGCGCTGGCTCAAATTCAGCAAATACCTTCGCGACTTTGGCTGGGAACCTATTATTTACACGCCCGAAAACCCTGAGGCACCTGCGGTTGATCATTCTCTGGAGAGCGATATTCCGGCAGGAATTACAATAATAAAACGCCCGATTGTTGAACCCTACATGGCATATAAAAGCTTTGTAGGCATGAAAAAGGGTGAAAAAGTAAATGCAGGATTCCTGAAAGAAAAAGATAAACCTGGTCTGGCAGAAGGCATTGCGGTATGGTTAAGGGGGAATTTCTTTATCCCTGATGCCCGTTGCTTCTGGATCAGGCCATCAGCCAGGTTTCTGATTAAGTACCTGGCTGATCATCCTGTTGACGCCATTGTATCAACAGGCCCGCCACACTCTATGCACCTGATTGCATTAAGAGTGCATCAAAAATTAAAAATCCCCTGGCTGGCTGATTTCCGGGATCCCTGGACTGGTATAGACTTTTACCACCAGCTGAAACTCACTTTCCTGGCCGACAGAAGGCATCGCATACTTGAGAAAAAAGTACTTCGGGAAGCAACCGCTGTTACCGTGGTAAGCAGGGATATGGCAGATGAATTTAAATTACTTGCAGACCGGGAATACAAACTGGTAACCAACGGCTTCGACGAGGAGGATATCTCTCCCCTACCATTGGATCAACTGGATGAACTTTTCACCATTTCGCATATTGGAAGTATAAATGCTTCACGAAATCCTGCAGGATTGTGGAAAGTACTTGCCTCTATGGTAAAAGTAAACCAGGCATTTGCAGAAAATTTGCGCATAAAACTGGTCGGCAAAGTAGATATTGATGTAATCAGGGATATAGAAGCCAATGGCTTAGCCGATAACTTTGTGCGCATTGAGTACATGCCACACCGCGAAGTGATGAAAGAGATTCAGAAGTCGCAGCTACTTTTGTTGCTCATCAATAATACACCCAATGCAAAAGGCATCCTGACAGGAAAAGTTTTTGAATACCTCGGCTCAGGAAGGCCTATACTCAGCATAGGCCCTGAAGACGGGGATGCGGCTGAAATACTGAATGAAACAGGAGCTGGAAAAACTGCTGATTATAACAACGAAGCTAAAATGAGGCAGATTATTGAAGCGTATTTTTCAAAATTCCTGGTACAAGGTTTAGAAAGCAATAAAGCAAGCAGTGCAAAATTTTCGCGTAAAGCCTTAACGGGTGAAATTGCAGGGGTGCTGGAGGATTTGATCAATTTGAAAAATACCCAAATTCCTAGTACCTCTCATTAATCAGCTTATTCACAAATTCTGCAATATCGGTATCACCCGCAAAAACCTTGTCGAGTTGCAGCATCATATGATAACCGGTTTCGGGCATATTGCTTTCTATCAGTTTCTTAAGAATAATACTCATTGCTATTCGCCCTTCCAAAACTACTTTATTGGGGATACCTTCATTGAAAAAGCCTTTGCCTATGAGAAGGCCAAGCGTACGATTACGGCTTAAGTCGTTAAGCGCTGTGAGTCCAAAATCGCCAATACCACAATAATGAAACAGGGTTTCCTCTTGTCCGCCAAAATGCACCAATATGTTGCGCATTTCATTAAATGCCCTGGTAAACATCATAAACCTGAGGTTTGGCGAATTGAAATGTGCATCGACTATTCCGATAAGGATGGCATAAATATTTTTAAGAATACTGATGATTTCAACACCTTGCAGATCGGCGGAGGTATCAACAAAAATATTTGTATCGTCAAAAACAGGTTCCAGTTCCCTGCATAGTTCGGTGTCAGTTGATGCCAACGTGAATGCGGTGGGGCTGTTATTAATTATTTCGCGGGCGAATGATGGTCCTTTTAAGGCACAAACGGGATTTGCCACAATTCCTTTCAGACATTGGGAAATTATTTTATCCTGACATCCAAACCCTTTTGCCAGGTTTATCAGGATCGCATTTTCGGGAAGCACATGTTTGATATCCTGAATATACTTAACCACCGCTACGGAAGGAATAGCTATGAATACAATGTGAGCTTCTTTTAGTACTGCCGGATCGGTAGTAGCCCTGAGCGCAGGAATGAGCCTGATATTGGGGAAGTATTTCTGGTTGAAGTGAGTATTAGCAATCGTATCAACAACTTCATTTTCAACAGATAATAAAGTTACGTTTAAATCATTGCGTACGGCAAGCGAATTTCCAAGCGCTGTGCCTATGGACCCGGCACCAAGTATTACAATATTTTGCATTTTAATCATTTTCGTTTTACATATTAGTTAATCGCCTGACATTCTCGGCAAATGCCAATGGGTTTTTCCATTTGCGCCATCCTGATCTGATACTGTTAAGTTCAGTTTCATGATAAAATCCCAACAGAAACAGTACAAATGGATATATAATTATGAGTAGTGTTTTAACTGCTACACGCGGGATTACTTCCAAGGTATTGAAAAGCAGCGAAATACCATAAATCACAGCCCCCACTATTAGCATTAAAAGTACACGCTTCAATTCGTATGGAATCGAATAAGCTTTTTGTGCAAAATACAATGTGAGCACAAAAAAGACTATCATCGAAAGCATTTTTGATATGGCTGCTCCCTGGTTGCCAAACCAATGAATCAGCACAATATTAAGCATTAAATTTAACACAGCAGTAACAACCACGGTAAAGGCAATTATTTTCGTTTTTTTAGTAATACTCAGGCCTGTTGTAGCAACATCTTTCATCATCCCGAAAATAATAGAGTATATTATGAAAGGAAATATATACCATGCATCAAAGTACTCCGTCCGCCGGGCAAAAAGTTTTGTGATCTCCAGTCCAAATACCATCATTATCAATGCAATAATCATGGTTCCATAAGTATAGTATGTGAGTAACCTGGCATAAAAACGTTTGTTACCAGGATCGTTCATCATCCTGAAAATCATTGGTTGTATTGCAAAATTCACCGAAGTGATAACAAAAACATTTAACGTATTGGCAAGCTTAAACCCGTAGGAGTATAAACCCACATTAGCCAGGTTTCCAAAAACTTTTAACGAGTATCGATCTGTAACATTCAGCATTACCAATGCTACAGCCGACAGGAACAGAGGAAGGCAATACAAAAGTATATCACGTAGCAAATCGCGCTCAAACCTGAAAATCATATTCCTGAAGCTATATTTAGCCAGAACGGTTGCAAAAGCAAGGCTGCCGGCTATCTGCCCGTAATAAACACCCTCGATACCGGCTTTCCTGTATACGATGAAATAGATGGTAACTGAAAGGCTAAAAACAAGTTGAAGCAGGTTAGCCAGGGTAAAGAGCCAGGGCTTCTCCTGGAGCCTGAGCAAGGTATTGGGCATAAGCAACACAACCTGGAACAACGATGAGATAAGCATAAGATGAAGCAGGTAGGAATAATCGGCTGAGTCAAGGATAAGTACTGAAAAATATTTCAGAAATGGTAATAAAGCCAGGTACGCCAGCAAAACTATTACCACCTGGAAAACTGTAATTGTAAAAAACAAGGATTCCTTTTTGCCTTCGGCACTTTTATCCCAATACCAGCGAAAAAAACCTGAATACAGTGAAAAGCCAAAGATTGCAATTACAACGGCTGCACTGACTTCCAGCAGTCCCAGAATACCGAATTGGGTAACCGAAAAACTCCTGGTATATAATGGAATAAGTACAAAGCCAGCCAGTTTGGTCGACAATGTGCCCAATCCATAAATGGCGGAGAGGCGGAAAAGTTTTCGGAAATCAGCTAACATGAATACTCCTTGGAAGTCGGAATGCAAATGTAGAGGAAATTTCGGGATTCAACATTCAACAGGTATAAGAAGGAAAGCCTGGAGCAGCTTATTCCTGTTTCCAATTAAATATCAAGATAGGATATTGTGAAAGAGGTGTCGCTCCTCTCACATATCCCGATGCCCGTTCGATTGCAATAATTTCGCTCATCATATAATGGCGGGATTTTGTTACTTTTGCAGGGAACAGATAAAAAGCTACATTTTTGGGAGTTATAGTAAAGCAATCGGTTAAGGGAACAATATACGTTTATGCAGGGGTTATTCTTGGTTTTATTACCACAGGAATCCTGTTTCCAAGAATTTATTCGCCCGAACAGTTTGGATTGCTCAAGATCATACTTGCATATGCCACGATGATAACCCAATTTGGAACCCTTGGCATAAATGGAGTTACCATTCGATTATTCCCGTTTTTCCGAAATCCCGAGAAAAAACATCATGGATTTCTCGCTCTTGTGCTGCTGGTTGGGCTTGTAGGTTTCGTTGTTTCCAGCACTTTACTGTTAATCTTTAAGCCATTAATCATACAAGTGAGTCTAGAGAAATCGGCGCTGTTTATTAGCTATATCAATTACCTTTTTGTATTAATTTTCTTCCAGATCTTTTTTTCAATACTTGATGTATATTACTCAGCCTTGCTTAACAGCACCTTGGGGACCTACCTGAAGGAAGTTTTTCAACGTGTTCTGATAATCATATTCATCGGATTTTACTTTTTTGATCTGATGAATTTCCATCAATTTGTGCTGGCATATATCGCAGCTTTATCTATACCGACATTTTATATTATAATTTCGTTAATAAAGGCCAGGCAGTTTTCGCTTATACCCGATTTTGCATTCCTGAACAAGGAAATGATCCGATCAATACTATCAGTTTCCGTTTTCAGCATACTGAATGGTTTCTCAATGAATTTCATCCAGAATATCGACACTATCATGATTACCAAAATGGTAGGTCTGGATGGCACCGGTATTTATGGAATATGCTTTTTCTTTGGTGTGGTGATATCCATGCCATCCAGGTCAATATACAAGATTGCAAATGTTATTTCGGCAGAAGCATGGAAAACAAATGATATGAAGACCATCCGTGATATTTATGAAAAGAGTTGCCTGACACTTTTCATCATCGGAGGACTCCTTTTCCTTGCACTTTGGGTTAATATCGATAATGTTTTCCGTGTTATCGGGCCCGCATATGCTTCAGGGAAATGGGTAATCTTTTTTATTGGACTTGGAAACCTTATTGACATGGCTACCGGGGCAAACAGCTCAATTTTTGGCACTTCCAGGTATTACAGAATACAAACATACCTGCTCATTCTGCTTGTTGTGCTGCTTGTAGCGTCAAATCTTCTGCTGATACCTGCATTTGGCATTACGGGTGCTGCTATAGGCGGGGCTGCATCACTCAGCATTCTGAACCTGCTCAGGTACCTTTTTCTGCTGTATAAATATCAATTGCAGCCATATAGTATCCGTTTTGTTTATGTATTGATAATCGGTATTTTAGCATACCTGGTGGCATCAGTTATACCTGTATTGTCAAACTTTATACTCGACATTATTGTAAGAAGTTCTGTATTGTTTATTCTCTTCTGCCTCCCGGTATATTTCCTAAAAATATCGGTTGATATTAACCAGAAGGCTGATGAAGTATTGAAAAAACTTAGAATCCTAAAATAGCTGCCATTATGGGGACCAAAAGCAACAAGCAAGGGAAAAAGCGACTGCTGATGCTCACCGATGGCAACTCAGATCAGGCCAGTGCCCGAATAAGGGCTATCCAGTATATTCCAATGCTTGAAGATGCTGGTTTTGAAATTACCTTCATACCCAGAATTCCGCAAAAAACAGATAATACTTTCATAAAGTATACTTACTTTCCCTTCATCAAAAGGCTTTTATGGATAAAAAGATATTTTGCACTTTTCTTTCAAAACTGGGATGTTATTTATGTTCAGCGACTTTTACTTCATAAATCTGCATTGCAGAAGGCCGTCAGCAAAAGCAGGCTGATCTTTGACTTTGATGATGCAATTTTCATCGATAGCCGTAATAACTCATCAGCCTATAAAACTGCAAACATGGTTAAGTATGCCGATGAAACCATTGTGAGTACTGACTGGCTGATTGATTTTTGCAGGGAGCATGGAAAAACAGCCATTGTAATTCCAACCCCGGTTGAGACGGATATAATTAAACCAAAGGGTATAACAGAAAATAAAATTCCTGTTATAGGCTGGATTGGCTCTGCCTGGACCACCGGTTACCTTGAATTGATAGTGCCTGCCTTACAGAAACTAGCATCAGAATACGAGTTTACTTTTTTAACCGTTGGAGCTAAAGCTGAATTTTCGGTAAGAGGCGTTATACACACGAATATTCCGTGGGAACCAGGCATTGAAACTAAAGCGCTGGCGCAGATAGATATAGGGATTATGCCATTACCCGACGATGATTATGCCAGGGCCAAGGGCGGGTACAAGCTTTACTTATACATGGCTGCTGGCTTACCTTGCATTGCCAGCCCGGTAGGTATTAACGCAGCGATTATAAAAGAAGGTGTAAATGGCTTGTTAGCTGCAACTGAAAACCAATGGTATTCCGCATTAAAAACGCTACTCGATAAACCGGAATTAAGATATAGTATGGGCGAATCAGGCAGAAAACAGGCCGTAGATGAGTATGACCGAAAAGTTTGTTTCGCCCGACTGATCAGGAAAATAAACAAAGAATAAGAGAAATGAATGAAATCAGCAATATTTTCGACAAGTACCGAATAGACTTCGGGAAGGTAGTGATTGACCTGGGGTGCGGACCCAGTAAAAAACATGGAATGATTGGTATAGATATTTTACCGTTACCGGGCGTCGACATTGTTGCTAATCTTGAAGAAGGATTCCCCGACATTCCCGATAATTCTGTCGATGAAATCTATTCAGCTCATTTTTTGGAGCATGTTTTAAATTTCGAGCTGCTGATGTCGGAAATATATCGCATTTTAAAACCTGGCGGTATTGCAAAAATAACCGTTCCACATTTTTCAAACCCTTATTACTATTCCGACTATACACATAAACGCTTTTTCGGACTTTATTCCTTCGATTATTTTTCGTCAAAACCTACAGGGTACAAACGAACCATACCTGTGTATAACAGCAACTTCAGTTTCGTGATAATTTCGCGGAAACTGGTTTTTAAATCACCCGGTTTTTTTATTCGGAACCTGATTAAAAAACACGTATGGACCAGGCTATTTAACTCGATAAAATATCTGCAAGCCTTGTACGAAGATGCTTTTACAGGTGTTATTCCATGCTATGAGGTTGTGTTTTATATAAGACCTGATAAAAACTGATCAAAGTAAATCCCATAGCCTAATTCTCCTGATCTCAGGATTATATTTTTTGATAATCCTATCGCGCGATAGATGTCGAAGTTTGCTGTTATTATGATTTTCCCTGGTAAATTCTGCTAAAATATTAACATCCCAACTTTGGGTAACTAATCCCGTATCACCTACGGCATCCTCAATGTCGCCTACATCTGTTCCAATTGGAATACAACCACATAACATGGCTTCGCACAACGAATTAGGCAATCCTTCACTACGCGAAAACTGTGCATAAAATGAAGCTTCCTGGTAATAAGCGGGAAGTTTTTCGTAAGTCACACCCGGCAAAAGTACCAGATTCGCAGGAACGGGCTCAAAGAAGACTCGGAACGATTCGGATACTCCTATGATAGTAAATTTAAAATCGGGCATAGCAACAGCAAGCTCCCGAAAACGGTCAAGTCCTTTAATCATTGCTCGTTGCCGGTTAGCCACTGAAGCAACTGTAAGTATGCTTTTCGGCCGCTCAGCATAACCGGAATCAAACTTTTCATAATCAGTCGATGTTGGCAGTACTTCTACGTTTGCTCTTGGCGCTATTGAACTGATCTTTTGCACTAAAGCTTTAGCAACCGGAAAGCACAGGGTCGCATTAACTAAAGTATTTCTGGCAAAAAACTTTCGGATCGGGCGGTTGAATGATCCATAGTTAAACTCAGGCAAATAATTGACATCATACCCTCCAACTACCACGAATGATTTTTTATTGAAAATTCGGGCAAATAAAACCGGTAACAGAGAATGATAATCAGCAAACCAGATATAAACAGCATCGTATTTCATTACATGAAAAGTAAGATAAAAACACTGCTTAATAATTTCTTTTGCAGTTGCTGCAAATCCCTTAACTGCATGAAACTGGTATTGATGCACCTTGTACGCTGATGAAAGGATTTGATAGTCCTTTTCAACAAAGGAGGAAAAATTAGTATAGACCAATAATACTTTCTTTTTATCCATATTAATTCGGGCCGGAATTTGCAGTTCCCGGTTGTTCAAGGCTATTTGCGTTCTTCTGATATTTTGAGTCGTTTCAACTGCACTGGCTTTACATGCCTCATTTTTGCCTTCTGTATGCTCACATTCAGTTCAAATCCAATCAATATGATCATGGCGTTGAAATATATCCATACCATGACAATGATCAGCGTGCCGATGGACCCGTACAATGTATTGTAGCGGGATATGCTATTAACATAATAATTAAAGCCTACGGATGCCATCACGGTTAGTACAGTTGATAAGGTGCTGCCCGCCGAAATAAAACGGAATCTCGATTGGGCCGCAGGCGCCAGGTAATACAAAAACGAAAAGGCAAAGAACAACAGGGCTGATGATACTATCCACTTTCCGGCAATGATGAGGTAATAACTGAAACTTACACGCAGCATACCGTGTTTTACCAGGAACGAAAGCGCTACCGGGCCAAGTGTGATAAGTACGATGGCTACAATCACCAGTAATGAAAGTATAAAAACCAGGAAAATGGAAATGAGGCGTTGCTTGATCCATGAGCGGGATTCGATGGTATGCCGCGTTTGATTGAATGCCTCTATCAGACTATGTATGCCATTGGTGGAGAAATACATGGCCATGATGAAACCGATTGACAATAGTCCGCCATGAGGCCGCTTTACAATATCGAACAAGGTTTCTTCAACTGCATCAAAAGCTTTCTTGGGAATAAAATTCTGTAGCATCTCCAGCAGGTTATCCTGGAATCCTGCAATGGGAATATACGGGATAATGGTAAAAAAGAAGATAATGGCCGGAAACAAAGCTAGGAACAGGTTGTACGAAAATGCGGCAGCCCGCATCGAAAGTGCTCCTTTCTGTATTCCCCTGACAAAAAACACCGCCACATCATATACCGGCATCCCGTCAAAACCAGGAATCACTAGCTTTCGCAGTAATTTTTCCGTTGATTTTACCAGATTACTTTCCAACAGCAGTTTTTGCCTTCTCCTAAAATAACGATTTAGCTTATCTGATAAATTTGTCATTGAACTCTTTAACTTTTTCGTAGCAATTTCGATCTGAAATACCAGGCATTCAGGCAATAAGATTACATATGTTGAGCTGGAATCCATTGAAAATAGCAACCCTGCTCAAACAGGGGTCCTTTTACGGCACCACAAATTTGCCTTAAAGCACTATTTTACTGCTTTTAAACTGAGATCCAAACTATTGATGTGATGCGTCAATGCACCAACGGATATAAAATCCACGCCGCATTCAGCATACTGCCTGATGGTTTGAAGCGTAATGCCACCCGAGGCTTCAGTTTCGTATGCTGATCCGATAAGATTTACAGCCTGACGTAAATTCTCAAATGAAAAATTGTCGAGCATGATGCGGTTAACACCCCCATGATCGAGAACCTGGTTTAATTCGTCGAGGTTTCTGACTTCTATTTCAACCGCAAGCCGGAGACCCTTGTGATGCATATATTCGTGACAGGCAGTAATGGCTTTTGATATACCTCCGGCAAAATCAACATGGTTGTCCTTAATCAGGATCATATCATAAAGACCAAACCGGTGGTTAAATCCACCGCCCATGCGGACTGCCATTTTTTCGAATTCACGAAGCAAAGGCGTTGTTTTGCGCGTATCGAGAATGCGTGTTGGTAATCCTGCTATGGCATCGACCATAAGCCTTGTTTGTGTGGCAATGCCACTCATCCGTTGCATAAAATTAAGAGCAGTACGTTCAGCTGTTAACAGGGCTATGGAAGGCCCGGCAACTTCGAAAGCTACATCTCCGCGTTTTACCCTACTTCCATCTTCGATGAATTGTTCCATCTGAATCCGGTCGTCAGTATGAAAAAAGACTTTTCGGGCGATATCAACCCCGGCAAGTATACCGTCCTCTTTAACCAGTAAGCGGGCTTTACCATTTGCATTAGCTGGAATGGTAGAAAGGGATGTATGATCGCCTTCGCCAATGTCTTCGCGAAGGGCTTTTACAATAATCTCATCAATAGTCACGGCAGGGAAAATATTTGGATTAATCAGTCGGCTTCGAAACGCATTTGCTGTATCAGCAATTGATTATTAACGGGTTTCAGAAGTATATAAACATTGAGTGTTTCAGTTTTGGTTTTGTAAGTGCCAATCAGAAATTGAGCGCCACCTGCCGAATTACCCTTTTGATTCACAGAAAATGAAACTGGTGCAGATTTTGCAAAGAAGTTCTTCATGATCATCTCACCCTGTGCTTTGCTGAATGCACCATCGTTGCCGGGAAGTACAATTTCGAGTGATGAATTGAAATATTTTGCCAACTCCGCTGAATTCCCGGCCCTGATTGCAGTTGTTATGTTTTCAACAACCCCGGGAGGTGCAACAGCCAAAATTGTACTGCCCGAAAACAGAAATACTGACACACAGAAGGTTAGAATTCGAATCGTTTTTTTCATCACCTGAATTTATCAACACTGTAAAGATACAAAAATCAATCCAAAAAATTCTATTCTGATTTTTTATACGCTTTTATTTGGAGTGTCAGTATCTTTGAAACTTCTAATCTCCGCATCAACCATATCCATAGGAATTCATAATTTTAACCCAAGTACCTGTTTATATGAATATTACGCTACTTATGATTGGCAATACATCCGAAGCCTTTGTTCGCGACGGATATGAAGTATTCCTGAAGCGGCTGAAACACTACATCAAAGTAAAGGAAGTAATTATTCCTGACCTCAAAGAGCGAAAACACCTGAACCCGGAACAGGTGAAAGAAAAGGAAGCAATTTTAATACTCGATAAATTATCAACCTCGAACTACACTGTATTGCTCGACGAGCGCGGCAAAGAATTCAGTTCGGTTGAATTTGCAGGATTTCTGCAAAAAACCATGAATGCCGGAACCCGGGAAATGTTTTTTGTGATCGGCGGCGCTTATGGCGTTGCCGAGAGCATTAAACAAAAAGCAGATCTCACGGTTTCGCTTTCGCGGATGACCTTTACTCACCAGTTTATCAGGCTTTTGTTCGCCGAACAGTTGTACCGCGCCATGACTATCCTTAAAAATGAACCATACCATAATGAATAACTTATGAAGCATGAACTGATTATTGCCACCAACAACGCGCATAAACTCCAGGAAATACAACCGCTAATTTCTGACCATTTTGATATCAAAACCCTGAAAGAGATTGGCTGCAACGATGATATACCCGAAACTGCAGATACGCTAGAAGGAAATGCGCTGCTGAAAGCGCGCTATATTTTCGACAAATATGGTTTCGACTGTTTTGCCGATGATACCGGTCTCGAAATAGAAGCGCTCAACGGCCGGCCCGGGGTGTTTTCAGCACGCTATGCTACTGACGGACACGACTTTGAAGCAAATATTGATAAAGTTCTGGGCGAGTTGGATGGCATTGATAACCGCAAGGCCAGGTTCCGGACGGTGATTGCGTTGATCCTGGATGGGAAAGTATCCTATTTCGAAGGCATCGTCAACGGAAAAATTATTACAACAAGAAGAGGAAGCGAAGGCTTTGGTTACGACCCGGTTTTCGTCCCCGAAGGTTTTACCCAGACATTTGCCGAGATGCCACTCGCTGAAAAGAACAAAATCAGCCATCGTGCCCGGGCAGTAGCCAGGCTGGTCGAATTTTTGAATACCAAGAAATAGATAAAAAAAGCGCTGGTCAAAAAATCAGCGCTTTTCATACTTTTTATTTCTTCTTTTTTAATGCTTCCTGCACAAGCATTCCAAAGAAATCTTTTAACTGGTACCCGGCAGCTTTTGCCTGTTTGGGTACAATACTTTCAGCAGAAAATCCGGGAACCGTATTAACCTCGAGAAAGCACCACTCGTCGCCGGTTAAAAAATAATCGAATCTAACAACCCCCTGGCAATTGAATTTGCGGTATAAATAGGCTGTAATCCGCTGGCATTCTGCAGCCTGCGCTGCAGTTATAGGGGCTGGTGTTATTTCGCTGGCCAATCCCTCGGTATATTTGGCCTGGTAATCGAAGAAATCATTTTTCGAAATCACTTCTGTTACCGGCAGTACTTTTACTTCTCCATCCACGCTGAAAACACCGCAAGCCATTTCACGACCTTTTATAAATTGCTGCACCAGTACTTCGTCATCTTCCTGAAAGGCTTTGGAAATGGCTCCATCAATTCCTCCGGCTTCATAAACCTTGCTAACGCCTACACTCGAACCTGATTTGTTAGGTTTTATGAAACAAGGCAACCCTACTTCTGCAGCCAGCAAGTTGGCATCCCAGCTTTCGCCTTTACGAAGGATAACCGTTGCAGCCACATTTACACCATATTGTTTTGCCAGGTCGTTGCAGAAATATTTATTAAAAGTAAGCGCCGAAGTGGTTACATCGCAGCTGGTATAGGGTATCCCGGCTATATCAAGGTAGCCCTGCAGTTTTCCATCTTCACCCGGAGTACCATGTATGGCTATAAAGGCGCAATCGAAGGTAACTGAAACTCCGTCAATTTGAAGGCAGTGATTATTCCGGTCGAACGGAACCAGGGTTCCATCATCTTTAGTGTATAGCCACTTACCATCCCTGATGAGTACCGGAAACACATTAAATTTTTCGGGATCGAGGAAGTTTTTAACCTGCGATGCACTGGCGATGGAAACTTCATACTCGCCTGAATCGCCACCCATGAACAAAACAATATTGGATTTTACCATTTGTAACGCATTTTAAATAACACACATCATACATTAAGTTCTTAACTGCAAGTAAACCTGTCATTTATCCAGGTGATGGAGGCAGAACCCTGCAGTCAGCGGGAAACCTGAAACCGAACTTCAGGCTTAAGCAAAGCCTGAATCCGGTGGCAAAGTTAAAGAACCTTTAAATATCAACACAGCTCAGTAAATTTATATCTTTGCAAAAAACAATATTTTCGGTCGCTCGAAGTTTATTATTGCGGGGACTCATTACCAACACTACAGGGCAAAAAAAGCGTATGAACTTTATACAATTTATCACAACCCGGCGGTTTTTAAAACATCTCGCATATTCCTTATTGCTGTTTATTGCAATTGCCTGGATTACCCTTACCATACTGAAGCTGTATACACGTCACGACCAGGTAGCCGTAACCCCTGATTATGTTGGCCTTACGATGGATCAGATTGATGAACTGGAATCGAGTAAAGATTTTGACCTGGTGGTAGTCGACTCTATTTATGATTATACCAAAAAACCAGGAAGTGTTATTTCGCAGGATCCATTGCCTGCAACCAAGGTAAAACCCGGGCGAGCCATTTACCTTTCGCTGGTATCGTTTATGCCTGAGCAGGTAAGTATGCCCGAACTTGTCGACCTTTCATTACGTCGTGCCAAAGCGCTTTTACAAACCTACGGCCTTAAACTGGGCAGGATAAGTGTAGTTCCTGATATTGCTGAAAATGCAGTATTAAAAGTTTCTATCAACGGTCGCACTGTGAAACCCGGCACCCAAATCAGTAAAGGTTCAGTAGTTGATTTGGTGGTAGGTTCAGGAACCGGCACCGGCCAGCCAGCCATTCCATTCCTGATTGGTAAAACACGCGAAACTGCCTTGCTTGAACTTTCGAGGCTTGGATTTAAGGTTGGAAGTGAAAGCTATTCAAACGATTGCGACAGCACCAATGCGCTGGTTTACGAACAAGACCCGATGTATGTTTATGGCAAACATGTAGTTGCAGGTACTGTTTTCTCACTCACTTACAAAGCCGGAAATGAGCTGAATTTCGAAGAATACATCAGGAATCTTGTAATTGATACCATTCCCGCGGAAACACCGCTTCCTTAATCCGCATGTTGATGATAAAAAATATTTTAGCCACAGGTATAATCGTCCTTATTGGAATAGCAGCTTCTGCCCAGGAAATGCTGACTACGCCCCTTTTTAACCCTTTACTAACTCAGCAAGCCATTTTAAAGAGCGCTTCTTCAATTGCGCCTGGACCAATTTCACTTCCTTTTTACGACGATTTTTCGGTTAACACTGTATATCCATCACCCTTAAAGTGGACTGATCGTTATGCATTTGTAAATACTGATTTTGCAAAATACCCACCCAGTGTAGGGGTTGTTACGCTGGATGCACTTGACGATAAAGGGGCTTTATACCCGGGAGCAGGACAGTTTCAATTCCAGGCTGACTATCTCACCTCATTACCCATAAGGCTCGATTCAATTTTTGCAACCGAAAAACGAGCCTTGAACCTGGGGGATTCCATTTACCTAAGCTTTTACTACCAGCCACAGGGACGAGCAATCAGCCCTCCATCAAGCAGTGATTCACTTATACTTGAATTCCATTCGCCTGGCGACAGTATTGAAGAATCTACTTCTGCCGGAGTTATTAAAGTTCCCCGCTGGACCGAAAAATGGTCGACTAACGGGGGCGTGCAGGTTGATACCTTTGCCAGGATAAACCACAATTACTTCAAAAGGGTAATGATCCCGATGACCCGAAGTATCGACAGCGCTTTGTATTATAAAAACGGGTTTCAGTTCAGGTTCCGGAATCTTGCCAAGCTTTCGGGCAACTCACAACCCGACTGGCGTTCGAACGGAAGCCAGTGGAATATTGATGTGGTTTATCTCAATTATGGGCGCCAGTTGCGTGATACAGTTATGGAAGATGTAGCATTTGCAGATATTGCACCTTCAATGCTTATCAATTACGAATCGATGCCATACCGGCAATATGCCAGGAACTTTGATAATGAAATGAAAGACACCCTGTCAATTTCTATTGCTAACCTCGACAATAAAAACAGGAACAGGACATATCGATACCTCATAACTAAAAACAGCAATTCGCTTCCAATTGCCGAATACGACGGTGAACCATACACCATTGCGCCTTATGCTACCGATGGATATGTAACCTATGGTCCCTGGGCCAGGCCACCGGTAAATGTCTTTTTCCCGGTATCCGCTGACGAAAAAATTGTTTTCCACATTACCCATATTCTTTCTACTGATCCAAATCCTTTATACCGTTCGAACGATACCATACGGTTCGACCAGCTATTCAGCAATTATTATGCTTATGATAACGGCACATCCGAAGCCGGTATAGGTATAAATGGCTCTCCCGGGTCGTATGCCGTTCAGTTTAAGCTCAATGAAAAAGACACATTGCGTGGCATGATGATCTATTTTAACCCCGTTGTTGGTGGCGCCAACCAAAAAATAATTGACTTGCAGGTATGGAACGATGCAAACGGTAAACCAAACCAGGTGATAAAAACTTTGGGAGGTGTAACGCCTGTTTATACAAGCACTGCCAATGAATTTAACTCTTATTGGTTCGATACCCCAGTGATTATCGACCAGGCAGCTTTCCCAGGCTTACGATTTTACATTGGCTGGACGCAGACTGATGTCGAAAACCTGAATGTAGGATTCGACAGGTACAAGGATAGCCAAACCAAACGGTTTTATAATGTTGACGGATCCTGGCAAATGAGCGACCCTGTAAACTACGGCAGCCTGATGATGCGTCCTATCGTTGGCCCTGAAAACCCGGTGGGAATTGTAAAACCAACTGCTGCTGAGCGCCTGGCAATCCGGCCAAACCCAATAACTGATGGTAATCTTATAGTCCGGCTACCTCAATCATGGTTAAACACCCCGGCCGGAAGTGTGGAGTACACCATTATTTCGGCAACAGGCAGCCAGGTAATGACGGGCGCTTATTCTGAACTTGTTAATGTAAGTTTGTTGTCTCCGGGGTTTTACATTTTGGTTCTCAATAATTCCACAAATGGTTTAAAAGCCAGTGGCAAATTCATTATCCGGTAGAGTTGAAACCGGAACTCCTGACAAAATATGATAGAAGAAGAATTAGACGATAATTCGGTATCAGCCGAAGAGAATGATTTATACGAACACTTCAGGTTCGAGGTCGATAAAGGCCAGGCTATGTTGCGTATTGATAAATTCCTGATGGGGCGCATACAGAATGCATCGCGCAATAAAATTCAGAATGCGGCGCATGCCAACAATATACTGGTTAACGACAAGCCGGTGAAACCAAATTACCGGGTGAAACCTTTGGATGTTATCTCGATAGTACTGGCATACCCGCCCCGGGAAACGGAAATACTACCCGAGAATATTCCAATCAATGTGGTGTACGAAGATGATGATGTGCTGGTAATCAACAAAGCAGCAGGAATGGTAGTACATCCCGCCCATGGCAACTACACAGGAACGCTGGTTAATGCGCTGGCATACCGATTTAAAGAACAGGGAATAGTTTCCGAAACCGGTCCTTACCTGGTGCATCGTATTGATAAAGATACCAGCGGGTTGCTGCTTGTTGCAAAAAACGAACTTGCTCAAAGCATACTGGCCCGTGGTTTTTTCGAACATAAAGTCGACAGGAAATACCTGGCGCTGGTGTGGGGCGATTTTAAAGAAGATGAAGGGACTGTGAATGGACATATCGGGAGATGCCTTCGTGACAGGCTGGTGATGGATGTATTTCCTGACGGCAGCCATGGCAAGGAAGCCATTACCCACTACCGGGTGATACGCAGGTTCCATTATATTTCCTTAATTGAATGCACCCTCGAAACCGGCCGTACACACCAAATCAGGGCGCATATGCAGCATATCGGCCACACCCTTTTTAACGATGCACGATATGGAGGCAACCAGGTGTTGAAGGGAACTACTTTTACCAAATACAAACAATTTATTCAGAATTGTTTTGATGCTTGCCCCAGGCAGGCCCTTCATGCACAATCGCTTGGTTTTATGCACCCAGTGAGTGGTAAAAAAATGTATTTTGAAACCGAACTTCCTGATGATATGAAGGCTGTTATTGAAAAATGGGAAAGATACGTTATAAAGATTGATCCCGATGAAGAAACAGACTAACGATTAATTTCAGGTTAAATAAAAAAGGCTGTCACTAATTAGCGACAGCCTTTTTCAGTTTATAAAACAAGCATTTTACCGATCAAATGTGTAACGGATGCCAATCTGGCTTTGGATAAAGAAACTCGTTCCTCCAACCAGGTTAATACCAGGCCTCACATCGAGCGAAATTGCCAGGGGAATATCTGGTTTCCATTCAATACCGATAACGCCGTCAACACCTATAAAAAGCTCGCTGTCGTGTGTTTCTCCGGCATCGTAATGGTTATTATTCCACGAACCGATATGTGCTCCCGGGCCATAATACCATTGAAACTGGTCACGGTATTCATTTAACCCGCCCAGGTCGTTAAATGAGTTATGTATTTCGTACATGGCAGTGATGTTGGTATAATCGTGCCAGAATCCCAATGTAAAATCGAATGCTTTGTTGCCATCGCTAAAAACTTTAACTGACAAGCCTGAGGGAGAGCCAATAGCTGCACCAATGCCCCATTTATACTGCGCATTCGCTGTAAAGGTTGTAAATGCAATTACACAAACAAAGAGTAGTTTTTTCATAAAATTAAAATTAATTCGGTTTTTGGTTTTCTTAAAATCCGGTTGTTTACCCGGAAAGCTTTACCTGATAACGTAAAAACGCTCTCGTATTATACAATAGCGAGTGTTTTTTTCAACAGCTAAAACATCAATGTTATATCTGAACCCTGATTTAGACTAAAAGAAGTCAGGAGTTGATGATATTATACAATGAATCGCGCTCTGCGTGCACCCTTCCTGCTTTTGTTATCAACTGCCTGATTTCGTCTGAACTCAGGGATGGATTCTGGTCGCCGGCACCGGCCAGCGAATAAATTTTTGTAGAATCATTGATGGTACCATCGAGGTCATCAACCCCAAAAGCAAGTGATAATGCAGCCATCTCCTTGCCAATCATGGGCCAATAGGCTTTCAGGTGGGGAATATTATCGAGGTATATGCGCGAAACGGCATAATTACGAAGATCCTCAATCAAAGACACTTCTTCGATGTACGACATTTCGTTATTCTTGTTTTTAAATTTCAATGGGATATAGGCATTAAAACCACCGGTTCGGTCCTGTAATTGCCTGAGCAGCTCCATATGCTGAATCCTGTGTTCGAAAGTTTCGATATGCCCATACAGGATAGTAGCATTGGTAGGGATACCCAACTGGTGAGCCGTTTCGTGAACCTGCAGCCAGGCTTCGGTAGTTGATTTCTTACCGCATATCTGTTCCCTGACTTTGTCGTCAAAAATCTCGGCACCACCACCTGGCAGCGAATTCAAACCGGCATCTTTCAGTAACTGAAGTCCCTGTTCAAAGCTCAGCCCCGATTTTTTCGCCATGTATTCAATTTCGATGGCTGTGTATGCTTTTATATGCAGTGTTGGCCTGGCCTCGTGAACCCGTTTTATAAGATCAGCATAATAATAAATATCACGCCCGGGATGCACCGCACCTACTATATGCACTTCGGTAATTTCGTCGCCCAGGTTTACAACAGTGCGCACCATTTCGTCGATGGTCAGCTCCCACGATTCCCGGCTCTGGTGATGCGAATAAGAACAAAATTTACAATCGTACACACAAATATTGGTAGGTTCTATATGCACATTGCGGTTGTAATAAACATACTCGCCAACCGTGCGTTTTCGCACCTGGTCAGCCAGCAGTGCAAGCAGCGAAGTATCGGCATCACTATAAAGAGCAACACCTTCGGCAGGAGTAATACGTGTTCCGTCCAGAATTTTCAGGGCGATATCTTTTACATGGCTATCAATAGCCGACATTTTAACAAGTTCTGAAATCATCGTTTGGATACTTATAAGTAGATTGGTAAGCGAATTTATATGTTAATGAACCACTACAACTTTATGTGTTTGCACCTGGTCGCCTTGTATTATTTTCACAACAAAAATATTTCCGGAATAAGGCAGGTTAATGGTATAAGTTGCCGAGAGTGGCTCTGTATACTCGAAGCGCTGGGCCATCTTACCTAGGGCATCGTACACTTCGATGGTAATCGGGTTATCATTGTTCAGGTTTGTTAGAATGTTTACCGAGCCCTTGCTGGGATTGGGAGAAACCACAGCTTTAACATCAATAAACTTTTCCTTAACAATTGAATCGGCATTATATACATTGCTAACCACCAGTTTCACGTTCATAGCACCATACCGGTCGAACTTAATTCCGGTGGGATTCTGCTCTGTTGATTCGTAGGGAGTGCCACCCTGGAAATACCAGTGCCTTTTGGTAGGTTTGCCCGATGACATGTCCTGGCCATTCATAGTACCACCAACCGGGGTCACAAAACTGCTGGCTGA
>CALCJE010000162.1 GCA_937965665.1 uncultured Bacteroidales bacterium
ACTCGGAATTACACCTGTTGTAGCCCCGCTCACACACGATGGCAAAGGTCAGTTTCTGAACACCAATGCCGACACCATGGCTTCGGCTATTGCCATTTCTTTGAGTTCGCTATATGAAGTTACCTTGATTTTCTGTTTCGAAAAACCCGGCGTACTCTTAATTCCTGATGATGATACTTCGGTCATCCCTCAACTTTCTGCCGGTTTGTACCAATCCTACAAAGAACAGAAAATTATTCATTCGGGAATGATTCCCAAACTTGATAACAGTTTTGCAGCCCTGCGGCAAGGTGTGAAGCAGGTTGTAATTACCAGTGCTGCAACCCTTAACCCCGAAACCGGTACGCGAATATTATGACTACAGAAATATTATACAATGAAGCGCTTGACGTGCTCAAAGGTCTTATCCGGATTCCTTCGTTCAGCAAGGAAGAAAACCTTACTGCCGACCTGATTCAGCAATACCTCGAATCAAAAGGGCAGCATTGCCACCGGCATTTGAATAATGTGTGGGTCGTCCATCCCGATTACAAGCCAGGGCGTTCAACCATACTGCTCAATTCGCATCACGATACCGTGAAACCTACTACATCGTGGACTGTTGATCCGTTTATGCCCACCGAAAAAGAGGGTAAGCTCATAGGCCTGGGAAGCAACGATGCAGGGGCGCCCCTTGTTTCGCTAATGGCTGCTTACCTGTATTTTGCACAAAAAACAGAGCTGAAATGGAATCTTATTTTTGCGGCTACAGCCGAAGAAGAAATCTCTGGTTTTCATGGTGTTGAGTCGCTTATTGACAAGTTGGGCCCTATCAGCCTGGCTATTGTGGGCGAGCCTACAAAAATGGAACTTGCCGTTGCCGAAAAAGGCCTGCTGGTTATCGATTGCAAAGCGCCTGGTCGCCCCGGCCATGCTGCCCGCGAGGAAGGCGAAAACGCCATTTACAATGCGCTGCCCGATTTGGAATGGGTTCACAACTACAGGTTTCCTCAAGTTTCGGAGGTACTCGGGCCGGTGAAAATGAGCGTTACCCAGATTAATGCCGGTTACCAGCACAACCTGGTGCCTGATGTTTGTAATTTTGTAATTGATGTACGTACCAACGAGTTTTACAGCAACGCCGAAGCACTTGAAATTATCCGCCAAAACCTGAAATCAGAAGTTAAAGCCCGTTCGCTGAGGTTAAACTCATCCAGCATCCCGGCTGATCATCCCCTGGTTCAGATCGCCAGGGACCTGGAAATAAATTGTTACGGCTCGCCAACCAGCAGCGACCAGGCAGTAATGCCCTGGACTTCGGTGAAAATGGGGCCCGGCGACTCCGCCCGGTCGCACACCGCCGATGAATTTATATACCCAGGCGAACTGAAACACGGCATCGAATTGTACATCACGATACTCGAAAAGTTAGACTTCTGAACCAGGAATAGCTGCTGATAAAAACATTAAAAATACTTAGCCATGAAACTGTGGGACAAGGGAGTACCTGTTAACGAAATCATAGAAACTTTTACCGTGGGACGCGACAGGGAAATGGACCTTTACCTCGCCGAATCCGATATACTGGGCACCATCGCCCATATCACCATGCTCCAAAGTATTGGCCTGCTTGAGCAACATGAGTTGAGCGAACTTAAAAAGTCGCTTGTGGCAATATACCAGGATATAAAAAACGGGAACTTCAGTATTGAGCCAGGGGTTGAAGATGTGCATTCGCAGGTGGAGTTGCTGCTCACCCGCCGGTTGGGCGATATGGGCAAAAAGGTTCACTCCGGCCGTTCGCGCAACGATCAGGCCCTGCTCGATATCAGGCTTTATACCCGCGATTGCCTGCTGTCAGTAGCCAGTGAAACCCAATCGCTGTTCGAAGTGCTGCAACGTCAGAGTGATAAATACAAAGACGCACTGCTGCCAGGTTATACGCATCTTCAGGTGGCTATGCCATCATCTTTTGGTTTGTGGTTCGGGGCTTACGCCGAAGCGCTTGCTGACGACCTTCAGCTGCTTTTGTCGGCATACAAAATCAATAACCAGAATCCGTTGGGTTCAGCGGCAGGTTATGGATCCTCTTTTCCCCTTAACCGGACATTAACCACCCGTTTGCTGGGCTTCGACGACCTGAACTATAATGTTGTGTATGCGCAGATGGGTCGGGGTAAGGTGGAGCGGATCACAGCATTTGCTATTGCCAACCTGGCTGCAACTATCGGCCGCATGGCTACCGACCTGTGTCTTTTCATGAGCCAGAATTTTGGTTTCATTACCTTGCCGGCCAAATTCACAACGGGTTCAAGCATTATGCCGCATAAAAAAAATCCTGATGTTTTCGAGTTACTGCGTGCCCGTTGTAACCGCCTTCAATCGCTTCCGGTTGAAATCGGCAATATCATGGGCAACCTGCCATCAGGTTATTTTCGCGATATGCAGATAACCAAAGAGTCTTTTCTTCCCGCGCTCACCGAAATACAACTTATCCTGCAGGTTTCAGCATTTGCACTCGAACAGGTACAGGTTAATGCTCACATTCTCGACGATCCCAGGTATGTGCATTTGTTTAGTGTAGAGGAAGTTAACCGCCTGGTGATTTCGGGTGTGCCTTTCAGAGACGCTTATAAAATTGTTGGCAAGCAGATTGAAGCGGGCAGTTTTTCTCCCGAAACCACAGTTAATCATACCCACGAAGGAAGCATCGGTAACCTTTGTAATGATAAAATTGCCGCAAAATTTAAAACGACTTATTCCGGTTTTAATGGTGAAGCCCTACAGTCGCTGAAAGCCAACCTGGTAAGGCTATAACCTTGCCTTGTAATGCTTAGCCAAGTGATAGCTCACAAATTATTGCCCTTTCAGGTTCCTAATCCAGGTCCTTGCCGCTATATCTTTTGGGATATTTTTCATTGCCTTTCATTGCAAACCAAAGTATGCGGTTAAATAGGTCATCATCCCCGGTATCAATTCCGTCGAATTGCGGCTCCATACTTTTACGGGCATAATACAGTGCATCGCCTTTTAGGCCCGACATTTTCGGGTTCATTTCGTTGAGCGGAATTTGGTTTTCCAGTGCCTGGTAAGGTGAATTGTCGGCCTGTAGGCTAAAACAGTCAAACATAGGCATGGCTGTGGCATCCATCACATTCATCGGTGGGATTCCTAAAATCTGCTCAATAGTGCGTACCATGGAGGGCTGGTTGTAATTGGTATGTATAACAGCGCCTGTTTTGGTATATGGGCTGATGATCATTCCAACGGTACGGTATGCCGAAACATGGTCCCAGCCCGATTGTGAATCATCTTCGGTAACAAAAACTACCGTGTTTTTCCAGAATCGGCTTTTGCTTATGGCCTCAATGATTTGCCCTAAAGCCAGGTCGTTATCGGCCACCATGGCACGTGGTGTTGGAAGTCCTTCTCTTGTGCCGCCGGTATGGTCGCAAGGCAGGGCCATCATCATCAGTTCGGGAAGCTGGTCGCCTTCCATATTCTCATATGCTTTTAATTCACTGATAAATGCATCGGCCCTCAGTGCATCCGGTATGCGATGATCGTCGTACGAAGGGTATGTTTCACTGAGGATTTTCTCAACTGAGCTGATGGTGGTTTTATTTTTGAATTCAAACTTTTCATGATTCAGGAACCCGTTGTAAATCGAAGTCCATGTGTGTTTCTGATCGTATTCGGGCGTTGAAGCTTCACCATAAATCCTTACGTTTTTATTGTGCTTCAGGGCATTGTCCCAAAGGAAACCGGTTGGGGCATACACCAATGCGTCTTCCTGCACATGCGGGTAGCTGCGGAACCAGGCCCTCACATCCTTTTCAACATAATCAGTAACTATCGAAGCATCTGTCCATTGGTGTCCTTCGGCCGAGCATTTGCCGGAAGCGTAAAAATTATCAAGCAGCAGGTAGTCATTACAGAGTGCATGTGTATTGGGCGTGATTTGCCGTCCGAAAATGGCCAGCGTCGAATCGCCATCACCCTTTTTCATATCACCCAACACCTGGTCGTAAGTCCGGTTTTCTTTTATGATATAAAGCACATGCTTAAAAACACTGGGTTCTCCGATGCGTTCAGGTACCGGAACCGGGGCAACACCGCTCCTGGGCGCTTGTTCGGTAAGTGCCAGCCTGAAAAACTGCTGCATCGAGCTTACCTTTTTGGTATACGCTGCTAGTTTCTTTTGCGATGGTGCTGGTATTACCGAAACAGATGCCAGCATTTTATGCGAATTATAAGTGAGGTTGGTGGTTCCTTCGGTGTGATGTGCCACCTGGGCACCTTCAGCTTCTATATTAGCTACTACAAGTTGCTGCTTACCCGAAATAGCTATTGCGCCGGGGTAAGCCCCGGTTGGAATAAATCCTTTAACCCCACTGTTTTCCAGGGCACTGCCGGAACATGATTTCAGCCCCAGTTCCACAACGGCCAAAGCGTTATCCATCCCGTTTGCCACGTAAAGTACTTTATTGTCAGGCGCTATGGCAAGCCCGTTTGGCGAATCGCCCCAGTATTTATTTTGCTCAGGGGTTAATCGTACCGGGATGGTTTCGCAAACCATATCGGTGGCGGTAGAGATGACGCTTACATCGTCACTGTTAGCATTGGCAACATAAATAAATTTACTGTCGTTACTTCGGATGATATCGTTTGGATGAAGCCCGACCTGAATCGTTTTCAGCACTGAGCCTGATTTTGGATCTATTACCGAAACAGTGCCTTCGCGGGTGGCACCCGTTACCGGGTCTACTTTCGAAAGGCCCCATGGAACCCCTGCAACGTTGGTATCAGAACTGTCGGGTACCGAACCGGCCCAGTTGGTTACATATATTTTTCCATTTGCTTCGGTAATACCAAATGGAGCCACGCCAACTTTCGAGGTCCATAGCCGCTGTTTTGTGGCAAGATCAATTTTTACCAATTCGTTGTTGCCATTGAGCACCACATAAAGGTATGATTTTCCATTTTCCTTCAGTACCAGTACTTCATTTGGAATGGCGACAGTTGCTGGTTTTGCAGCCTCAAAAAGGTAAAAATCGCTGGCAGCCAGTTTGTTGTTATCCCAGCTTGCCTGCATTACATAAGAAGTATTGTTATAACTCGAAGTCCCCCAGTAAAGTTTGTAGCTGCCGTTGTCCGTGGCCCAGCAGATGCCTGAAAATGTGTTCATGATGCCCGCATCTTTCAATACGGAACTCACATTTAAAGTGGCAACAATTTCGTATGTTTTGGGCGAAAGTATCAGTATTTCGTAGCGACCTTCAACTGCCAGCCATTTTTTATCCGGCGAAAATACCACATCAAGGGCATGGTTTTCAAGGCCGGGATCCCCGAAATATACCTGTTTGCCGGCTGGTTCTACCCAACGGTTGTAAGGGAGTAATTCCGGGTTCTCAGCAGGCGAAAGGGTTTTACCTTCGTAGCTGCTCCAATAGCTTGCCTGCCCTTCCGTTTTTTTAAAAGTCTGTGCCTGAAGCATTAAGCCAACGGATAAAAACAGTATGGTGCATTTTACGGATTTCGGAGTTTTCATATCTTTAATTCTTTGAATTAACGGATTATTTAACAAGGCTTTGCCCCAATTTCACTCTTCTAAAGATACCAAATTAACTGGATTCCGGGGTTTCCCGTTATGCAGTTATTGAGTCCATGATCATGCTTGCATTATACCGGTACTACCGGTGGATGGGCAACTGCCTTTACCAAGCAATTGATCAACAATGGTTTGGATAAGTGGCTGCTGAATATTTTCGGGGTGCGGAACCGTGTATTTTTCCAGGCTTCCATCACTTTTTTCTACCATAATATCCTGGTTGTCGAAAAAGGAAAATTTAATTCTCCCTTTTGAACCCACCAGCACGGTTGTATCTGTTCTCAGGTTGTCAGGAACGGTAAAACACCAGGAACCTGTTCCTGTTACACCCGACTCGAATGCAAAGGTTGCCGTAACCATATCGTCAGCCGGATAAAGCCCGGCCTGGTTCAGTGAAATGCCTTTTGCTTCCTTAACCGGCCCCAGCAGGTATTCCAGGTAATCGAACTGGTGCGAGGCCAGGTCGTGAAAGTATCCGCCCCCGCTAATTTCGGGCATTAACCGCCAGGGTATCCTGCCGGCCACTGTATCTTCGGGCCGCAGTTGATGGTGAAGCTGAACATGTATGGTTTTTATATCGCCTATCACCTTATTATCCACCAATTCTTTTATTTTCAAAAAACAAGGTAGCCTCCGGCGGTAATAAGCTACAAATAAGGGCTGACCGGTTTCCATGCTAACCCGTATCATTTCTTCACACTCGGCAACATTCCTGGCCATGGGTTTTTCAACATAAGCCGCCTTGCCTGCTTTCATTACTTCAATGGCATATCTGGCGTGGCTGTCGGGTGGTGTGGCAATATAAACGGCATTAATTTCTGGGTCATTGATCAGCAGGGTTGCATCCGTGTAAAATTTCGGAACACCATGCCGCATTGCGTATTCTTCGGCTTTGGCAGCATCCCGCCTCATCACGGCAACAAGCCTCGATCCTTCAATTTTATTGAATGCGGGCCCGCTTTTTTTCTCGGTTACATTTCCGCAACCAATTATTCCCCAGTTTACCTGGTCCATATGTCGTGAATTTTAATGAAAGAACAAATAAGCCACAAAAATGGCTGCAATAGCACCGGCAAAGTCGGCAATCAGCCCGGCAGTTATCGCATACCTGGTTTTTTTAATACCTACACTCCCGAAATATACAGCTACAATGTAAAAGGTTGTATCAGCCGCTCCCTGGAAAATACACGACAAGCGTCCGGCAAACGAGTCGGCCCCGTATTGCTTCATGGTATCTACCATCATTCCCCGCGCGCCAGATCCACTCAGTGGTTTCATAAATGCTGTGGGAAGGGCATCCACAAAATCAGTGTTCACACCCATGGCTGCAAATGCCTGGCCTATTCCTTTTACCAGGAAATCAAGTGCCCCGCAGGTGCGAAAAACGCCAACGGCAACAAGTATGGCAACCAGGTAAGGAATAATTTTTATGGCAATTCCGAAGCCCTCTTTCGCCCCATCAATAAATGCATCGTACACATTTATTTTTTTTACCAGGCCCAGAACGATGAATGAAAAAATGATGCTGAATAGTATCAGGTTTCCGGCAACCGACGAAATAGTTGTAACCTGTGCCTGGCTTATGGTGCTGAAATACCAGATGATGGCTGAAACTATCAACGTAAAACTTCCCAGGTAAAGCAAAATCACTTTGTTGAGCAGGTTGATACGCTGCATGATAGAAACGGCTATAATTCCGGTAAGTGTCGAAGCAAAAGTAGCCAGCAGAATCGGGATAAAAATATCCGATGGGTCGGCAGCTCCAAGTTGTGTGCGGTACACCATGATGCTTATAGGAATAATGGTTAAGCCCGAAGCATTCAGTACCAGGAACATAATCATGGAATTGGAGGCTGTGTCCTTATCCTTGTTGAGTTCCTGTAGCTGTGTCATGGCTTTGAGGCCCAATGGAGTAGCCGCATTATCAAGCCCCAGCATATTGGCTGCAATATTCATCATAATGGAGCCGTTGGCCGG
>CALCJE010000163.1 GCA_937965665.1 uncultured Bacteroidales bacterium
GCCGCTGGCAATACCTGTAAAATGATTTGAGTGTGGAGAGTTTCCTGTTAACCGATCGGGCCGAAATTTTTCGGTCGATGAGCGAAATGAGCCACGAACGTATTATATGGTGATCGGCCTGAAGCGGATCAGTAATGGAATATTGCGACAATAAGTACCCGGTAAAATCATCCAGATCGGTATGATATGCCAAAATGGTATGCGCCGAAAAACGCTTTTCAAAAGTAAGGTAATCTATGTATTTGTCCTTCAGCATCCCTCAAAATAAAACAGGAAGTAACCTTTGCCCCTCAAGTGTTGTACACTAACTAACGTTAAAAGTACAACAATAGTATGAGAAATGCAAGTATTACTTCCTGCTTCCCGGAAAAAATTCCGGACTGATTACAATTCCTGCTGCTGCTGAAGCTGTTGAATGTAAATAGCGTGACGAATCTCTTCGCGACGTACAATTGACGGCTTTGTAAATTTCTGGCGGTTACGCAGTTCTTTAACAACACCGGTTTTTTCGAATTTACGTTTCAGTTTCTTCAGCGAGCGGTCAATGCTTTCGCCTTCTTTTACAGGAACAATGATCATAATGGATAAACTTCCTTTCGGTTAAGTGATTAATTAATTGATTTTAAGGGGTGCAAAATTAGTAAATATTTCAGAATAAATGCATAAGAGTATAATTTATTTCATAATTATTCAGCCTAACCGTATGTGCTTTTACTTGAAAGCGTTCAGATTTCTTTCCTGAATACCCTGAAGCGCTGTAGAATCGGGATATTAAGCCGTTCAACTTCGGCCCGCATCTTCACGTTGTTCTCAAGTATGAGATGTGTTGAAAGTTCCTTGAAGTCGGCTTTCCGGGCTGATTCAAGCAAGCTTAACCCCATAACAAGTTCTATTCCGGCACCCTGGTAATCGCGGCGAACAGCACCAAGCATAATATCCAGTTGCCTGGTTTTGCGTGTGGCAAGCAAAATCTGGAAAATACCAATGGGAAACAAATAGCCTCTTGATTTCTGGATGCCCACGGTTAAGTTCGGTATGCCGATGATGAATGCAATTACTTCGCCTGCCTTTTCAACCACCTTTACAAAGCGGGGATCAATAATGGGCAGGTAACGGGAAGCAAATTCGTGAATTTCGGTTTCTGACATCGGAACAAAGCCATACAAATGATCGTATGTTTTGTTTACAAGCTCCAGCACCGGAACGATATAAGGTTTGAGTTGTTTTCGCGAGGTAAATTCGACAAGTTTAACACTGTTGTTATAATTAGACCGCTGTACAATGCGATAATATAGTTCGGGAAGTGCAAGGTTAACGGGAAATTTATAGATAAGGCAATCTATTTCCTTAACAAATCCTTCATTTTCAACCAGTTTAACAATATAAGGCGGGTTACAAGCCGCATCGATAAGGGGCATGTGTTCAAATCCTTCGACCAGCAGCCCCTGGATATCTTTATCCGAAAACCCATATGGACCCACGAGCAGTGAAATCTCTTTTTTCTGTGCCCACTCTTTTATAAATACAAACAAAGCATGGGCAACTTCCTGGTTATCGATACAGTCGAAATAACCAAACCTGGCTTTATTCTCATTCCTGAGTTTATTGTACGTTTTATGAATAATTCCCATTATCCTGCCCACCGGTTTATCATCCAGCAGGGCAAGAGCCATAATGGTATCGCATGCGTCGAACTGGTGGTTTTTCTTTGGATTAAAGAAATTCCAGTCATCGAAATAAATCGTCGGCATCCAGTTGGGCTCTCTTTTGTGCAACTGAGCCGGTAAATGAATGAATGTACGCAACTGCCTGCGCGATGTAACTTCAACTATTTTTATTTCCATGGGTTTATTCATTAAAGCAATGTTATCAACCTGCCAAAAACTCGGAAATAGTTATTTTCTCTTACAATTTTGAATTTAACTTCAATTTTATAAAATCAGAACCGCGATAACCCCCAGGAATGTGTACTTGCGTTTAAGCCAGCATTCGTTTTTACAGCGATTTCTGATAGACCCGGAATTTTTTGATCATAATTGCCCCGAACCGTTTGAATTCATTCGACATATCATCATTTTCTTCCATAACAACATGGGTATCTACGCTATCCATGCCCCTGCGTTGTGCTTCCTTAATGGTTGTCATTGAAAGATAAATATTCAGGCCTTGTTTCTGGTACTCGGGGATTACGGCTCCAAGCATGAGGTTCACTGATTTGGCAGTTTTCATGGCCCTGAGAATATGAAACAATCCGAACGGGAACAAGCGTCCTTTAGCTTTCTGCAGCCCCTTGTATATGTTCGGCATGCTGATTACAAAAGCAATAACTTTTTCATCCTTTACAACAACATTCACAAATTCAAGATCAATAACAGGGAGGTATTTTTTTGCCATTTCCTGCATCTCGGCTTCGTCCATCGGGGCAAAACCGTAAATATCACCGAAAGATGCGTTCATTGCCCTGAAAATAGGGACAATCCATGGCTTAACCTGCCTCTTACTTTTAAATTTCAGGAACTGCAGATCGGTGCGTGAAGTTACCCTTTCGAATATTTTCTCCATCACGTCGGGTAGCGGATTCGACAGGGGATATCTATAAATCACGCAATCCAGTTCTTTGGTATAGCCCTCGGCTTCAACAAGTTTGGGCATATACTCAAAATTGCATGCGCTGTCAATAACAGGTTCATATTCAAAACCTTCGATCAGCAAACCCTGGGGTTCACGATCCGAAAAACCAAATGGGCCAATAACCCTGGTCATGCCTTTTTCGCGTCCCCATTTTTCAATTTCTGAGATCAGTGCATGGGCAACTTCCTGGTCATTGTATGTTTCGATAAAAGCAAAGCGGGCATTTTTAACACCCATCATTTCGTTGTGCTGCCGGTTTATAATCCCCATAATGCGACCAACGGCAACTCCATTCTTATAAGCAAGTATTAACCGGTGATCGCATACATTAAACGAATGGTTTTTGGCAGGATTAAAAAAGACTTTTTCATCCATATACAAAGGAGGCAACCAATCCTTATGACCATTATGGATTTTTTCGGGGAGATATATAAATTCGTTAAATTCCTTTTTTGTTGAAACATCCTTCAGCGTTAACTCCATATGAGGGCTTTTAATCGTGATTGAGAATAAATTTTACAGAGGTTATAGTTAATGATTTTTCCACATTAAATCAATAAATTGATCACATGCTGAACGTTTTCGGCGAAAGCATGTGCTTCCTGTTTTGGTTATCCTGGCAAGTCCAGGTACAACTGTTCATCAATTAACCGTTCGCAATATTAACAAATTATTACTTTGCAACCGGCCTTTTTGCCTCAAAATCGGGCTGCGTTTCAAAAAAAATAAATGTATACTTCAGTGTTACAAGCATTTGGTATTTTTTTTGAAACGAATAAAAACAACTTCTGAATATTTTGTTTATAAAGTATACTTTTGCAACTTAACATATATCGATATCTACATGAACATACAATACGTAGGTGAACACATCATGGCCGGTACCCTGGGCCGTTTATTTATCTGGATCAGCTTCATTTCACTGGTTTTATCTATTACCCTCTATGTGCTTTCGCTCAGGAGTAAAGATAAGGCAGCATTATACACAAAACTGGCCGGAAATGCCTTCTGGCTCCATTTCATAAGCCTTTTGGGCGGAATAGGCGCATTATATTACCTGATTGGCAACCATTGCTTCGAATACTCCTACGTTTGGCAGTATTCATCGCGAGATATGCCTTTAAAATATATTGTTTCCTGTTTCTGGGCAGGACAGGAAGGATCGTACCTGGTATGGGCATTCTGGCAAGGCATCATTGGCCTCTGGCTGTTGCGCACTTCAAAAGAATGGAAAAACTGGGTAATGCCGGTGTTCGCAACAGGTCAGTTCTTCCTTGTTTCGATGGTGCTTGGATTCAATTTGGGTGGTTTCCATGTAGGTGGCAGCCCATTCGGACTCCTCAGGAATATGCCGCAGAATATGGGTGAGGAGCTTTTTAAACAAGCAAATTACCTTGATTTCCTGGTAGATGGCAACGGGTTAAATCCTTTGCTTGAAAACATCTGGATGATAATACACCCGCCATCACTTTTCCTTGGATATGCAGTAGTACTTGTACCATTCAGTTATGCCATTGCCTCCATGTGGCGCAAGGAGTATCATTCCTGGCTTAAACCGGCTATTCCATGGACCATAGCAGCCATACTTGCCCTCGGAAACGGGATCATCCTGGGTGGTCGCTGGGCTTACGAATCGCTTACTTTTGGTGGTTTCTGGGCATGGGACCCGGTTGAAAATGCCTCGCTCGTACCCTGGCTTTTAATGGTTGCAACCCTTCACAGTATGATTATCGCGCGTAAAAGGTTCAACACCTATGCCACAACCTATTTCTTCACCATACTGGGCTGGTTTTTTGTAATGTATGCAACCTACCTGACGCGAAGCGGTGTGCTGGGCGAAACATCGGTACACTCGTTTGGAGAAAATGCACTTTCGGGCCAGATGATTGTGTTTACCGCCCTCTATTTACTGATTCCGCTTTATATGCTGATCAGGTTGAAAAAACAATTCCCCAAAAAGGATAACGATGAAGTGATGACCCGTGAATTCTGGATGCTGATAGGCGCTATCGTAGTATTGATATCAGCCTTCCAGGTAACTGCCACCACATCTATACCGGTTTTCAATAAACTTTTCGGTACCGGAATTGCACCTCCAATCGATAATGTGAATTTCTACAACACCTGGCAAATGCCTTTTGCCATTGTGATCGCGTTGGGGATTGCTATAAGCCAGTACCTCTGGTACGGCAAAAACGACCTGAAACAATTTACAAAAAAGATTTTAATTGCCTCAGGCATTTCGCTGGTACTCACCATATTGATTGCCTTAGGCGATCATGTAACCGGTGCAGGCCGGATAGTGCTGCTATTCAGCATATTACTTGCAACTGTAGTATCAGTTGACTTTGTAATTAATTACATTAAGAAAACCACTAACATTGGAGGTGCTTTTACACATATCGGGTTTACCCTGTTCCTGTTGGGTGTGGTGCTTGCTTTCAGCAATTCGCAGATCATTTCCAAAAACACCTCAGGTTTCGACCTGGGCAAGGAAGCTGATAACCGCGAGAACCTGGTGCTGATGAAAGGTGTTGGCCAGCCGATGGGCAAATATATGGTTACCTACTCCGATGCCGTAACAAAAGGCAGAGAGACCTTTTATAAAGTCGATTTTGTAAAAATGAAAGATGCCGGCACCGGGAAAGTGGACTTCTCAGTACATCCTTCATTAAATGTAAATACCCGCATGGGAAATGTTTACAATCCTGATACAAAACACTTTATCGACAAGGATATTTATACATATCTCAGTTATGCACAGCAAAGCAATGGGACTGCTGATGCCGATGGGTTCAGTAAAAGTGGTGAACATCCCATGAATGTGCACGACACCATAGTGATTTCGCGCAGTTTTGTGATCCTGGATAATATAAAAACAACCATGGTAAATGATGATGTGAATAATGCAAGTATCACTGCTATGTTTAAAATTATCAGCATGCAGGAAGGACAGCTGGAAACTGAAATCAAATACGAAATTATAAACGGTGAACTGAAAAGGACTGACGGGATTATAGAACCCCTCAAAGTGAAACTTCGGTTCGAAGGTGTTGCTTCTGATTCGAAAGCCATACACGTGGGAATTTATGAAAAGCAGCAGGATTATATTGTGATGAAAGCCATTATCTTCCCGTTTATGGGCGTGCTGTGGCTGGGAATCGTAGTTATGTTCAGCGGTTTAACCTATGCCATCATGCGTCGCACCATGGGCAAAAATAAAGACACCGAAAACAAAGCATAATACCTTTAAAACAGGTATTGTAGCGCAACACATGCAAAAAAGCATCAAAAAAATCAGTTTTGCAGGCGCAGGCAATGTTGCCTGGCACCTGGCAAATGGATTGAAATCAAGCGGTTTCGATATACGCCGGGTATGGAGCCGGGATATTGCAAATGCTGGCGAACTAGCTGAAAGCTGTGGAGCAGAAGCGTGTCCTGAGTTATCCATGTTACGCGAACAAACCGACCTCATCATTATCGCGACAGCCGACAATGCCATTGCTGAAATTGCAGCCGGCATCGGAAGTTTCGAAGGTATTCTTGTGCATACAGCCGGTTCGGTGCCCATGGAAATACTGGCTGATTATGCTAACAATTTCGGCGTATTGTATCCTTTGCAGACTTTTTCGAAAGGTGTTCCTGCCGACCTGGGTACGGTTCCATTTTTCACCGAAGCCTCATCGGAAGTGGTATTACACGCGTTGAACCAGGTTGCCCGAAGTATATCTGCAAAAGTGCATACAATCGACAGCCGGCAAAGATTAATGCTGCATACGGCAGCAGTATTTGCCGGCAACTACAGCAACCTGATGTACATCATCAGTAATGAATTATTGGCCAACTCGAACCTGCCGGCAGATGCATTACATCCGCTCATCCTCGAAACCTCCAGAAAAGCCGTAAGTGGCGATCCCAAAGCCATGCAAACCGGGCCTGCACGACGTAATGACACTTCAACATTGCAAAAACATCTATCAGCACTTGCATCAATACCCGAATATGCTGAACTTTACAAACTCTTAGCCAGCATGATTACTAAAAAATACAACCAGTAAATTCAAATCACAGCATGTCGAACTACAAGGAAAAGCTATTAAAAGTTAACACATTTGTTTTTGATTACGACGGGGTTCTTTCGGATGGATATGTTCTGATAAACAGCAACGGGGATGCACTTCGCACTGCAAATGTGAAGGATGGTTATGCCATGCAACTGGCCATCAAGAAAAACTACAGGATTGTAATTATATCGGGAGGCTATTCCGAATCTATGAAATTGCGTCTCGAAAGCCTGAAAATTACAGATATTTTCCTGGGAGTTGATAAGAAAATTGATGTTTACAACCAGTACCTTGAAAAACACAAGCTGTTGCCTGAAAACATCCTGTACATGGGCGACGATATTCCCGATTATGAAATTATGATCAACGCCGGTGTTCCTACATGCCCTGCGGATGCAGTGGAGGAAATAAAACGGGTGGCGACATACATTTCGCACCAGCCGGGCGGGCACGGATGTGTTCGCGATGTTATTGAGCAGGTGCTGAAAGTACAGGGAAAATGGATGAATGACGATGCTTATCATTGGTAGACAGAGGAGAAGGGCGAGAGGAGAACGGCGAGGGGTGAAGGATGAAGGGAGAAATTTTATTTTAATGAGTTAAGGTGATTTTTATATGCGGACAATAGTAAATATGCTGAGGTTGCCAAACCTGCTGATTATTGCCTTTACCTTATTACTCATCCGGCATTTCCTGTTTATCCCGGTGTACCACTCGGCAGGAATTTTACCTGTAACCACCGCTTTACAATACCGGCTCATGATCGTAGCCACAATGCTGATTGCGGCTGCCGGGTATATTAGCAACGATTATTTTGATGTGATTGCCGATCGCGTGAACAAACCGCGCAGGCAATACATTGGAACC
>CALCJE010000164.1 GCA_937965665.1 uncultured Bacteroidales bacterium
CCAACGCAACCCTTACAGCAGGAGCAGTCTGAACGATTACAGTCTTGGACGGATCAGCCAGTGCCCGTATTACCTGGTTAGTATGATCAACTTCGGTGAGGGCGCCCGTGGGGCAAACAGCCACACACTGTCCGCAATAGGTACATACGCTGTGGTCGAGGTTCATTTCGAATGCGGGTGCTACCACCGACATAAATCCGCGGTTAACGGCTGACAGTACTCCAACCGTTTGTACTTCGTTACACATGGTTTCGCAACGACGGCACATGATACATTTATCCACATCGCGGATAATAGCGGGTGAAGTATCTTCTTTGTAATGTGATTGTTCTCCCTGGTACTCAATCTGGCGAATTCCTAAATCCTGGGCAAGGGTCTGCAATTCGCAGCTGCCGCTTTTTGCGCAAACAAGGCAGTCGGTAGGATGGTCGCTGAGAATGAGTTCAAGTACCGTTTTGCGGCTGTTCAGTACACGTACATTATGTGTATTTACCTCCATGCCTTCGAAACAGTCGGTTGCACAGGCAGGTGCCAGGTTACGGCGGCCTTTTACTTCGACAACACACACGCGGCAACCTGCCGGTTTATTGGTAATGTCGAAATCGTGCAGGTGCAGGTAACATAGCGTCGGGATGTTAATTCCGACTGATTTGGCAGCATCCAGGATGGTGGTTCCCGGGGCTACTTTTAATTCCTTATTATCTATTTTTATATTGATCATTTCCATGGTTTATTCCCCTTTCTTACTTGATAAACACAGCGTTGAATTTACATTTCTCCAAGCATGCACCGCATTTGATACAGGTTTCCTGGTCAATTACGTGAACACCCTTGCGCTCTCCGGCAATAGCATTAACAGGGCAGTTGCGGGCACAGGCAGTACATCCAACACAATTTTCGGGCTCAATAATGTATTGTAACAAAGCCTTGCATTGTCCGCTCGGGCATTTGTGATCCACAACATGGGCTAGGTATTCGTCCATGAAATTATCCATGGTTGATAATACAGGGTTTGGTGATGTTTGACCCAATCCGCAGAGTGATGTATCTTTAACCACATGGCTCAGGTTGCGAAGCAGGTCGAGATCGTGCATTGTACCTTTACCCTCGCAAATCTTTTCAAGCATTTCATTCAGGCGTTTGTTCCCGATGCGGCATGGGGCACATTTACCACACGATTCTTCAACGGTAAAATCGAGGTAGAATTTCGCAATCGAAACCATACAATCGTCTTCGTCCATCACAATCATACCGCCCGATCCCATCATGGATCCTGCAGCCGTAAGTGAATCGAAGTCTATCTGAATATCGAGGTGTTTTTCGGTCAAACAACCGCCGGAAGGTCCTCCGGTTTGAACGGCTTTAAATTTCTTGCCGTCTTTTATCCCTCCCCCGATTTCGAAAATAATATCGCGTAATGTGGTTCCCATCGGAACTTCAATCAAACCTACATTGTTGATTTTTCCGGCAAGTGCAAATACCTTGGTACCTTTTGATTTTTCGCTTCCTATAGATGCAAACCACTCGGCACCTTTATTGATAATAACCGGTACATTGGCAAAGGTTTCAACGTTATTTACGTTGGTAGGTTTCTGCAGGTATCCCGATACGCTTGGGAACGGAGGTTTGATGGTGGGTTCGCCACGTAAACCTTCCATGGAGTGTATGAGTGCTGTTTCCTCACCGCAAACAAATGCACCTGCACCATAGCGGATATCTATTTCGAAATTAAAACCGGTTCCAAAAATGTCTTTACCCAGTAAGCCATATTCTGAAGCTTGTTTCATGGCTATTTTAAGGCGTTCAACTGCTAACGGATATTCGGCACGGATATAAACAACACCCTTGTCGGCGCCAATACAGTAACCGCAAATAGCCATAGCTTCAATTACTGAATGTGGGTCGCCTTCCAGGATGGAACGATCCATAAAGGCTCCCGGGTCGCCTTCGTCTGCATTACAAACCACGTATTTCTGGTCAGCCTGGCTCTTGCTGGTAATTTCCCATTTAAGCCCGGTTGGGAAGCCTCCGCCTCCGCGTCCGCGCAAACCACTCTTTTTCATTTCTTCTATTACCTGGGCAGGAGTCATTTCGGTCAGACATTTTGCCAGGGCAGCATAGCCATCGCGCGAAATGTATTCTTCGATGTTTTCGGGATCAATAAAACCGCAGTTGCGTAATGCAATACGCAACTGTTTGCGATAAAATCCCATATGTTTCGAATCAGAAACATGTTGCTCTGTTTCGGGGTTAATATACAGCAGGCGATGAACCTTGCGGCCCTTTATCACATGTTCGGCAACAATTTCAATGGCATCCTCAGGTTTAACCTGGGTATAAAATGTATTGTCGGGCATAACTTTTACAATGGGGCCTTTTTCGCAGAATCCGAAACACCCGGTTGTAATTACCTGTACATCATTTTCAAGTCCTTTGTTGAGGATTTCATGCTTGAGGTTCTGAAACAGCAGTTCGCTTTCCGAGGCCCTGCATCCGGTGCCTCCGCACACCAACAGGTGCATTTTGTATTGTGTCATATTGTTTTCCTCCAGGGTTTGTTACTTACCTTCAATATTTTCGTAGTTAACCGGGATAATGCCATCAAGCAACTCGCCGTTTTTGATGTATTTTTCGATAATCTGATCCGCTTTTTTTGAATCAACATAACCGAAAACAATAGGTTGCTGACCAGGGCGTGTTACCTCAATAGTAGGTTCGGCATAACAATACCCCATGCAGCCGGTTTGTGTTACCACAGCCGGGATGCTACGCTTATCGAGTTCATTTACAAGGTAATCCATTACAATTTTGGCACCCGATGCAATTCCGCAGGTTGCCATGGCTACCCTGATCTGAACCATACTTTCAGGGGATTCGCTCCTTTCGCGCAGGTTCATTTTAACTTCCACGTCGGATTTAATTCTCCTTAAATCAGCTAATGATGTGATCTTGGTCATTTTAATAGGTTTTATTTTGGTTAGTAGGTATCTTTTTGGTATTGATTATGATGCTTTTATTTCTGCCAGGTTATCTCGGATAAAATCTTTCATAAATGTGATTACCTGCGGATTATTGATCGGTACACCTTCGAGCGTTTCTTTTATTTCAGTGGTGTCGAAACTAAAAATTCCCTCTGGGGTATGATGTTTATAGATGAAGTCAATTTCAGCGTACGATGAGGCTGTAAGCGCAAGTATTCCGGGTATGTCGCCGGTCGGGAGCCTGTCGATGTGGCTGTAGCTGAATACTGCTGTAACTTTGGTCCCTTCACCTGGTTTGGAATCAATGATTAAACTGCCCCCGGTACGTTCGGCATTTTGCTTTAGTAAAGGTAAGCCTAATCCTACCTTTCGGGTTGTTCGGGTAGTAAAAAACGGATCGGTAACCTGCTGAACCATTTCCTCACTCATCCCTTTTCCATCGTCGGTAATTGTTACAATGTACTTATCTGCTGACGGGATTTCTTCAATACCGAGCTGCACAAGCTTAGCCCCGGCGGTTACCGAGTTCTGAAGAATATCGAGTATATGCAGTGCAAGGTCTTTCATTGGTTTATTATGTTTCGGCCGGCAGTTGCATGCAGTGCCATTTTTATTTCCTCAAAACTCCGGTGTTCCAACTCAAAAGTGGTAAATACCTTGCCTACCTGGTTAAGATAATGTGCATCCGAACTCCTGATTATAGCTAAATTGCTATGTTTCGGAATGAAGGGGAGTATGGTTTCCTTTTTACAACTGGCTGATATCTCAACCGCATCAATCGGAAGTCCGGCAGGGATAAATCCGAGCTGACTGGTAATGCTGTAATTGGGGCGGTCGATATGTGCCGGTATAAAAATTCCATCCAGCGAATGCACTTTTTGTTCCACCTGGTTTATGGATTGGTCAAGTGCTGAAATGAGCAGATATTCTATCTCTTCCAGTATTTGTTCATCTTTATCAACAACCACCTGGTATCCAAATTTTTGAGTATCATTCGGAATAGGGGGTAGGTGTTGTTCCAGGTAAGCCTGGAATTCCGTTAATTGATCATCATTTTCAAGGAACGAGAGGCAGTGTACTTCTGCGCGTGTGGTTACTTCGGCTCCCATCAGTACAAATATTCCGGCGGGTCGGGCCAGGTCGCGAATCAGGCTGCAATGCCTGGTTGAGTTGTGATCTGTAATTCCAATAATATCAATGCCTTTTTCAAGGGCTTTGTCGATAATGTTGGCAGGGCTCATATCCAGGTCGCCGCAAGGCGAAAGTACAGTATGGATATGCAGATCGGCCCGGTATAAGTTCATTTTTACCGGGTTAACAGATTGTACAATTTCCCGGTAGTTTCAAAAGCCTCTTCATTGGTGCCTAATACCGGAATGCCTTCGTCCATGGCCTGTGCCAACATGTCGGCATCCGGTTCATTGCCTTTTATTAAAATTACTGCAGCCAGTTCTTTTAGTGAAGCAATGGCAATTACATTTTTGTGGGTTTGCAGTGTAATCCATACTTTCCCGCTGTCAGCATGTCCCATAACATCCGACAATAAATCGCTGGTGTACCCTCCGCTGATTTCGCGGTCGAGGCCCTGTTCACCTCCAAAAATTTGTAAGTTGAGAATGCTGATTATGTCTTTTACCTGCATAGCCTTGGTTGTTATTTACGATTCGAATAAAACTTATCACTTCCCCAAATGCCTTTCAATAGTTCAAGTGATTCATCCGGTGATAATTCCCCGGTTTGCTCCCGGTTTTTCTGGATAAAAATACATTGCCTGATTTCGGCTTCGCCCAGCGCAATATCGTTTGCAAATGCCTGGCAATTTGGCGAACCGCATGCGCCGCAATCTGTTAACGGAAGGCAGCGAAGCATCTGGCTCGATTTATCCATTTTGCGCATGGCTTCTTCCATATTTTCATCCAGTTTCATCATGCTCCTGGGATTGATGCTGTGGATATTCATCCTTTTCAGCAGGTAATCCTTATACCTGTTTATTCCTTCTTCAGGTGCCGGAGTGGTGTCTGCGGCAGGTGTGTATCGGCGTAATCGCTCGGCAACCAGGAAACGGTTTGCTGACAGCAGAACACCTCCTGCACAGCTTTCATCACAGGCACGTAGTTCAAGAAAATCGATATCACCGATTTCGTCATTTTCAATTTTCTCAAGGAATTCAATTACATTGTGTATCTCGTCAATGGCAAGACTTCTTCCTGGTATGTGATTTGCTTCTCCATGGGTGAGGGTCCACTGCTGGGCTGTTTTTGATAAAGGCCGTAATGAAATTTCCGGTTGCCGGGTCGAGCGGTCATTACGGATGTATTTA
>CALCJE010000165.1 GCA_937965665.1 uncultured Bacteroidales bacterium
ACCATCAGCGGAAGCCCAACGGTTTCGGGTACATATAACTACACTGTGACCTTAACAGGAGGCTGCAGTATTGTATCAACCACAGGAACCATCAGTGTTACGCCGAATAATACGATAATACTTACATCGGCAGCAGGCACCGACCACCAGACAGTTTGTGTAAATAACCCAATCACTGACATTTCATATGCGACTACAGGTGCCAGTGGGGCTTCGTTCAGCGGGCTGCCAGCCGGAGTATCGGGCTCGTGGGCCGGAAATGTCATTACTATTCATGGAATACCATCAACACCCGGGAGTTATACTTATACAATTTCGCTGAGCGGAGGTTGTGGTTTGGTCACTAAAACCGGGACAATCACAGTTTCGCCCGACAACAGCATTTCATTATCATCGGCAGCAGGCACTGATAACCAGGCAAAATGTGTAAACACATCAATTACCAATATCACTTATGTTACCAGTGGCGCTACCGGGGCAGTTATTAGCGGGTTGCCTGCAGGTGTAAGCGGTAATTGGTCAGCCAACACGGTTACCATCTGCGGAACGCCCACAGTGGCAGGCATCTATAATTATACTGTTGCCTTATCTGGTGGTTGTTCAGTGATTACAAAATCGGGAACCATAACAGTTATCCCTGCAAATACGATCGCTCTGTCGTCGGCAGCAGGTACTGACAACCAGCTGAATTGTGTGAACACAGCTATCAGCACAATTACCTATACCACAACCGGCGCAACGGGAGTGATTACAGGCGGATTGCCGGCAGGTGTCAGCGGAAGCTGGTCGGCAAACCAGTTGACCATAAACGGAACCCCGGTAACATCCGGAAGCTTTAACTATACCATTACTTTGACCGGCGGATGTGGTTCAGTGATAAAAACTGGTACCATTGGAGTTTCCCCTAACAATACAATTACGCTTTCATCCGCTTTCGGATCGGATAACCAGACAAGGTGCATCAATACCCCGATTTCAAATATTACATACACAACCACAGGAGCTACAGGTGCAACAGTTAGCGGGTTGCCGGCAGGAGTAAGTGGCAACTGGTCGGGTAATGTATTTACAATCAGCGGTTCAGCTAATGTTTCGGGTACTTTTAATTATACTATAACATTAACAGGCGGTTGCGGAGTAGTAGCTAAAACAGGTATCATTAACATCAGTCCTGATAATACAATATTGCTTTCATCTGCATCCGGAACCGATAACCAGACCAGGTGTATCAATACATCCATCACTAACATTACTTATACTGCAACGGGTGCAACCGGAGCAACTTTCAGCGGATTACCAGCCGGTGTTACAGGCAGCAAGACCGGGAATTTGATTTCCATCAATGGAACCCCGGTTGCATCAGGTACTTTCAATTATAAAGTTACCTTAATCGGGGGCTGTGGTTCGGCTGATGAATCAGGGATCATTACCGTTGTTCCGCAGAATACAATTACACTTTCTTCAGCTGCCGGTACGGATAACCAGTCGAAATGCGTGAATATAGCGATTACACCGGTTACTTATGCAACCACAGGTGCAACCGGGGCTTCTGTAACTGGTTTACCGACTGGTGTATCGGGCAACTGGGCTGGTAATGTGATAACCCTTAGTGGAATACCTGCTGTAACCGGAACATTTAATTATACCATTACACTCAGCGGAGGATGTGGTATAGTAACAAAAACCGGTACGATAACTGTGGTTTCCAACAATTCACTTCTGTTATCATCAGCACCGGGCACCGACAACCTGTCGACATGCCTGAATGCTCCGATAACCAACATAACTTATACTACTACAGGTGCAACCGGTGCTGTTTTTTCGGGTTTACCGGCAGGAGTAACCGGCAATTGGGCAGCAAACGTAGCAACCCTGAGTGGTACACCTTCGGTTAGTGGTACATTTAATTATACAGTTACCTTAACAGGTGGTTGTGGAGCCGCAGCAAAAAGCGGTATTATCAAGGTTAATCCAATTCCGGTTGTCACAGCAACACCTGCATCTCAATCCATATGTTCGCTGGCAGCAACATCAATATTGCTGTCGGGCAGTGAGCCGGGTACCACATTTTCGTGGAGTGTTGCACCAACTGATGTATCGGGTGCTTCGGCTGGATCGGGCAGTTCAATTTTACAGACTCTTACAGCTACTTCAACAGTCCAGGGTAAAGTAATTTATACAATTACTCCGGTTGCAAATTTCTGTGCGGGAGTTCCTGTTGATGTTGAAGTAACGGTAAAGCAAAATCCGGTTGCATCAGTTACGCCTGCAACGCAAACTATTTGTGCAGGAACTGCTACCGCCTTAGCCTTGTCGTCGAATAATGCAGGTTCAACTTATAGCTGGACAGTTATTCAATCGGGAGTCTCGGGTGCTTCGGCATCATCAGGAGCAGCGATAGCACAGGTGCTTTCGGCTACAGCTTCGAACCCGGGAACGGCAACATACAGTGTTTCGGCAAGTGCAGGTGGTTGCACCGGAACTCCTGTAAATGCAGTGGTAACAGTAAAACCTTTGCCGGTAGCAGTGGCAACACCATCTCCACAAACCATATGTTCCGGTACATCAACATCAGTTGTTTTGAGCAGCAATGTGGGAGGTACTTCATACAGCTGGACCCGGGTAGTTTCGCCAGTTGGAAGCATAACCGGATCGGCCAACGGCAGCGGAAGTACTATTTCGCAGCTTTTGACCAATACCACGCTTTTGCCTGCTGATGTAACCTATACAGTTACACCCTCAGCCGCTGGTTGTGCCGGCGCTCCTGTTACGGTGGTTGAAACCGTAAATCCCTCGCCTTCATTAAGCAGTCCCCTGGCCAATTCGGTTTGCAGCAATGTTTTGTTTACATACCAGCCATCATCAAATGTTAGTTCAACATCCTATACCTGGAGCAGGGCAGCAGTGGTTGGAATACAGAATACTGCTTCAGGCGGAACCGGTGATATCAACGAAATACTGGTAAATACTACAGGAACGGCCAAAACAGTAACGTATAACTATACGCTTACCGCGAATGGCTGTTCAAGAACACAGGCTATTACAGTTACAGTAAATCCTGCGCCTGTTTTACTGAGCCTGGTATCGCCACTTCCTGTGTGCAGCGATGCTGATTTTAATTATTCACCGGTGAGTTCAGTTGCAGGCACCGGCTTTACATGGTCCAGAAGTTTTGTTGCCGGGATTAGTAACAGCCCGAATACTGGAACAGGGAATATAAGTGAGGCATTAGAGAATACTTCTGCCGGCGATGTTAGTGTACCTTATATATATACTATGACTGCCGGCGGATGTTCAGGCGTTGCCACCGTAACAGCTACCATTAAACCCAGGCCGATGCTCTCAGGCAGTCTTATGCCGGCAGCTGTTTGCAGCAATTCAGTTTTTAGTTATTCGCCTGCAAGCGCGGTACCCGGAACCACTTTCAGCTGGAGCCGGTCACCTGTTGCTGGCATCAGTAACGGGCCTGCCTTTGGGGTGGATGATCCCCTTGAAACATTGGTAAATACAAATACCAGCCCGGTAACTGTTACCTATAATTACACACTCGTTGCCAATGGATGTTCGCGTGTACAGAATGTTACCGTGAGTGTAAAGCCGGAACCTCAGGTGAATGTTCCTGCTGACAAAGAATTCTGCAGTGGCATTAATACACCGGTAATTGCACTGATTGGTACAGTAACCGGTAGTTCTTATAACTGGACAAACAACAATCCCGGCATAGGCCTTGCAGCCACAGGAACCGGTGATATTCCTTCATTCAATACCACAAACACTACAAGTTTACCTGTTGTTTCGACCATTCATATAACGCCTATCGCTGATGGTTGTACCGGGCCGACCGAATCATTTCAACTGGTAGTAAATCCTACAGCCTATGCTGATGTTCCCGCAAGCCAGGTAGTATGTAACGGTATTCCAACAAATGCAGTTCTGTTTACAGGAACGCTGGCCAGTATTTCCTGGAGTAATGATCACCCCGAAATTGGCCTTGCTGCAACAGGAACCGGCAATATAGCATCGTTTACAGCTGTTAATCCCGGAACAAGCCCGATAGTTGCTACTATAACTGCAACACCTCATTTCTCAACCAGCGGATTGGGTTGCAATGGAGCAACAATTAGTTTTACCATTACAGTAAATCCTACGCCTGCTGTGAACGCAGTAAGCAGCGAAGTACTCTGTGCAGGTACTAATCATGCCAGTATCGTATTTTCAACATCGGCCAGTGGTGGTGTCCCTGCTTTTAACTGGAGCAGCAGCCAGGATATTGGTTTTGGCACCTCAGGTAGCGGGAATATACCAGCATTTATCCCTGTTAATGCTGGGTTAACACCTGTTTCAGCAACCATCAGTGTTAATTCAACCCTGAATAGTTGTACAGGGGCTGTGAATACTTTCAGCCTCACCGTTAATCCCACACCTACGGTTACACAGCCTGTAAACCAAACCATTTGTAATAATGCAATGACAAGTGCTGTTCATTTTACAGGCAATGCCACTTCGTATACATGGACAAACAGCACTACGGGTATTGGTCTAGCAGCCAGCGGAACAGGGGATATACCATCATTTTTGGCTCTAAACTCAGGCAATTCACCCACCGGCGTAGCTATCACAATTACACCGCTATACACCAATGGCGGAAAAACTTGCCAGGGAACGCAAAAGGTGGCGGCATTTATTGTTAATCCTTCCCCTTCATCAACTATTTCGGGAAGTGTTACAGTATGCCAGTTTACAGCATCACCACAGCTCACTTTTACCGGAACATCAGGTTTGGAACCCTATACTTTTACCTACCAGGTAAACGGAGGTGCAAGCCAGACCATTTCGACGGTTTCAGGTAACTGGATAAAACTTGGTGTACCCACAACTAATGCCGGTACTTTTCAGTACAAGATCAATAATGTAACCAGCGGTTATGGATGTTCCAGTGCGCAGTCAGCATCTGCTACAGTTGTTGTAGAAGCAGCGCCTACGGCAACCATAAGCGGAACAGCTTCAGTTTGTCAGAATTCGTCATCACCACTCATCACTTTTACAGGAGCCAACGGTACAGCACCTTACACTTTCTCCTACAAATTGAATGGCGGGGCCCTGCAAACCATAACCACTACTGCGGGCAATAGCATTACACTGGCGGCCTCAACAGCAACATCGGGTACATTTATTTACGACCTGGTGAGTGTTTCTTCAGTTACAGGATGTTCGCAAGCGCAGTCGGGAACTGTAACAATCACAGTAAATTCGGCTCCCGGTGTTATTGTTAATAATCCTGCGCCTGTTTGTTCGCCGGCAACTGTTGATATTACAGCCCCGGCTGTTACCCTGGGATCGGCTGCAGGGTTAAATTACACATACTGGACCAATGCTGCAGCAAGCGTTTCGTATAATAACCCGGCAGCAGCTGTTGCAGGAACATATTATATTAAAGGTAATGATCCTGTATCCGGATGTTATTCCATTCAACCGGTAGTTGTTACCATCAATACCACGCCTACCCTGGTAATTAACAACCCGGCACCGGTTTGTGCCCCAGGTACAGTGGATTTGACCCTGCCAGCTATTACTTCAGGATCCTCGGCAGGGCTTACACTCACCTACTGGACTGATGCTGCGGCAACCATCCCATATGCAACACCTGCCAACGCCGATGATAATACCTACTATATAAAAGGAATCTCCGCATCTGGATGTTCGGTTGTAAAACCGGTGGTTGCATCAGTATATGCAACTATCGGATTACCGGTATTTGCCATGGGTACAACCTCCAATGCATGCAAAGGATCAACACCCATAACCTATACTGCTACAGTTACCAATGCATTTACATTAACCTACAGCCTGGATGCAACCAGCCTGCTGGCGGGTAACAGTATTAATGCTGCTACCGGGCAGCTGACTTTTGCACCTGCATATACCGGCACTATCCAGGTTACCGCAACTGCAACAGGATGCGGAGCCCCTTCGACCGCCATACACACCATTACTGTTAATCCTACTCCATCAGTTACACTTACGGCTTCACCGAGCACAGCCATTTGCGAAGGAGCAAGTGTTACCCTGACATCCACCAGCAGTGGGGGCAATGTGATGAACTCTTACTCCGGTAATTCAGGAACTGTAAATATTGCTATACCTGATAATAGTAAAACAACCTCTGCCAGTTCGTCAATTACCTTATCCGGAAGTGGTGGTGCTACTTTGGCAGCAACGGATGTTGTGATGGTTACCTTAAATATCACGCATACTTCCGACAGGGACCTGGATATATTCCTTGTTGATCCATCGGGGACAAAAGCAATGCTTCTTTCGTCGGATAATGGAAACACGAATAACCATTATACAAACACTGTTATCCGTACCGATGCTCCAAATTCGATTACAACCGGAACTGCTCCGTTCACAGGTACATACAAGCCGGAAGGTTCAATAAGTACAGCGCCTATCGTAACGGGTGCAGCAGGAGGTGGGAATTACAGCAACCTGGTAGTTCCAGCTAATGCAATATTAGGCGCAAGTGTTGATGGCGCATGGCAATTGAAGGTTTTTGATGATGCTTCCACCGAAACCGGGACGCTAAACAGCTGGTCTTTATCCATTTTACAACCTTCAGCTATAGGTTATACTTCGGTGGTGAATGGTCCGCAAACCATTGGTGCAATTACGTATTCAGGAGCCAATAATGCAGTAGCCACCGCATTAGTTACACCACCGGCTGGTACTCAAACTTATACAATCACCACTACGGATGTGAACGGATGTTCGGCAACTTCGAATGCAGTTTCCATTGTTGTGAAACCGGCGCCTATTCCAGTAATCAGTGCCGATTACTGCATCAACAGGCCGAAAGTCAGGCTTACTACCCCAACCTGTGCTTCGTGCACTTACCAGTGGAATACAGGAGCTGCTACCAACACAATTGATGTTGATATTGCCGGCAAGTATATAGTAACTGTAAATTATGCAAACGGATGTTCTGCATCGGGTTCCATACAGGTTGCTGACGAACTGGTTGTGAATGGCGATTTTTCAGCCGGGAATACTGCGTTTACAACCGGTTATGGATACAAACCTGATGTGGCTGGCAATACAGAATTAAATCCTGAAGGATATTATGGTGTAGGCACAAACGGGCAGAATTATCATTCCAATTTCTGGGGGCGTGATCATACCTCGGGAACCGGCAATTTCCTGATTGTAAATGGCTGGGGAAGTGCCTACACAGTATGGGAAGAAGCCAATGTACCGGTAACTCCGAATACCGATTACTATTTTGCAGCCTGGGCTATCAGTTTAAATAATGTAGGTCCTTATGCAAAACTCCGGTTCGAGGTAAATGGAGTTCAGGTAGGAAGCACCGCCAACCTGACTGCAGGTACCAACAGCAATGCAAATGCCTGGAAGGCACAGGACCGTTTCTACGGAATGTGGAATTCAGGCAGCGCTACTACAGCTACTATCCGGATTATTAACCTTGAGCCAAACCTGAATGGTAATGATTTCGGTATAGATGATATTTCTTTCGGAACTCTTGTAGATATTCCGTTTACTGCCACTGCAAGCAGCAATTCGCCGGCTGCCAGCCCGATGTGCAGCAGGGGCTCGTTACAATTGACTTCGTCAGTTTCAGGTGGCAAATCTCCAATTGTATATTCCTGGACAGGGCCAAACGGGTTTACATCAAACCAGGCAAACCCGGTAATTGCCAATATCCCATACACAGCCGGAGGTACTTATACGCTTTCGGTAACTGACTGGTACAACTGTCCGGCTACAGTAGCTACAACTGACGTTGTATTATACACTACCCCTGAAATTGCTGACCGCAGTTATACTATTTGCAGCAATTCAACTTTCACCGCTACACCAGTAAACGGAACGCCAACGGCTGCTACAATAGTTCCGGCTGGTACAACCTTTTCGTGGGGTATGCCTTCCATTTCGCCTGCGGGCAGTGTAACAGGTGCCAGTGCCCAGGCTAACCAGGCTGTAATCAGCCAAACCCTCACCAACACAACCAATACGGTATCGACGGTTACATACAATGTTACCCCGGTTGCAGGCAGTTGCACCGGAACTCCGTTTAAAGTAACCATAACGGTTAATCCAGGCGTAACTGCCAGTGCCGGAAGCGACAGGCAGATTTGTGCCGGAAGCACTGTTGCCTTAAACGGTACAATCGGCGGTGCTGCGACTTCAGGAAACTGGACTGGAGGTACCGGTACTTTTGCACCAAACCGGAATACATTAAATGCAGTATATACACCCAGTGCTGCCGAAGCTACAGCCGGTACTGTTACGCTCACCCTCAACACCAATGACCCTGATGGTGCCGGACCTTGTTCCGCCACATCTTCTTCGGTACTTATTACAATTAATTCGTTGCCGGTACTCACTTCTTCAAAGGTTAATGTAAGCTGCAACGGGACTTCAACCGGATCAATTGATTTATCGGTTTCAGGCGGAACCCCGGCTTATACCTACAACTGGTCGGCCAGCGGTACAGGGCTTATCCCGGTAGGGCAAAGCAACAACCAGGACCTTTCAGCACTTGTTGCCGGGACTTATACTGTTGCCGTAAGTGATACCAAATCATGCGGAGCTTCAACAACCATTACCATCACTGAACCAACGCCTTTAGTTGCCAGCGAAAGCCACACAACGGTTCCTTGTTCAATAGGAGCAACATCGGTAGTGGTTACAGCCAGCGGCGGAACCTCACCCTACGTTTCGGGAACCGGTACTTTTGCACAGTTTGCAGGTACAACCATTTATACGGTTACCGATTCGAAAGGTTGTACCGCCGATATAGCAGCAACGGTTGTTGCTGATCCGAATACAGCACCCGTGATTTCAACATGCCCGGTAACCCGCAACATAAACGGATGTTCCACCGCAAGTATTACCGGCCCGGCCTTTTCGGATATTGAAGCTGTTTCTTCATATCTCGAATTCAGTAATGCTATTAACAAAGGAGTTGCATCTGATAATTGTGCTGTTACAAGCGTAACATACCAGGATATTGCCAGTTCGTCGTGCCCGGTTGTAGTAACCAGGACCTGGATACTGGGTGATGCAAGCGGCCTCACCACAACCTGCAACCAGGTTATCAATGTTTACGATAATGTGGCTCCTGTGTGGATGACTGCTGCCGGAAGCCTCAACAGGACTGTTGAATGCAGCGATGGAGCCGGATTAGCAGCAGCTATGGCTTTATTCCCGGTTGCTGCCGATGCCTGCGATGCTGATGTATCGAACATTGTAAAAACCAGCCTTGCTTACGTAGTTTCACCTTTGTGTTCGCAAAGAGGAACTTATACCAATACCTGGACCGTTACCGACGATTGCGGCAATACAAGTGCAGTATTTACTCAGGTGATTTCGGTTGTCGACAATACTGCACCAACCTGGCAAACAGCGGCAGGATCACTGGACAGGACTGTGGAATGTAGTGATGTGGCAGGGTTGGCTTCAGCTAAAGCACTGAAACCTGTTGCCATTGATTTGTGCGATGGAAATGTTACCAACCTGGTGAAGGTTTCCGGTGGTTTTGTTGCCGGAAGCAGCTGTCCGAACCAGGGAACAATTACTAATACCTGGACTGTATCTGACGATTGCGGAAATGTAAGCACAGTGTTCACACAACGGATCACTGTGGTTGACAATACACCCCCTGTATGGCTTACACCTTCGGTTGCACTAAACCGTACCTTAAACTGCAGTGATGCAGGCGGTTTGGCTTTAGCTCAACAACTTATGCCCATTGCCTGGGATAACTGCGATGCAAGTGTTACCGATATTGTAAAAACAACTGGGCCTTTTGTACCCGCATCGGGCTGTGCACTCGAAGGTTCTTATACTAATACCTGGACCGTTGCAGATAATTGTGGTAATGTGAGTGCTGTTTTCACGCAGTTAATTTCGATAGTTGATAATACCGATCCAGCTATTATTTGCCCGGTGAGCAATGCATTTTCGTGCGATGCGCCCACACTGCAACCCTCCGAAACCGGCGTAGCCTTTGCTTCGGGCGATTGTGGAGGTAATCCTTCAGTTACCTGGGCCGATGCCATTGTACCCGGAGCTTGCGCCGGAAATTACCAGGTTAACAGAACCTGGACAGCCACAAACATTTGCGGCAAGACGGCTACCTGTGTGCAGGCAATTTTTGTGCAGGATGCCACTCCGCCGGTTATTCAAAGTGCTGTAACGGGTACCCAGGATATTTATACGGCTGCCCAGGTTGGCTATATACATCCGGATAACTCCTGGGATGCCACGGCAACCGATAACTGCAGCGGCGCCACTTTGGTTGCAAACCTTACCGGGGCAACTAACTCAGGGCCATTTGCCAGTTTGAACGGGGTGTCGTTTAACGAAGGACTTACCACCGTAACCTGGACTGCTACAGATGGATGTGGTATTAGCGCTGATTATACGTTTAATGTTAATGTAGCATTTGCTCCTCAAATCAGCTGCCCGGCCAACATCAGCACCAGCAACCAAACCAATGTATGCACAGCAACACTTAATCCGGGCTTCCCGGTTTTAAGCAATGGTACGGCACCGGTAAGCTTCAGCTGGGTAATGAGTGGTGCAACCAGCGGATCAGGTACCGGGGCTGTCGGAAATTATACTTTCAACCTGGGAACCACCACAATTACCTGGACAGCCACCAACGTTGCCGGCACTGATATTTGTTCACAAACCATTACAGTAGCGGATAACCAGGCACCTGTATTCAGTAAACCTTCCGACCAGATTTACTGTGTTAAAAATATTATCACAGCCGATTTCTTTGAGCCAACCACTGATATTGTTCCCGACCGACCCGATTATTATGTGCTGGCCTCAGGATCAACAGACCTGAACCTGAATCTTGCAACGGTTGCCGACAACTGTGCCCAAACCTGTACCTACGAAATCAGGTGGCGCATCGATTTTCATGATGGAACTTCACTTCCGGCCGGACCGGCAACCTTCCTTACAGGTCAGCCTTCAGCATACGGTGCTGACATAGTGTTGCCGGGCAGCTCCAATTCGTCTTTAGAGCATCATGTTACCTATTGGGTTGTGGACTGCCATGGTAATGTATCTGCACCCGGAACCTCAAAAATTACAATTAGTCCACGGCCTGAAATTATCAAACTGAACTGAAAATGAGCACTCAAAACACATATAATCAAGAAATACAGTTGCTATGGATGGATTACCATCCGGGGCAGCCTGAAAATATTCCCGGGCTCTGCATTTACGAAGCTCCCTCTTCGAAAAGTGCCAATCCGGGTGTCATTGCCTCCAATTCACCTCTGTTAAATTTAAACCCTGGCCTATGAAAAAAGAAGAAAGGAAACCAGCTGCCTGAAAGCAGCCTCACTTAATTAAAAAATCAAAAACTAACGCTTACCAATTTAAAAAAAATCAACATAAAAAATTAAACTGAATACCTAATTAATTAAAAATCAAAACAATAATTAAAACTTAAACAAAATGAAAAAGCAAGCTTTTATTCTTTTCGTAGCATTTTTTGCACTCGGCATTTCGAATGCAATTGCACAGGCAGTACCAGGTACAGCTCCACGTCCAATCTCCTGCGATTTAACCGATCCAATGGCACCTGTTGCAGGCAGGCCTTACACTTACCAGGCAACCATGGCGCCGGCCAATGGTACTACATACTGGTATGCCACCAAGTCAACAACCTTTATGAACGCCGGAACCCGGGTTGCCACACCAATAAATGCAGATGGAACCAGCATTGCCACCGGTGCAACCAACTACATGACTTCGGCTAACAACGCAAGTTCACCTTCATCAACAACCGTAACCTGGACCTCAGCAGGCCTGAGCGGCGTTACCGCGGTTAATCCATTATTTATGGTTATGGAATATGCCGGTTCGTGTTCCAACAACATGAAGGTGATGAAAATTGTTCCCAAAGTTGCCTTTACCGTGGATATTGCCAACATGGCACACGGCGCAACTCCTACAGCGCTGGGCTACGATGCTGCCGAAAGCCAGTGTTATGCCGATGTGGCTTCATCGTCGTGGGATGCTGCAAACAACAACATTACAATCGATTATGGAGTAAACACTCTATATTTTGAAGTGGTAGCCGCAAACTTTACCGGCTCTTATTCCCCAACTTTTAAGCTCACAGGGCTTAGTGGCACGCAAACCGCTGATATCGACTGGGGTGTTACCGTTGGTTCGTATCCCAATTCGTTGGCTACCGGTCTCACAGGTGCTTCTGTAACAACTAGTCCTACAACGGTTAACACTTCTGTAGCCAGCACAGCCAACGGCGTTTCAATTTACGTGCGCGTTACCATTCACAACCATGGCTGGGAAGGCTTAGCCAATAACAACATTTCGCTGGCAGTTGAAGCCGTTGATTCGGCCAGTAACAGCGATGTTGATGCAACCTGTGCAACTGGTGCCGGTTTCGAAGACATAGCCATGCAAACACTTAATGCTAGGCCAACGGTAACCGGTGATCCTGCAACGCCATTCTTACCTCAGAAAAACTAATTTCTGAAGGAATAAAACTGCTTTTTCAAACCTGCAATTTCCCCGGCGGAGATTAGGATCCGTCGGGGGAATACAAGGGTTGGAAAAAGTAAAAATGGCAATAGCCGGCAAACCCTGGTTTGTACCATTGAAATCCTGTAACGCTGGAATAGCAATGATTACAAAAAGAGTATTCAGCCGGTAAGTATTATGATTAAATGATTTTTACTATGCAATTGAATATGGAAATGCGGTGCATTTTCTGATTGCCTGTTCAGGTTTTTACGCTGAACAGCATTTACTTTTTTGCACAGTAAGATCACTCTTAATCTTTTAAAATGTAATGTTTCATTTGCCGGATAAGCATTGAAACAGCATTTAAAATGTGATGACATGAACCTTTTAAACCTGCGATGGAATGAAAATCATGAACTTCCCGGAAATGTCCGGAAAGCCGGCCATGCAGTCTGATAAAGGAACCGCCCATGAACCGTTTTTTTTGAGTGTGATAAATGGCCTTCTGCCAAAATGTCAACACGATGATAATGCGGAACATATGAATATTAAAACAGAAAATAATGCTGAACAAAAAGTATAAATCCCATAGCCCGCCCAGGATTGTGGCTGGCAAAATACGGGGAGCGCCTGTTGCGCCCAGGTTTACTTCGCCGCCCGGCATCGGCTGCTGCGATTTGAACACTGCTGAGCAGATACCGCCGGGTGTTTTGCAGACTTTTTATTACAAGCCACGCAACGGAATCACGACCGGACCTCCTGTGATGGGTCAGCCAGGAGGTAAGTACGAAGTTTTAAATTTCAAAATCGGCCCAAAAACCAGCGGAAGTAAGCCTGCAAAGGAACTTCTGAATGGCTGGATATTTCCTGGCGGCTTGTTACCTGCCCGGGCCGGGGAAATTGTACCTGCTTTTCAAATACAAAAGATCGGAAGAGCG
>CALCJE010000166.1 GCA_937965665.1 uncultured Bacteroidales bacterium
CCGGTGAGTATCGAGACCCTTATCGGGAAAAAAGGTAAAGCACAAACTTCGATGCGCGATGTTCCGCTTGAAGAAATTAAAGAATATGCTGCCGAAGATGCGGATGTAACCTTGCAATTGCGATCTGTTCTTGAACCCAAGCTGATTGAAACAGAAACGTTGAAAATATTCAACGAAATAGAAATGCCGCTTGTTCCGGTGCTGGCAGGTATGGAAGCCGCAGGTGTAAAACTTGATTCGCAGGCATTAAATGATTTTTCGAAAGAACTGCACCAGGAAATTATTAAAGTGCAGGAAGAAATATGGCAGCATGCCGGTGTCGATTTTAATATTGCCTCGCCCAAGCAACTGGGTGAAATACTTTTTGACAGGTTAAAAATTGATGACAAACCCAAGAAAACTGCTACCAAGCAATACCAGACCGGCGAGGATGTGCTACAGAAACTGGTACATAAACACCCGATTGTGCAACTGGTGCTCGATTTTCGCGGGCTTACCAAGTTAAAATCAACCTATGTGGATACACTGCCCTTGCTGGTTAGCCCGGTTACGGGTCGCATACATACCAGTTATAACCAGGCAGTTGCAGCTACCGGCCGGTTAAGTTCCACCAATCCGAACCTGCAAAATATCCCGATCCGGACTGAGCGGGGCCGCGAAATCCGTAAAGCTTTTGTTCCAAGAAATGAAGAATATACTTTACTCTCAGCCGACTATTCGCAGATTGAGTTGCGCATTATTGCATCCATCAGCAACGATGAAGCCATGAAAGATGCTTTCCGCAAAGGGCTTGATATACATACAGCCACGGCGGCTAATATTTATAAGGTTCCCCTTGACAAGGTTGATAGAGATATGCGCCGTAATGCTAAATCGGTGAATTTCGGAATAGTTTACGGAATATCTGCTTTCGGACTGAGCGAAAACCTGGGCATTCCCCGCAAGGAAGCGGCAGAAATCATTGATACATATTTTGCGACTTTTCCCGGAATTAAAAAATACATGGATACCACGATGGTTTCAGCAAGGGAGAAAGGCTATGTGGAAACGCTGATGGGCCGCCGCCGCATTATCCGCGATATAAATTCGGCCAACGGCGTGATGCGTGGTTTTGCCGAGCGAAACGCCATAAACGCACCCATACAGGGCTCAGCCGCCGATATGATCAAAATTGCTATGATCAATATTCACAACGAATTCAGGAAGCAGGACTTGAAAAGTAAAATGACTATGCAGGTACACGACGAATTGGTTTTCGATGTGTACAAACCCGAAGTGGAACTGGTTAAACAAATTGTTGGTGATATGATGCGTACTGCTTTACCGCTTGAAATTCCTGTGGAGGTAGAAATGAATACCGGCGATAACTGGCTGGCAGCACATTAATCAATTTTTCGATGGTGATTTCTGAGCAGCTCATCTGCAGCCTGATCAGCTGTTTGCTATGCCTGCAAACGGTTCCCGGAATAATGTAAATGCCGGCTGAACGGATACTTTCTTCGCGCTGAGCTTCTCAGTAAAAATACCATACAATATTTGCGGGAGGTTTTCGGAAGTGATGTCCGATTTTGGAATAAACAACACCGGGTTGCGCGCTGAAACTAACTGGGTGTTCTGCAATGGCACATCTTCTGCCAGAACTATAATCCGGGTGTCAGGCCGTGTCAACTGAATGTTTTTAATGATATCAACCCCGTTAATATTGCATTGGCTTTCGTCAATAATAATAACGTCGGGCTTTTCATCGTAAACCTTTATGGCACATTCAATTCCATTTTCTGCATATCCTACTGAATCGAAACCGGCTTTCAGCAGCATTTCTTTAACTACTGAAGCATGAAAACGGTTATTATCTACCAACAGGATAAACATGAAGAAAAGTTTTGTTACACAGTTGCAAATTCTGTACCGTTTATTTATAGCTGTGTATTTCAGGGATTTGTGATAATAATGATGGCCTTGCTTGTTTCAAATTGAGATAATTGAATCAATTTGAAGATAATTGGTTACATTTGATAACAAATTATCGCTATGAGCGCAGCACTTATTTTTGTAGTTGAAGATGATGCCTGGTATGCCGACCTGCTGGAGTATAATCTCAAATTAAATCCCGATTATGAAGTGGAGAAATTTTCGACAGCCGAAGATTGCTTCAAAAACCTGTATAAGCAGCCCATGGCCATTACACTCGATTTTTCGCTGCCTGGCTGTACGGGCGGCGAGGCCCTGGCGAAAATAAAAAAGAAAAATCCTACAATTCCTGTTATCATGATTTCGGGGCAGGAAGATATCACCACTGCCATCGATCTGTTAAAGGAAGGGGCCTATGATTACATTGTTAAAAACGATGATGCTCCCAAAAGGCTGTGGCGCGCACTTACCAACATACAGGAAAACCACCAGTTAAGGGAAGAAAACAAGAATCTGAAGGAAGCGGTTACTGAAAAATATGCATTTTCGAACCTCATTATCGGGCAGTGCCCACCCATAAAATCTGTATTCGCGTTGATGCAGAAGGCACTTAACAACAATATAAGTGTTTCTGTTTACGGTGAAACCGGAACAGGTAAAGATTTAATTGCGAAAGCATTACACTACAATTCGAACCGGGCCAATCATCCGTTTGTCGCAATAAATGTCAGCGCTATTCCGGCCGACCTGATTGAAAGCGAGTTGTTCGGGCACGAGAAAGGTGCTTTTACCGGGGCTATTGCCCAACGCACCGGTAAGTTCGAGGAAGCCAACAACGGAACCTTGTTCCTCGACGAAATTTCCGAAATGGATCTGAACATGCAGAGCAAAATGTTGCGGGTTCTGCAGGAGCGTGAGATTATCAGGGTAGGATCGAATAAAGTAGTAAAAATTGATGTGCGGATTATTACAGCCTCCAACAAGGACCTGGCAGCCCTGGTTAAAGAGGGAAGCTTCCGGATGGATTTGTACTACCGGCTTATGGGGTTGCCTATTAACCTGCCGCCACTGCGCGAAAGAGGCAGCGATATTTTGCTGCTGGCCAATTATTTTGTAAAGATGTTCTGCAAGGAAAACCGTATGCCTTTGAAGACTTTATCATCGCAGGCACAGAAAAAAATTCTTTCGTACCGGTTTCCCGGAAACATCAGGGAATTGAAATCCATTATCGAATTATCGGTTATTCTTTCGGAAGGCGATACTATTATGCCTGATGATATTCAAATTCAGTCGGCACAGGAAACCAGTAACATTTTCGACCAGGAACTCACAATGGAAGAATACAATGTAAAAATACTGGCCCATTTTCTGAAATTATACAATAAAAATGCCATACAGGTTGCCAACAAGCTTGATATCAGCAGGGCCACCGTATACAGGATGATTAGTAAATATAATCTCTAAGCCGAATTGGTTTTAGATGGAAAGCTCCGGTAACATGATCAACCGGAGCTTTTTTTATGCAATATTTCTTGCAAATCGGGTATTACTTTTTTGTGCCACGAACATTAATAAATGTCGGGGAGCATACTGTCCGCATGTTATCAGATCTTTTTCGGATGCTGTAACACCGGGCCCATCACCGAAAAAATACCTGTCCTTACTCATGGCATACTCAATGGAACTGAACAGCAACACAGATGGACTTTTGCTTAGCTTATCGCTAACTATCGGATCAAGTACCGGTAGCGAGCTGCTGAGTAAGGCACTTCCGCGCCTGGTTGCTGATCTGAAGTGTGATGCCGTTATATTTAAATACGCCGCCGAAACCGGCGCTTCCCTGAAATTTGCCGAAGGATTTACCGATGCCGACCTGCAAAACCTGCAACAGCAAGTTAACGGGCTATCAATGGACGTATCGGCCAAAAGTCCTTTTGCGGATATAAATTTTAACAATCATTCCCTACATGTATTCCTGCTGGAAGGCTACGGCTTATTGCTGATGCGTTACCAACAACTTCCGGAGCCCGCATTTATACCAAAGTTTTTACCCTTAACAACGCTCCTGTCAAAGGTGCTTTGCCTTTCCGAAAAAATGCTACGGTTGCAACAGGAAAACGAAAAGTACTGCCACGAACATAGAATGTTTTTTGACATCATTCAAAATATTCCTGATCCTGTTTATGTAAAAGATAATGAAGGAAGAAAAATATTTTTGAATAAAGCTGAAGCCAGACTCCTGGGTAAAGATGATATAGCCGAAGTACTTGGTAAAAAAGATTCGGACTTTTACCCCGAAGAGATAGCCCGAAAAACAGAAGAAGAAGACAAGGCTATCATTAAATCAGGTAAACCTTTAATACATCGCGATGGTAAGCTTACAACGCAACATGGCAAACAATTGTGGCTGCAGGGAACCAAGATCCCGCATTTCGACGAAAAAGGAAATGTGTCGGGTATTATTGGTATAAGTAACGATATTTCCGAACGTAAAGAAACTGAAGAAAAGCTAAAAAAACTTCTGGTACTTCAAAACCTGCTTACCCACCTGGCAACTGAATTTATCAATATGCCGGTTGAGAACAGCAACGAAGCGATAAACCGCCTGCTTACTGCTATTGGCGAAGGAAACGATACTGACCGTGTTTTTGTTTTTGAATACGATTTTGCAAACGGTTTTATGACTAACACCTTTGAATGGTGTGGTAAAGATGTTTCGCACGAAAAGGCAAACCTGCAGCATATCCCCACCCGGTTTTTATCAGCATGGGTAGATGCGCACAAAAAAGGCGAAATGTATAGCATTGAGGATGTAAGTAAGCTGGAAAAATCAGATCCGCAGTATGCCATCCTCAGGTTACAGGGAATTAAATCATTTACCAGCATCCCTTTAATGCTATATGGCGAATGCTTTGGTTTTGTGGGTTTTAATACGGTAAAAACCGTTAAACAATGGAGTACAGGTGAAATTATTTTCCTGCAGCTGCTTGCCGACCTGCTGTGCAACGTTACCGACCGCAAGCGCAAGGAAGAAGCACTGCGAAACCGTGAAGCCTCCTTAAAAGCTATTTTCAATAACGTGCCTTTCCAGATGTGGCTGAAAGATGCTGATAGCAAGTATATAGCAGTTAACCAGCCTTTCATGGACTACTTTAGTATTACATCGGAAGAAGAAATTGTTGGCCACGATGCCATGGATATATGGCATAATGAAGTGGGTCAGCATTTTATGGAACAGGATAAACTGGTGATGCAGCAGCGAAATATCAGCAGTGTGGAAGAACTACTCGATTTTAAACATAAGTCGGTATGGTTCGAGATTTTCCGTGCACCTATTGTGGATCAGAATGGACAAATACTGGGTACTACCGGTATTGCCAGGGATATAACCAGCCGCAAGCAAGCCGATAAAGCCCTGCAGCAGGCCGTTGAAACTGCACAGGCCGCAACCGAGGCCAAAAGTAAATACCTGGCTATCATGAGCCACGAAATCAGGAACCCGCTGAATGCCGTGGTTGGCATGGTGCGGATGCTGTATGAGGCTGGTATTGAAGGTCCGAACCGTAAACTGGTTGAAAATATTAAAACATCGTCGGATCACCTGCTGATGATTGTTAACGACATACTCGATTTCTCGAAAATTGAGGCTGGTGATATGATCCTCGAACAGGCAAACTTCAGCATTCAGGATGTGGTTAAGCGTGTGTTCAACTCGCATGTTTATATTGCCAGGGATAAAAATCTTGACCTGAACTTCAGCATCGACGAAAAAATAGTTAAAACCCATATTGGCGATCCGCTCAGGCTACAGCAGGTGTTGAGTAACCTGTTGAGTAATGCGATTAAATTTACCTCCCAGGGCCGTATTGATATCCGCTGCGAACTGCTGGGCAGCAATGGCCAAAACGACCGTCTCCGTTTCGAAGTAATTGATACCGGCATTGGTATAAGTGCCGAAAGACAGCAGCTGATTTTTGAAAGCTTTAAGCAGGAGGACAGTACTATTTCGAGAACCTATGGAGGGTCAGGCCTCGGGTTGGCCATCAGCAAACAGATTGTAGAACTCATGGGTGGTGAGTTAAAAGTTGAAAGCACTAAAAACGAAGGAAGCCGTTTCCATTTTACAATAAATTTACCTACTGCTGAAGACAGTTCAACGCAAAGCACCATGGTGCAGCAAAACAACGGGGATATTTCCCTTAGCGGTTATTCGGTTTTGCTGGTTGAAGACAACAAGCTTAACCAGGTATTAGCTACTACCATTATTGAGAAATGGGGAGCCCGGGTAGTTGTAGCCGGCAACGGACAACAGGCACTGGATATGCTGGCTACTGACACCTTTGATATTATTCTTATGGATATACAGATGCCGGTAATGGATGGGATGACAGCCAGCAGGCTCATACGCGAAAAGCTCAAAATCACCACACCTATCCTCGCTCTTTCGGCCAATGTAATTAAAGGGATTGTTGAAAAATGCCAGGAAGCAGGTATGCAAGGTTATATTTCAAAGCCATTCGATTCGGACGACCTGTACCGGAAAATAGTACTTCATGCCCCCAAAACCGGCAGCCCTGTCGAAAAAACCGAAGAAATGCTTGAGCCTGACCTGGTACTGGCTGATGTATCGCGCCTTGAAAAAATGATAGGTTCCGATCCCGAACAGCTCAACATCATGATTAATAAATTTCTGATGATTACGCCTTCGTACCTGGCGGAGTTAAATGATGCCCTGGCTTTAAACGATATTGACGCTGTGGCTGCGGCCGCACATAAAATAAAATCGAGTATCGACTTGGTATCGGCCCCGGTATTGCGCGAATTAATACTTTTCATCAACCATAATAGCCGAAACGGAAGCAGCATCAGCGAAGTGAGTCCGCTGATCAGGAAATTCAATGTTTATTATAAGCTGCTCGAAAAACAACTACGCCAGGAAATAAGTACCGGCAAAGTTTTCCATAAAGTAGGTTAGGCTTCTGTTTCAACAGGAATTTGGGTCCTTGTTTCAATACGGATTTTACGGTATAACAGCAGCATGAAAAACAGGCTGAGGATAAAAAATATGGTGATGGCCAGCACCGAATAACGCATGCTTCCGGTAAGGGCTTCCATAAATCCAAAACTGAATGTTCCGGCTACGGTGGCCAGTTTCTCCATTACATCGTAAAAACTGAAAAATGAAGTGTGGTCGGTGGTATCGGCTGGCAGCATTTTCGAATAGGTACTCCGGGCAAGCGATTGCGACCCGCCCATTACGATTCCTATAAAAAAGGCGGCTATTATAAATTCTGTGGCATTCGAAATAAAGTAAGCCCCGATGCAAATCAATGTCCAGGCAACGATGGTAATCATAAGCGCCTGAAGGTTTCCCAGTTTCTCCGAAATACGTGCAAACATCCAGGCTCCTGCCATGCCAACCAGTTGAATTACCAATATGGTTGGTATAAGCACATCCTCTTTGAGTCCTATTTCTTTTTCCCCATAAGTAGCAGCCATAAACATGGTGGTAAGCACACCCATCATCAGAAAGAAAAAACCGGTAAGGTAAAGGCTGAATTTATATGATTTATTGATTTGCACGAAAACCCTGCGCAACTCTTTGTAACCGTTGCTCAGCACCGATTCGCGTTTCATCCTTTTACGGAAAGTATATTTAGGTAGCCGGCTGAAGGTAATTTGCGAAAACCCTATCCACCATACAAATACGGTAACAAACGAAATCCGTGCCGGCAGCGAACTGTCCTTCGCAATACCAAATAAATCGGGTTTCATGATCATAAGCAGGTTAAAAAGCAGCAACACCACGCCGCCCAGGTAGCCCATTGAATATCCCCTGGCGCTGATGCGGTCCTGGTCAGCAGGTTCGGCAATTACGGGAAGAAATGAGTTGTAAAAAACTATACTCCCCCCGTATCCAATGGTGCCCAATGCAAAGGCAATTACGCCCAGTTCGATGTGGTTTTTATCAAAGAAAAACAATGCCCCACAGGCAATGGCACCAATTAAAGTAAAGGCGCGCATAAAACCTTTGCGCCGGCCTGTGTAGTCGGCCATCGACGAAAATAAAGGTGAACCAATTGCCACCAACAGGTATGCCGCAGCTATGGCCCACGAATAAAGCACGGTATTTATAACCGGGGCTCCGAAAAATGAAATTGTGAAATTGCTTCCTGTACGGGTAACGGTATTATAATAAATGGGGAAAATGGCTGAAGCTATGGTGAGCTGGTACACGGAGTTGGCCCAGTCGTACATCACCCAGCCACGTATCACCCGCTTATTGCCTTTTACAATGGTTTGAACATCCTTGCGATCAATCAAAATTACCTCCTGTTTATGAACCCGTAAATTTAAATATTTTCGCAATTGCCGGGAATAGGGTTAAAACAGTTTTCGATTACTGATGTACACGATATACATCGCACACAAAAAAACACCCTGCAATTACAGGGTGTCCAGGTGTTGAGTAAGGAAGGAATATCGGTTCCCGGAAGTATGTGCGAATACTTAGTTTAGTTTTCAGTTTCCCACCCCGTGTGCAGCACAACATTGAGTTGATGAACAGCCGGAATGCTTGAGTTTACGAGTCGGGAACCTTTATTCCTTTAGATTTTCGTTGACTTATTATTGAAACTTGATTACCTGATAATTAATTTATTAACGGACCGGCCGCTGCTGTTTTGCGATACAAGCATATAAGCGCCGCCTGATAGCCCCGGAATTGAAATTTGCTCTGATCCTACAATATTGAGGTTTTGGTTGCTGTACCACACTACTTTGCCCTGCCTGTCGACCAATTGCATCTGCTCAATCACTGCCGAACCTTTTGCCGGTGTGATGGTAAAGTTCCCATTGCTTGGGTTCGGGTAAATGCTGTAAGTATCTTCAACCGATGGATTGTTGAAATGTATTTTTATATCTTTTGTGGATGAACAGCCTTCGGAACTTGTAACAATAACAGTGGCAGTTTTTGTGCCACCTGTTGCAGATACTGAGTCAATCACCACGTAAGGGCTGTTACTGCCACCAGGTAGCCAGGTATATGCGAAATTGTCGCTGCTGCCTGCATTTAGTTCGATGCTGCCATTAGCGGCAATGGTATCGGCCGGGAGGTTGATAACCGGTAGCGGATGAATATCGAGGCTCACGATTTTATCCATTTCAGGGCAACCCTCAAAACTCTTCAGATGCATGTGAAGTGTTGCCTGTTTTTTTTGCACATCCGCTGTTCCGGGAGTATACACTATATTCTCCAGGTTGGCATCGTTAAATCGGCCATCACCTTCTGTTTTCCAGGTAATGCCGAAATAGTTACTTGCTGTTGCCACCGACTGAAAATCGGAATTTTCGCAAATGGAGCTGTTGCCGGCCAGAGTAGCCGAAGCCTGCCCATGCACCGGTAAATGAATATTATCGAGCCATGCAGCATCATCACCGGCTTGGGAGTCCGCATTTTTGGCGTAACGCCATTCGAGTTTGTGGATTCCGGCATCAATTTTAAAACTGTGATAAGTCCAGCCTGTTATGCCTCCCCATTCGCCTGCTGCAACGCCATCAACCATGAACTGAAGTTTATCGTTGGGTTCGCTCGATGTTTTGCTCCAGAAACCTACAAAATCGCAATCCGAAACCTGGCATTGATATACCAGCGAAGAATATTCATTATTTCCAACCTGCCCCGAGCGAAGGGATCTTGATCCGTCGAAATGCTGCGAAGCATCGTTTTGCCAGCTCTGCATCCCGCTTCCATCCCAGGTAAGCTTGCTTTTTACAGCTGCTTCAAAATCCTCGTCGGGACTATAAACAGTTGTAAAATCCATAACCCTGCTTTCGGTACGCTCTGCAGCATTTACCGAAACTACTTTCCAGTAGTATTTTGTATCGTAGTGGAAGTTGAGTTGGGTTTTTAGCTGTGCAGATGTTAGTTTCTGTCCATTAATAATATTGCTGGGCGGGTTATCTGTTCCCAGGTAAAAAAGGTAAAATTCAGGATCGGCACCTTCGCCGTTTTCCCAGGCAAAACTGCTGTTTATGGGTTGCAGCCTGCTGTGGTTTTCGGGTGTGCTTGTAAGTACCGTTGCTGGTGTGTTTGTAACCTGAACCTGGGCAACATAAGGCAGGTAATTTAAGGCTGTAATGGTAAGTGTAACTTCATTTCCTGCAACAGGGAGGTCGAGGTATAGGATATTTTTGCCTTCTTTAACCGAAGTGGTACCCATAATTGTACCTTGCTGGCTGAGGCAGGCAAATCCGCCGGTACTGCCGCTGGTGAATGAAAAGCTGATCCTGCCGCGGCCAATGGTTTCGCTGTGCTGAATGCTGAACTGCTTTGGAGTCGAAGTCCTTACCCTGAGCGAAGGATCGCCAAACAGGATCCATGTATCGGTGGTAGCATACCCGGCAGCGCCGTATATATCATTCATGCTCATCATTCCTTTTACTGAAATGGCTCCCATCGTCGAAACTTCTTCGCTGGGGTTGGCAAGCAGTTCGGCAACCACATCCTGGGCCTGCATGGGGGGATAGCTGGTTTGTGAGCCCGATGCCATTAAAGCTGCAACTGCACCAAGAGGTTGCCCGTTGCTGGCAGAGGCGCGGAGCCATGCTTCTGCAAAACAATATTTATCGGTAAAATTTCCATTTTCGCAGGCTGCCGACCAAATGAGCGGGTATCGACCGATGTTGCTCAGATTTTCGACCACCGATTTGGTAACCGATCCTGTGGCCCACGAGTTGGGCGAGCCATGACCGGTATAGAAAATTACACCTGTTCCCAGGTTTATTTTGTTCATGATGTCCGTGGTAGCCGGGTTACCATCAGCATCGGCATCGCCCTGTGAACCATCAAAAAATTCAGCGTACTGATTGTATGAAGTTGATTTCAGTGTTTTGAGCAAATTGCCTACATGCTGAAAATCTGCTTCTCCGTCATCGCCGGGCGTTAAAGTAGAGGCAATTCCTGTTGCTGATGCAAGCCAGCGGGTATCAGTTCCCGGTTGTTTTTCATATTGAAGTGTGCGGGTTACCTGTACTTCTACTTCCTGAGGCGTTTCTGCCGAAAACCTGCCAACAAGTATGTCGGGATAGTGATCGTTGCCGGCCAGGTAAGCGTAATAATTATCACTTGCACCGTAGGGTAGCATATACGAAGGAACCTGCCCTGCATCACCTACCAGCAGCAGGTATGCCAGGTTTGAATGGCTTTTATAATAGCTTTTAACAAAAGTGTAAATGGCTTCGGCATCGGCAAATTGTTCTGAACCCACTATTTCGGTTGCTATCCCCGTTTGTTTTCTCCACTGGACCAGGGGCTCAATGGCAGCCCGGAAATTTTCCGGACATATTATAAGCATGCAGCCGCGGTCGGAGGGAAGTTGCCCGGATTTTAACCTTGAAACCGGTTGGTTGATGCAAGTAATGCCTAAACCTTCAATATTTTTGATATCGTGGTTGTTTTCTGAATCATAGCTACCTGGTTTATCGGTGGTGATGTCAGCCGATAGGGTGAGCTGGTAATACACGCGTAAAACCCTGGTTACCGGGTTGTACTGGAACGGGAAAACCTGTATTGCCTGGGCCCTTGTATTGCGGACGGCGTATGGTTGTTCGGCGTTGTATAATTCGCCCGGGAAAAATGCGTTAGTCGTGTATGCAAGGCCTTCCGGTTGATTACCGATGGTTCCGGTACGCACCTGGTCGCCGGCTGATGGCGCAATATCAATATTGGTATACTCAATAAATTCGGACGAAACGATACTCAAAGTATTGATTCCGTTAGCCGGCAGTTGCAGGGTAAAACTCAGCTTCTGCAGATCAGGACAGCCTTGCTGAAGCATGGGGTGGCCCTGGGGAAGCAGTGGGTTTTTAAAGGTTTTGCCTTCGGATTGAAGTTCTGAAAAATAGAAACCGGGAATATCGATTGCAATTTCGATGGAACTGCTGTTTAAAGCAGAGGAGGTAATAGTTGCAGCTGAAGGTGATTGTGAAGAAATGCTAACCCATTGGTTACCGGCCAGTAAAACTGCAGGTAGCAGGAAAACGCATAGAAGTACGACTAGTTTATACTTGTAAATACGAGACACTGTAGTAGGGTTTAGTATATATCTATAGCCCTGGTGCTAAAAAGTAATAGAAATACTTCCCTTTTCCGATAAATTTTTACATTATAATTGTGTATAAAAAAATCCCGCCAGGTGCATGGATAGCATTCCTGGCGGGAATTCTACAGTTGAATATAATTATCAGGCAATTAGCCTGGATGTACAATAATACTTTAGGGATTTACCATTTCAGCAGCCAGGCAAAAATCAGCGGGGCTACAATGGTGGCGTCACTCTCAACAATAAACTTAGGCGTATCGATGGCCAGTTTTCCCCAGGTGATTTTTTCGTTGGGCACAGCACCCGAATAGGATCCGTACGAGGTGGTTGAATCAGAAATCTGGCAGAAATAACTCCAGAACGGAACATCATGCCATTCCAGGTCCTGGTACATCATGGGCACCACGCAAATCGGGAAATCGCCCGAAATACCACCGCCAATCTGGAAAAATCCAACGCCTTTACCGGCTGAATTGGCACGATACCAATCGGTAAGCCACATCATGTACTCAATACCGGTTTTCATGGTTGAGGGTTTCAGTTCACCTTTAATGCAGTAGGAAGCGAATATATTTCCCATGGTGCTGTCTTCCCAACCCGGAACAATGATGGGCAGGTTTTTTTCGGCAGCAGCCAGCATCCACGAGTGTTTGGGATCAATTTCGTAATCTTTTTCCATCACTTTGCTCAGCAGCAACTTGTACATAAATTCGTGCGGGAAAAAGCGCTCTCCTTTTGCTTCGGCATCTTTCCATATTTTTACAATATGGTGTTGTATTTTCCTGAAAGCCTCTTCTTCGGGTATGCAGGTATCGGTAACACGGTTCAGCCCTTTCTCAAGCAGTTCGTTTTCCTGCTCGGGGGTAAGATCGCGGTAGTTGGGAACCCGGCGATAGTGTGTGTGTGCAACCAGGTTCATAATATCTTCTTCAAGGTTAGCCCCAGTACAGCTGATAATCTGAACTTTATCCTGTCGGATCATTTCGGCTAACGAAATACCCAGCTCGGCAGTACTCATGGCGCCACCCATTGATATCAGCATTTTGCCGCCCTCGAGCAGGTGTGTTTCGTACGATTTTGCTGCATCAACCAAAGCGGCTGAATTAAAATGCCTGTAATGATGCTCAATAAACTGGGATATAGGACCTCTGTTCATAGATATATTTTTTTTGCAAAGGTAGAAAAACACCAGAAAAGCCCACTGATTTTTACATAAATGTGACATTTAAGCCCTTCAAATTTTATGCCTGATTATTGTATGATGTTGAAAATAAGGTGTATACTGCAATTTTAAATATTTTTTGGATGTAAAGGCTGACGGCCATCCACCGGAATAATCAGGAATAGATATGGTTATGAAGTTGGCTGATAGCACTATTTGCGAAAAATTTCGAATAACGTAATGCCTCAAAATGCTTTGGCATCCAACTTCATTAAACCGAAATAAGTTTGATAATTATATATGTTTACAGTAAATTTGCTATTTATAGCATGCATAATTCTGTTTTAAGCAGCCGATGAAACTTCTTCCCAACATACTCATTGTTGATGACAATCTTATAAACCTTCACTATCTTGAAGTTTTAACCAGTAAAATGGAAATCAACCTGGTAAAAGCACTTTCAGGTGAAGAAGCTCTTGAAGTAACGCAAGGAATGGTTCTGGCCCTGGCCATACTCGATGTAATGATGCCGGGCATGAATGGGTATGAACTCGCTCAGAAACTAAACCAGGAAAGATTGGGGGAAAAAGTCCCGATAATATTCATTACGGCCAAACATGTAAACGACGAAGACGAATACAAAGGGTATACTTCCGGAGCCGTCGATTATATTTTTAAGCCTGTGAACAGCAAGGTATTACTGGGCAAAATTGAGGTTTTTATTAATCTTTTTGAACAAAAGCAAACCATTGCCAGGCAGGTTGAGTTACTGGAAAAATCTGCCGAAAAGCTGATCAAGAATAACGATGTGCTCAGGAAAAGGGAGGAAAAACTAAAAAGGGAACAACAATTCTCAAGCGCCCTGCTTCAAAGCATACCCGGAATATTTTACCTGTACACATATCCCGAAATGCGATTGGTTACCTGGAATAAACAGCATGAAAGTACTTTTGGTTATGAAGCTTCAGAAATGAAAAACAAGCATGTGCTTGAGTGGCATCATCCTGAAACCCATGAAGCCGTGATGAAATCGTTTGAGGCACTTAATGAAACCGGCAAGGTAACTATAGAAGCAATGCTGATGACTAAAGACAGGCGGGCTATCCCTTTTATTTTAAACGCACTAAAATTTGAAAGAGATGGACGCTTTTACCTGATAGGCGTTGGTATTGATATTACTGAACGCAAAGCTATTGAAGAAGAATTAAACAGCTCGCTTGAGCAATTGCATAAATTAACCCAGTATATAAACCAGGTACGTGAAAACGAACGTATTGCCATTTCGCGCGACCTGCACGACGACCTTGGCCAGGCACTGACAGCCGTTAAAATTGACCTGGGGTTTATCAGGCAAAATGTTGATTCCCCCGAAACTGCTACCAGGATATCGAAAGTTTCAAACCTGGTTGGTGATACCATTAAAACCGTGCAGCGCATAACATCACAGTTACGGCCTGATATTATTGAAGATTTGGGCCTGGTTGCAGCCATCGACTGGCACAGCAACGAATTTTCGCAGCGAACGGGTATAAAGGTTTTTTGCGATATGGATATTTCCATTGAACTGCCTCCTGAGCCTTCGCTCATTATTTACAGGATTGTTCAGGAATCGCTCACTAATATTGCCCGTCATTCGAAAGCAACCACGGTTGAAATAAAACTTGCCAGGAATGAGGAAAATGTAATTTTATGGATCGGCGACAATGGAATTGGCATTACCGATCTGCAGCGGACAGCTAAAAACTCATTCGGGCTGATAAGCATGAAAGAAAGAGCCGACTCCATGGGGGGTACTTTTTCCATTGGTAACAATACAAACAGAGGTACAGTAATCACACTTTCTATTCCGTTTAAAAATTGATAGTTCCATGACAATTCTGATATGTGACGATCACAAAATTGTGCGTGATGGCTTAAAGCAGATACTGGGGCAATCGCACCCCGGTATGGTAATTACTGAAGCAGGATCGGGCAAAGAACTTATGAATTTATGCGAAAAGGAGAATTTCAATATTATTTTGCTGGATATTTCACTACCCGATAAAAATGGCCTCGAAATACTTCAGGCTGTAAAAAACAGATGGCCTGCAACCAACGTGCTGATGTTAAGTATGCATCCACAGGAACAATATGCCCGAAGAGCGCTTGCCCTGGGCGCTTCAGGTTATCTGACCAAGGATACGGCTTCGGAAGAATTAATTCTCGCCATAAAACGCATTGCCGACGGGCAGAAATATATTTCACCATCACTTGCCGAAAACCTGGCGATCAATATATCGAGGGAAGAAAACAAGCAGGAACACGAAATCCTTTCGGGCCGGGAATTTGATATTATGATCAAACTGGCAACCGGAAAGTCGCTGGTTGAAATTGCAAAAGACCTTTTTATTTCGAATAAAACGGTGAGTACTTACCGCAGCCGGATTATGGAGAAAATGAATTTCTCTAAAAACACCGAACTGACCAAATACTGTATTGAAAAAAATCTGATTTAATCGTTCATGTTCCGAACGTGATCCTGTGTGTTTGCGGCTCACATAGCTTGGTTTTCATTGTACAATCCAGGTAAAAATTTACTGCTGTATTCCTTTCCCCGCCAGGGGATTTTTTTTTGTTGTATTCAACAAACCAGCTTCCATGTAGGAAATATCCTACAGAAAAATCAGCATTTCAGCTACATACAAAGGGCCCCGAATAGTTTTCTTTTGTAATACAGAAAGTAACCCTCATTAAATACCGAAAAGGGAACATGGCTGAGCAGGGATTAATCTAAAAAAATGGCACTTTTTAAAATCGGTTTTCAACCTGAAAAACTGAAATACCCGACTTTATTATGCTGATTAATTTGAAATTAACTCATTGAATTTACAAAAACTGATAATAATTAATGGATATGAAAGAAATGAAAATTCACAGCAATTGCATGCAAACCACAGGTCTTCAGTTGCATGCCAGATCTCCTGACAATGCCATAAGATTGGAACTAAACAAAAAGAATACACCTTAAGCAAAAACCTAAAAACAAAAAAAATATGAAGCGATACTATCTGATTTTCATCATGCTGCTCGGTGCAGCATGTTCGTGGGGGCAAACACAACATGATATGACTGCTATTTTGCAGAAATGCATTGACCTGCCGGAACTTCAACCATATATTCCGATTGACAAAAACGGGAAGCCGGATGAAGTATATATTAATTACTGGGCTCCAACTATTTTCTCCATCGATTTAAATGTTTCTAAAAATGGAGAAAGGCTAAAATTTTTGCCCATGTCACAAGCCTCTCCTTCATTTGAGAATGCTTTTTTCCTTTTTAAGAATTGTGAAATCACGCCAACTTTTGCCATTGTATTTTACGAATACACTTACGATTATAAAACTCAGCCTAAGGTAATCGAGCTAAAGCTTACCCTGCAAAAAGTGAATGAAGTGTGGGAAGTTTCCGAAACCCAGGTCAATAGCAGAAATTAAAACGTCAACTTAAAATAACAGTTATGAAAAAAATATTTTTACTACTGATTGCTATCTTATGTTTCGGAATATCAGGACTGTATGCACAAACCTGCACATCCGAAAAAGGATACAACGATTTTCCTTTTACTGCCAATGGAATTACCGTTGATAAAGAACTCACGGGTAATTTCACCACCTACAGTTCGGCATACACAGCCTGTGGGATTAACGAAAAAGCATACAGTATCTGGACTGGGCAAAGCGGTCCGGCTACTTTCCAGACCAACTTCAGTATCGCATTAAATGATATTATGTATAACCTGGCAGGTACTAATACTACAGAAGCTTTTACAGTAACTGTAAGCAACGGAACTCCGTCAATTGTGATGGTTGCCGGGGACTGTTCCGGCGCATGGACCATTTCGGGCAATGTTCTGACATGTACAAATGACGCAGCTGCAAGCGGTAATGCAGGAGCCAGAATTAAGATTCATTCAACGCAGCCTTATACCTGGATTAAATTTTCGCATAACGGTGGTGCCGGCGGTACCATTTTTACCATGTGTTTCGATGCTGCTTACGAATCAGTGCAACCTACCGTTTCAACAACAGCCGTTTCGTCAGTTACCGGATCTTCCGCCGCTTCGGGAGGTGATGTTTCTGCCGACGGAGGTTCGGCGGTTACAGCCAGGGGCGTTTGCTGGAATACATCAGGAACACCCACTATAAGCAACAGTCATACTTCTGATGGAAGTGGAACTGGCACTTTTTCAAGCTCAATAACTTCACTGTCGGCAGGCACAACTTATTATGTGAGAGCCTATGCCACCAATGCAAATGGTACCGCTTACGGTGCACAGGTCAGTTTCACCACATCAAGCACTCCTCCGCCTTCTGATCCGACCTCTATTTCAGCTTCAGTAAATCCAATCTGTAACGGAACAAGTACCCAGCTTACAGCCAATGGAGCTGTTGGCACAGTGTACTGGTACACAGGAAGCTGCGGAGGCACACAGATCGGAACCGGCAATTCAATTACCGTAAATCCATCAACCACAACGGTGTATTATGCAAGAAATTATAATAACTCACTTTTTAGTAGCGGTTGTGCAAATATTACAGTAACAGCCTATTCCACTTTAAGTGCAACTATTTCGGGCGGGGCATCCCCAGTATGTTACAATTCAGCACCTGGTACTTTTACAGCCACAGGCAGTGGCGGAACCGGCTCGTACGCTTACTTGTGGTACAAAAACGGGGTTTCAACCGGCGTTACTACACAGACTTATGCCCCGGGTAACCTTACATCAACATCTACATTCTACTGCGCAGTAACCAGCGGCTCCTGCGGAACGGTAAATACTTCAACCACCACTATTACCGTGTATGGCGAATTTTCAGCCAGCATCTCGGGCGGAACAAGTCCATTGTGTTATAATACCGCGCCAGGTACCTTAACGGCAACCGGCAATGGCGGAACCGGATCATACACCTACTTATGGTACAAAAACGGGGTTTCAACCGGTATTACAACACAGACGTATGCCCCGGGGAACCTTGCTTCAACATCCACATTCTACTGCGCAGTTACCAGCGGTTCGTGCGGAACAGTAAATACCTCAACCACCACTATAACCGTTTACGGAAATTTATCAGCTGGCATCAGTGGCGGGGCAACCCCTATCTGCTATAATTCAGCGCCCGGCACTTTAACTGCAACCGGCAATGGCGGCAATGGTACTTACACATATTTGTGGTATAAAAACGGGGTTTCGACCGATGTTACTACCCAAACTTTTGAGCCGGGTAATCTCACATCAACATCCACATTCTATTGTGCAGTAACCAGTGGTTCGTGCGGAACTGTAAATACCGGCACCAGCACCATTACTGTTTACAATGATTTATCGGCCAGCCTCAGCGGAGGTTCAACCACGATTTGTTATAATACTCTGCCTGGTACTTATACTGCAACGGCCCGTGGTGGAAATGGCTCGTACACTTCTTTGTGGTATAACGA